>UQQY01000250.1 GCA_900543295.1 uncultured Oscillospiraceae bacterium | reverse complement strand
CCGGGGACACAAGGATTTTCAGTCCTTTGCTCTACCAACTGAGCTATGGCACCTTGCTGTCTTATTTGATTGCGCTTGCAAAGGTAGTGCATTTTTTTTAACTGACAAACTTTTAGAAAGGAAAAAATGATTTTTTTGCTTTTACGGCTCTCTTGATATGAAAAACAGCATCCTAATGCAATGGATTCATTGCCTTGGGATGCTGTGATGTGATTTTTTGCGGCTTATTCTTTCAAAGGGTTCCACCCCTGAGCTTTCAACTCCAATTCATTGCCGTCACGAGTGACGAGAGCACAGCCAAGTTCCGGTTTTGTAATGTGGCCGATTATCTTGACATCTTTTAATTCAGAAATCGTTTCATGCGCTGTCAAAGGTACGGTGAACAGCAGCTCGTAGTCTTCTCCGCCATTTAAGGCACAAGTGCTTAGATTCATATTGAACTCTTCGGCCATGACAGCGGTCTGATAATCGATTGGAATTCTTTCTTCATAAATCCGGCAGCCTGTATTGCTTTGTGAACAGATATGCATCAGTTCCGATGAAAGCCCATCTGAAACGTCCATCATGGCAGTGGGCTTGATGCCAGCCTGGGCAAGGTTCTCGATTATATCTTTTCTGGCTTCCGGTTTCAGAATTCGTTCCAACAGATATTCTTTCCCGGCAAAATCCGGCTGAACGTCTTTTTCGCCTTTAAATACGGCTTTTTCTCGTTCAAGCAGCTGAAGCCCCATGTAGGCAGCTCCCAAATCACCAGAAACACAGATCAGATCTGTATCTTGAGCTCCGTTGCGGTATACTATTTGGCCTTTGTCTGCTTCACCGATGCAGGTGATGGAAATTGCCATTCCCGTGACTGATGAAGTTGTGTCGCCTCCTACTATGTCAACGTGGTGTAGTTGGCAGGCCAGTTTTAATCCTTCATAAAAATCTTCGAGATCTTCCACACAGAAACGTTTTGATATGGCCAGCGAAACTGTTATTTGTTTCGGTGTACCGTTCATTGCGTAGATATCCGAGAAGTTTACCATTGCCGCTTTGTATCCCAGATGCTTCAGTGGAGTATATACCAGATCAAAATGAACGCCTTCCATCAGCAGGTCTGTGGTCATCAGCACCTGTTTGTTTGAAAAGTTCATGACTGCAGCATCATCTCCTACACCATAAACCGTTTCCGGGTTCTGAAGTTTGATGCCTTGAGTTAAATGCTTGATCAAGCCGAACTCGCCTAGAGTTGAGATTTCTGTTCTTTGTCCTTCGTGCATGGTCTTTTATGCTCTGTTTATAAGTTCCCTCATAATGGTTGTCATGCGTGGTTGCGCTTCGTCTGCTGCTTTTTGCACCTCTTCATGCGAAACTTCCACAATTTTTCCTTCTACGCCTAAGTCTGTAATAACGGAGATTCCAAAAACCTTGATTCCGCAATGGTTGGCAACGATAACTTCCGGAACGGTTGACATTCCCACCGCATCTCCGCCGAGGATATGGTACATCTTATATTCTGCAGGCGTTTCAAAGGTTGGGCCTTGTGTGCCGATATATACTCCCTGCTGTACCTTTATGCCTTTTTCTTTGGCGATTTCCAATGCGTGGTTAATGATTTCTTTTGAATAAGCTTCGCTCATATCCGGGAAGCGAGGACCGTATTCGATATTCTTGCCGCGTAGCGGATGCTCCGGGAAAAAGTTGATGTGGTCGGTGATAATCATCAAATCTCCGATTTCAAAATCGGGATTCATGCCTCCGGCTGCATTGGAAACGAATAAGGTTTTGATGCCAAGTTCGCGCATGACACGTACCGGAAAGGTTACTTCCTGCATTGAGTAGCCTTCGTAAAAGTGAAAACGTCCTTGCATGGCCATTATATCCTTGTTTCCCAGTTTTCCGAAGATGAGTTTTCCCTTGTGTCCTTCTACGGTTGACACAGGGAAGTTGGGTATGTCCGAATAATTGATTTCGTATGCATCAGTTATTTCCTGTACCAGACTGCCCAGCCCGGTTCCCAGA
>UQQY01000249.1 GCA_900543295.1 uncultured Oscillospiraceae bacterium | reverse complement strand
TTCTAAGAGGTTTTTCTACCGTTAGAAAACAACCTTGAATTATTAGAATGGCCTATTTTTGATGAAGTAATTTAAGAATTGGAACAGAATGATTTTGTTTCTTTTATGAATACTCGTTAAAAGCATGGTTATTCCGGACCTTCTTCATCCCTAAACTTTGTTTTTTAAGGAAAAGGAGGACATTAGTCCGATTTTCTCTACTTTAATGTTAATCGAATGGTTTATTTTTATCAAATTTCGCGATTCTGTTTGGTTTTCATCAATTTTATTGTAATCTTTGCAGCAAGTTTGTTGGATAAATGAATTTCAACAAGTATAAAACGCTGTAATATAGTATTAAACAACAAGATTAACCTTATTTCATAAATAAGGTCCCGCCTCTTTTCCAATCAGTTTTTCGATCCTGTGTGATACTTTTTCATTCGCTTTAATGATCTCTTCCGGGGCAAGACGCGCCAGGTAATTACGGGTCATTTTCTCTGTCGTATGTCCCAATGCCTGACTGATCACACTGATCTCGACGTGGCATCTATAGGCTTCCGAGGCCCAGCTATGCCGGAACACGTAGCTGGTAAGCGGCACGGCAAGTCCCAACAGGCGGCCGATCTCTTTCAGATGCCGGTTATGAAGGGCCAAAGCGGCTTTGTAGGTCTCATGGCCGGCATCCGCAGGCAAGACGGGGAAAAGATACACCGAATCCGGACGGGCATACCGTTCGATCAGTTGACGCATCCCCGTATTGATACCGATCTGGATCAGCACCCCCGTTTTCCGCCGCCGGTAAACGAGCAGCCGCCCTCCATCCTGGATATTCTCGCGTGTGAGGTGCACTAAGTCCGTAAACGGCATCCCGCAGGCCATAAAGCTGAACAGCGCCAGATCAACCGCCCCGGCCAGCTCCGGCTTTCCCCGTAGGTTCAGCCCGGCAATCCTCTCGACCACCTCGACCGGCACAGCCCGTTTTTTCGTCTCCTCCCGTTTCAGCCGCAACCCCGCAAAAGGATTCTCCTTCCAGCGGCCCCCCGCCTCCCGGCAGGCAGCGTTATACATCGCCCTGAGGCTACTCATATAACTGTTCACCGTATTCACCCGCAGCCCTTCCTTCCGAAGCGCCGCCCTGAACCCCGCAACCCTTGCCGCCGTCACCTCCTGCAACAGCAACCTCTCCTTCATGCAATACCGTCCAAACCGGTTCCGCACCGCCCTGTACAAGTCCGCCGTACTCTCAGCACCCGCCTCCCGCTTGCGCCTTTCTAACGACCGCATACTTTCACTAAAATCACTTTTTCGCATAAGCCTTTATCTATCTGATTAAAAATGATAAAGGTACAACAGATAAGAAGGGGAAATGGCTATTTGGTTGAGCTTGACAAGTTGATCCCCTGAGACATACTCTGTTCAATGAAAACAACGCTTAATTTCTCCATATTTTAATTGTACCAAATTCGGTACAATTAAAATTGGGGTTATACAATATTTCCCATTCGCTAAGATATTCTATGACAGCAAAAGGAACGGCAGATTACAAATACACTATATCAAAATACATCATACGGGTATGTTCGTCGTCATCATCAGAAAGCACCATCTTGAAATCGTTTCTTTCATAAAAAGGGACAGCAGAAAGATACGCATCCACTGTGAGGAAGCGAAAAGCGGAATAATATGCTTTTTCAGAAACATCCAGTTTTATAGAAGCCATTAGTTCACTGCCTAATCCTTGTCCTTTATAGGTCGTTGACACTGCAAATCGCCCTATTTTAATAGCGGGATAGCTGTTGAAATGCTTTTGATGCGGAAACATTTTTTTAAATTTCCGCCACGTGGCATTATTCGTATCCCGTTTGGATATTTTATCATTCAACAGACTGTAATAAGCAATTATCTCCCCTTCTTCTCCTAATAGCAGGTAAGTGAAAGCCAGATTCTTTTCGGCATAGAGTTTGGCATCATTCAATAAAAAACCATTCAAATCGGCATCACCGCAATCGAATGGTTTTAATTCGTAGTCTGTAGTCAATTGAATCAGCTCCATTGTATTCTAAATTTTTATAATCAATTTACGCCGGAACTCCTCA
>UQQY01000248.1 GCA_900543295.1 uncultured Oscillospiraceae bacterium | reverse complement strand
TTTTGTGTGTTTTGATTAATATGTAGATTTTTCGGATAAAATACTGTGTGATTTATACAGAATAAACGCTTGCCAAGAGAATGTGTTCGTGCTATAATAAAAGAAATCAAAAAATAGAGAAGAACCGGACAAATAATACGTATTATTTGTGAAAAAGTGTCTGGAAATTTTATTTTATACAGTAAAATCAATGCGGAGATTCCGGAAAAAAGCCGGAGGAAGGGAGAAGAATGGCGGAAAAACTGCTTTCTTATGATTCAGCAGATGCGCTTTTGGCTGTGTTCGGATCGTATGATGAGAATGTTCGCCTGCTGGAAAAGGAATTTGGCGTTCAGATTTTAAACCGGGATACGGAGGTCAAAGTCTCCGGCGAACCGGATCAAATCAATAAAGCGTGTAAAACGCTTGATGCGCTCTTTGAAATGGCGAAGGGCGGAGAAAATATTACCGATCAGGCGATTCGGTATTTGATTTCTCTTGCAAAAGAAGATGAGATTGAGCATGCAAGGTCGCTTTCAGACAGTTGTATCTGCGTTACGGCGGCGGGAAAGCCGATCCGGCCGAAAACGCTTGGACAAAAGCGGTATATTGAAAGCATTCGGAACAACACAGTGGTGCTGGGCGTAGGTCCTGCCGGTACGGGCAAAACATATCTTGCTGTAGCGATGGCGGTGCGCGCTTTCCGTGCACAGGAAATCAGCCGCATTATCCTGACGCGCCCTGCGGTGGAAGCGGGAGAAAAACTCGGCTTCCTGCCCGGGGATTTGCAGATGAAGGTTGATCCGTATCTGCGGCCGCTCTATGACGCGCTGTTTGATATGTTCGGCGCGGAATCTTTTGCAAGACAACAGGAGCGCGGTATTATTGAAGTTGCGCCGCTTGCTTACATGCGCGGCAGGACGCTCGACGATTCCTTTATTATTTTGGATGAGGCGCAGAATACGACGCGCGAACAGATGAAAATGTTTTTAACGCGCCTTGGTTCCAATTCTAAGGCTGTTATTACCGGCGATATTACGCAGATTGATCTTGCGGATCCGAAAAAATCCGGATTGATCGACGCAATGCGCGTTTTAGAACGGGTGGAGGGAATTGAGACAATCCGCTTTAATGAGCGCGACGTTGTGCGCAATCGCATTGTTCAGGAGATTATTAAGGCATATGCCAAATTTGAGAAAAAGGGAGAGAAATGATCGTGGACAAATTGAAGGTGCTCATCAGTAACAGACAGAAGGAAGTGAAAATTCCCTCCGGAATCCGGCTTTTGATTCGGCGCTGCTGTCATGCAGTGCTTGCGTTTGAGAACTTTCAGGGCAGTGCCGAGGTCAGTGTTTCCTTTATTTCGAATGACGAGATCCGTGCGCTCAATCAGCAGTATCGTGAAAAGGATGCGCCGACAGATGTTTTGTCTTTTCCATTGGGCGAAAACGGAAGCTGGGACAAAAATGAGGACACCGGCGCATATATGCTTGGCGATATTGTTATTTCCGCAGAAAAGGCCTTTGAGCAGGCGCAGCTTTACGGGCACACAATTCAGAGGGAAATCGGCTTTTTGACGGTACACTCGATGTTTCATCTTCTCGGATATGACCATGAAGCGGGCGGCCTTCCGGCAAGACAGATGCGCGAAAAGGAAGAGGCTGTTTTACAGGAACTTGGACTTTCCCGCAACGGCAGCTATGTTGTGTAAGCTGTGATAAAAGCAATAAAAAAATTTATCCGCGGCTTTTCTTACGCGCTTCGCGGTATCGGAAGCTGTATCTATCGCGAGCGGAATATGCGCTTTCACTGCATGGCGGTAATACTGGTTTTATATTGGTGCTGTTTTTTTGTTCCGACAGCGGCAGAGTTTGCGGCGGTTATGCTCTGCTTCGGACTGGTAACGGCGCTGGAATGCGTCAATACTGCGGTAGAGGCGCTGTCTGACAAGCTGACGGGCGAGCGTCATCCCTTAATAAGAATTGCGAAGGATGCGGCTGCGGGTGCGGTTCTTCTTGCGGCTGCGGCAAGCGCTGTCTGCGGATGTATGCTGTTCTTTCAGCAGCCGCGTTTCGGTGTGGCTGTACGCCGCATTTTTACTTCGCC
>UQQY01000247.1 GCA_900543295.1 uncultured Oscillospiraceae bacterium | reverse complement strand
TCGGTACTTAATCTAAAATCGGGAATCACCGCAATCAAACGAAGCGCATTATGCACCTCCTGCTTGACCCAGAAAACCTTTCCCCCTTCTAAAACCGCCGTGACAATTCCGCCCAGAAGCGCAGGCGTCGTATTATCCGGATGGCCTTCAATATCCGAGGCAAGACCGACCAGATCATCAAGGCCGAGCGGGCCGCCGAGCATGTGATTCGCCGCAACCAGTCCGCCGACAATACAGGCAGAGCTGGAACCGAGCCCTCTTGTCATCGGGATATTGTTCTGCTGTACGATTTTTAATCCGCAGAGCTTTTTTCCGCACTCGTCGTAAAGCCGCTGTGCGGACTGATAGATCAGGTTTTCCTTCGTCGTCGGAACCCACGTTCCGTCTGTTGAGGAAATTTCGACACGATCACTTTCTTCAATGTGTACATGATTATAAAGATTGACGGCAAGACCGAGACTGTCAAATCCCGCCCCAAGATTTGCGCTGGTCGCCGGAATACGGACGTGAATCATCGTCTTTCCTCCTCAGCAGTCCGCAACACGGATAACGGAAAGAACCTGTGCGCCTTCCGCCTCCAAGCATGCAAGTTTTTCGGAAAGCAGTCCGCCGCTCAGCGATTCAGTTACGAATGCAAGCTCGCTTTCCGGCTTGGCAGTCCGTGAAAGGAAGGATGCGCCTGCAAAGAGAGCAGAAACTTCACCCTTTGCGAAAGCCTCGTCGTCAGAGCTGATTCGTATATAAAATGCGCTTTCGACCTCATCATACGGCAAAACAAAATTATCTGTGCTGTCCGCCCATGTAAGCGACGTGCTTGTACCGGAGACCTTTGCCTCATGAATGATATCCGCTACAACCGCGCTGGCTGTCGGCAGCTTGCCCGCGCCTTTTCCGTAAAAGACAACGTCGCCTGTTGCATTTCCGCGTACCAGTACGCCGTTAAACACGTCGTCGATATTGGCGAGCTGGCTTTCGTTGTGCACAAACGCAGGCGCCACCATGCATTCAATCTGTTCTCTTTCCGGAATACGCTTTGCTTCGCCGATCAGCTTGATAACGCCGCCCCAATTTTCCGCATAGGCGACATCCTCAAGCGTAATCTTTGTAATTCCCTCAGTATGGACATATTCGGGATAGACATGCCGCCCGAATGCCAGAGAAGCCAGAATACAAATTTTGCGGCAGGCGTCATGCCCCTCTACATCCGCAGCAGGATTTCTCTCCGCATAGCCAAGATCCTGCGCCATTTTCAGCGCGGTATCAAAGGAGATTCCCTCTTTAATCATCTTGGTCAGGATAAAATTCGTCGTACCATTTAAGATGCCTGCGATTTCATCTATCTCATTCGCAGCAAGGCACATATGCATCGGACGAATAATCGGAATGCCGCCGCCGACCGACGCTTCAAAGAAATAGTTGCAATTATGCTCCTTTGCGATTTTTAAAAGCTGTGCACCCTTTGCCGCGACAAGCTCTTTATTGGAGGTGACGACGCTTTTTCCCCTTTTGAGCGATGCAACCGAGAATTCAAACGCCGGTGAAACGCCTCCCATTACCTCGACAACAATTGATATTTCGTCGTCGTTTAATATATCGTCAAAATTCTTCGTAAATTTGTCGCGGTAAGGCAAATCGTCAAAATCCCTGAGATCCAGAATCCGCTTGACCTCAATCGGCTGGCCTGCACGGCGGATGATGCTGTCCTGATTTTCCTCGATAACCTCGCATACGCCGGATCCCACTACGCCATGCCCCAGTACTGCTATTTTCGCCATTTTATCATTCCTCGCTTTGCTGGTATTCCCTTCAAATTTTCTTTGCTTTCACAACGCCGCTGATTGCAGTCAGCGCCTGATGCACATTTTGCTGCATCAGTTCGTCAAACGTATCCTCTTTCATCCGGAAAGAGATTGTGACAAGCGCCACGCGGTCTACCGGAATGTTCTGGTTCACTGTCAGGACATTGACGCCAAACCGAGACAGCGCCGTAAGAACCTCGGAAAGCACGCCAGGATCATCTGAAAGCCAGAGAGAATAGGTAATGACCCGGCTTTTATCCTGATCCTCATAGAAAAAAACGCTGTCCTTATACTTGTAAAAAGCGCTTCT
>UQQY01000246.1 GCA_900543295.1 uncultured Oscillospiraceae bacterium | reverse complement strand
GTCTTGCTTTATACTAAAAATATGCGGCACGGTCGTGCCGGGAAAACAATCTTTTATGGAGGATTGACATGAAAGAAAATACACGCGCACAGACGCCGAAGCGGGGCGCCGTATTCTGCTTGAAGGTTTTGCTGTTTGCTTTGCTGTTTTTGCTGTTTTTCGGTTTTTTCGCGCCCGGCTTTCCGCAGATTTTGATGTTCAGCCGTACTGCGGGCATTACGATGACCACGTTTGTTGCGCTGGGTATTACGCTGACTACGGTGTACGGCGGCTTTGCTGTTGGGAAAAAGAAGAGCAAGGAAATTATTCCGCCGCTGTGCATCGCGGTTTTTATTACAGATGTCGTTACCTTTTTACAGCTATACATTATGAGTATTTCACGGTGGCCGCGCGCAGAGCTTGTTTGGCTGAATCTTTCGACGCTGCTGCTGGTTTTCATTTTGCAGGTGCTGGCGGTGATTGTATTTGTCTATCTCGGAAATTTCGTCTATTTTAAGCTGAATCCGCCGGAGGACTGCATTATCATCTGTGACAGTGATACGGACGCCCGTCCGCTGATCGCGCATATTAAGCGCTATCGGAAGCAGTATCGCCTGACAAGGGTTATTACCTGTGCGGATCCGGAATTGAAGCCGCTGATCCGTCACAATGACGCGGTTTTTATCTATGGCGTTCCGGCGGCACAGAAAGCGGCGATTATAGAATATGCCTATAAGCACTACGCCAATATCTATGTGCAGACGGAGGTAGCGGACGTCGTACTCAATACGGCGAAGTTTGAACTGATGGACGATATGGCGGTGCTGCATCTGCCGGTGACGGAGCTTTCATTGGAACAGCGCTTTGTCAAACGCGTGATGGACTTGATTGTGTCGGGGCTTGCCACTATTATTTTGAGTCCGCTGATGCTCCTGATTGCGCTTGCCATCAAGCTGGACGACCATGGTCCCGTGTTTTTTAAACAGCAGCGCGCAACCAAGGACGGACGGATTTTTAAGGTGTATAAGTACCGCACGATGAAAGTGCATGAACCGGGCGAGGAGTTTTCCGCAACGGAAAACGACGACCGCATTACGCGCGTGGGGCGTATTCTGCGGAAGTTTCGCGTGGATGAAATCCCTCAGGTGTTAAACATCCTAAAGGGCGACATGAGCCTGGTCGGGCCGCGGCCGGAGATGCTTGAGAATGTGTACCGCTATACGCAGGAACTTCCGGAGTTTGAATACCGTCTTCGGGTGAAAGCGGGTCTGACCGGTTTAGCGCAGGTTGCAGGCAAGTACAACACTTCGCCGAAGGATAAGCTGATTCTGGATTTGATGTATATTGAACGCTACAGCATCTGGCAGGATATTATGCTTTTGCTGCGCACACTGATTGTTTTCTTTAAGTCGGAGGAGAGCACGCAGGGCTTCAGTACTTCGGCAGATCCGGCGGAGGCAGATGTTGTTTTCGTAAAGCATGAGGAAGAGATAAAAGAAAACGCAGAGCGGTAATTCGATATTATCTGAAATAAGCCGAAAGGAAACTCCTTTCGGCTTAATGTTTTTATTCAGGGATTTGCCGGCCCGTATGATCGATGGGTGTTCCGGCGGGTGCAACCAGATCGGGGAGAAGGACAAAGACATATCCTTTTTCCTGCAAGACGGGAATAATGGAGCGCAGCGCCTGCGGCGTGTTCGGCGTGTCGTTGTGAAACAGCAGGATACTGCCGTTTTGAACGGAACCGATTACAGAAGAGGCCATTTCCTCTGCACTGCGTTTTTGCCAGTCGCGGGAATCCACATCCCACTGGATGGTTTGCAGCCCGACCGTATCTTCCACAACGGCAAGCATAGTGTCGGAATACTCCCCGTAAGGCGCGCGGTAGTAGCGCGGCGCAGTGCCCGTCAGCGAGGCGATCGTCTCGCTGCATGCCCGTGTATCGGCTTCAAGCTTTTGCGCATCGATGGAAGCCACATGTGGATGCTGGTCGGAGTGATTTTCGACGGCATGACCCGCACTGAAGATCCGCTTTACATCCTCCGGATAGCGGCGGCACCAATCTCCGGTTGTAAAGAAGGTGGCCTTTACGTTGTATTCTGACAGAAGCGCGAGCAGTTCGGTCGTATCGCTGTTTTCCCATGCG
>UQQY01000245.1 GCA_900543295.1 uncultured Oscillospiraceae bacterium | reverse complement strand
AGCGACTACGGCAATGCGATTCATGCAGCAGATAAACCGAATATCGACCGGTTGTTTGCAAGATGGCCTAAGACACAAATCGGCGCTTCCGGGATGGACGTCGGACTGCCGGACGGACAGATGGGCAATTCGGAGGTCGGTCATACGAATATCGGTGCGGGACGTATTGTTTATCAGGAGCTGACCCGCATTACCAAGACGATGCAGGAGGGCGGCTTTGCGAAAAACGAGGCGTTTACAGCAGCCATTGAAAACTGCCGTAAAAACGGCTCCGCCCTGCACTTGATGGGCCTGCTTTCTGACGGCGGCGTACACAGTCACAACTCTCATCTCTACGGTCTCCTGCGGATGGCGAAAGAGGCGGGGCTCACAGACGTTTACGTTCACTGCTTCATGGACGGGCGCGATGTTCCGCCGTCCTCCGGCAAGGAGTATGTGGAAGAGCTGCTTGCAAAGATGGAAGAAATCGGCGTCGGCAAAATCGCCACCGTCATGGGACGCTATTATGCCATGGACCGCGATAACCGCTGGGAGCGTGTGGGCAAGGCGTATGATGCGATGGTAAACCGCGAGGGCGATCACTTTGCGTGCGGCGTATGCGCGATGAAAGCTTCTTATGAAAACGGCGTGACGGATGAGTTTGTTGTCCCGGCTGTTATTGAGGGTGGCGCGCCGATTCAGGCAAACGACAGCGTGATTTTCTTCAATTTCCGTCCGGACCGTGCAAGAGAAATTACCCGCACGCTGGTGGATGATGATTTTACCGGTTTTGCACGTAAAAATGGACGTTTCCCGCTGCATTTTGTCTGCATGACGCAATATGATGCAACAATGCCGAATGTAGATGTTGCGTTTAAGCCGCAGTCCTTGACCAATACCTTTGGCGAGTATATTTCAAAAAATGGCTTAAAGCAGCTTCGCATCGCAGAAACAGAGAAGTACGCGCACGTTACGTTCTTCTTTAACGGCGGCGTTGAAGCGACCTTTGAGGGCGAGGATCGCGCGCTGATTAACTCCCCGAAGGTTGCAACCTATGATTTAAAGCCGGAGATGAGCGCTTATGAGGTGTGCGACGAGGTTGTCTCCCGCATTAACTCTGATAAATACGACGTTATCATCCTGAACTACGCAAACTGCGATATGGTTGGACATACCGGTGTATTCGATGCGGCGAAGGCAGCAGTTGAGGCCGTTGACACCTGTATCGGCAGGACGGTGGACGCCATTCTTGCAAAGGGCGGCGTGGCGCTGATTACCGCGGATCATGGTAATGCGGATAAGATGTACGAGCCGGATGGATCGCCGTTTACTGCGCATACCACCAATCCGGTTCCGTTCGTTGTCTGCGGTATAGACGCCAAGCTTCGCGAAGGCGGGCGGCTCGCAGATATTGCGCCGACGATGCTTGAGATTCTCGGCCTTCCGAAGCCGGAAGAGATGGACGGCGAAAGCCTGTTAGCAAAATAAAAACTCATTATAAAAGTTACAAATTGTAACCGGACGGGAAACCGTCCGGTTTCTTTTTCTTTCGATGAAATCTCGAACAATCCGCACTTATAACAGGAAATATTCTCCTTTTCCCTTCTGTTCATTCTTTATTCACACATGAAAAAATCGAATGTGTTACAATTTGTAATAAGTTAAGGCGGCATTTTTCTGTTTCGCGCATCTTTTTCTTCGTTTTGGTGAAAAAGATGAACTTTTCTGTTGCAATGTGCGATGATTTTCGGTAAAATAATACTAAGCGATTTTATTTCAATCCGTAATTTTCGTTGTGAAGAGAGGTTTTATTATGTCCAACAGACTGTTCCAGGGCGTAGTTCATCAGATGCGCGATACTATCAATCGCGTAATTGGCGTCGTGGATGACACGGCTACCATTATTGCGTGCAGCGAGCTTTCAAAGATCGGCACAACGAACGAGTATATTGCGCTTGATCTTGTGGAGACAAACGATGTGTTTGTTCGCGACGGTTACAGCTATAAGCCGTTCGGTTCGCTTTCCAAGCCGGAGTATGCTGTTTTTGTTGAAGGAATCGACGAGCAGGCATCGAAATTTGCGCAGCTTATTGCGATTTCCCTGACCAGCATTAAACAGTATTACGACGAGCGCTACGATAAAAACAATTTTATCAAGAATG
>UQQY01000244.1 GCA_900543295.1 uncultured Oscillospiraceae bacterium | reverse complement strand
CGGGGGATTTTTTTATCTTACAAACATAATTCAATCCATTAATTTGTTTGTTGCTTTATTCTATTCCACACCTGCGACAAAGAAAACTGCAACAATTCCACCCCCCCGCAAAAACAGAGTTTTAACAAGGAACACCCCAAGACTCTTTTACACAAAGACAGCAAGACATATCAAAAGAGCAAAACCATGGAATATCAGATTACCTTTTTGCACTATCCCATAAAAACTCAGAATTCATACACAAAAAAGAACAAGCATGTAACATATTTATTATTTTTGCGCTGTTTTAACGTCAAAAATAAAACTATGATTACATTCAGCATCGCATTGATCTTGCTTTTGGCAGGATATTGGATTTACGGAAAGTTCATCGACCGCATCTTCGCCCCTGACCCGTCACGCAAGACTCCGGCTATCACCAAAGCCGACGGAGTGGACTATATCCCGCTCCCTACATGGAAAATCTTCATGATTCAGTTTCTCAACATCGCCGGACTGGGACCGATTTTCGGCGCCATCATGGGAGCGCAGTTCGGTACGGCTTCCTATATATGGATTGTAATAGGAACAATATTCGCAGGGGCCGTACACGACTTTCTCTCCGGAACGCTCTCGCTCCGCCACGACGGGGAGAGCCTTCCCGAACAAATCGGACGATTCTTAGGGCAACGCACAAAGAAGGTTGCCTGCGTGTTCACCATGATTCTGATGGTGCTGGTGGGCGCGGTTTTCGTTTCCGGACCGGCGGAGCTGCTTGCGGGAATGACGCCTGAATACCTTGATGTCTACTTCTGGATGGCCGTCATCTTCCTATATTATGTGCTGGCCACCATGCTTCCCATCGACAAAATCATCGGGCAAATCTATCCGCTCTTTGCTGCCGCCCTTCTGTTCATGGCGGTAGGTATTCTGGTGATGCTCTACGTGAAAAGCCCCGACCTGCCTGAGATGTGGAACGGGTTCGGCACAAAATACGAAAAGAATCCTATTTTCCCGATGATGTTCATTTCCATTGCCTGCGGAGCCATCAGCGGATTCCATGCCACGCAATCACCGCTCATGGCACGGTGCATCACTAACGAAAAACATTGCCGTCCGGTATTCTACGGAGCGATGGTAACAGAAGGCATCGTTGCGCTTATCTGGGCCGCGGCCGCCACCTGGTTCTTCCAGGAAAACGGCATTGTTGACAAAGCTACAGGAATCGCCTATTCAGGCGCAAAAGTCGCTACCGACATCTCGATCGAATGGCTGGGCGGCTTTGGAGGCATACTGGCTATTCTCGGCATTGTGGCCGCACCGATTACCAGCGGAGATACAGCCCTCCGCTCCGCACGCCTGATTGTCGCCGACTTTTTCCACATCGAGCAACGGAGCATACGCAAACGACTGATTATTTGTATACCCATCTTTCTGGTAACCATCGGACTGCTGGTATACAGTTTCAGCGATGCGGAAGGATTCAAAATCATCTGGAGGTATTTTGCATGGTGCAACCAGACACTGGCTGTATTCACCTTGTGGGCGATTACCGTATGGATGGTGCAAGCCAAGAAAAATTATTGGCTTACGCTTGTCCCTGCCCTGTTCATGACAAGCGTGTGCAGCACCTACATCGTTATTGCCCCCGAAGGACTCGGGCTTCCACCGCAGATAGCCTATCCGATCGGAATCATCTGTACAATAATAGCCGCTGTGTGGTTCGTCGTATGGTTCAGAAAGCGGAAAGCAAACAGAATCTGACCGCACACAATACAATAGAGGCGCAGCAACTTGTCTCAAGCAAGACTGCGCCTCCACTTCACATAAAACAAGCAGCTGTTACCGCCGAAGTTTCATTTTAAAGCTGTCATCACAGCACATATTTTGCCAGCTCGCGCTGTATCCTTTTTATGTCTGTACCCCGGCTGAACTCCTGCTCAAAAGGTTCTGCACAACCTCTCACCCACAGCTTCATCTCACAATCATCGTCAAAGGTTCCCGACGTTTCTATCGAAAAACGCTCAATCGAACGGTAAGGAATAGAATGGTATTCACGTTTCCTCCCGGTCACCCCCTGTACGTCCTGAATAATCAGACGTTTATTGGTAAACACCCATTTGTCACGAATGATCACGAAAGCCTGTTCAATGAATTCGCCTTCACAAAGCA
>UQQY01000243.1 GCA_900543295.1 uncultured Oscillospiraceae bacterium | reverse complement strand
CACTTTCCCAATCGCAGAATTGTAATCCGGTCGGCCAGCGCGCCGAACGACGCTTTCTTTTCACACAGAGCAAGATACTCGTCCTCCTGACGCGCGCCTGCGACCAAATGCGCAAGCGAAAGGATCGTTTCATACTCCCGCCACTGCTCAAACGTATAAAGCATGTCCGAGCCGACCAGCAGATAGAAATCATCGTCTGGATGCCGCTCCTTTAAAAGACGCAGCGTGCGAACCGTATAGCTCTTTCCAGAAAGACGGCACTCCATATCGCTTACCGTTACGGGAAGCTCCGCGAAAGCACGATTTAACATGGCGATACGATCGTTATCCGGCGCAAGCGCAAACGCATTCTTATGAGGCGGAATCTTAGCCGGGATCACCAGCATGGAATCAAGCTGCAAGCTTTTCATACATTGACGGCACAAGCGCACATGCCCCGTATGCACCGGATTAAAGGTGCCACCGAACACTCCGATCTTAGCCATCAGACATCAATATCGTAAATCGGTTCTTTTCGGTTGCGCTTATAGAGCACAAATTTTGAACCGATGACCTGTACGATGTCGCATTCCGCTGCTTCCGCAAGCTCCTGCGCGGCTTCTCTTGCCGTGTACATGCTGTTTTCAAGTACCTTTCCCTTCACGAGCTCACGCGAAGGGAAAGCATCGTTAAGCTGCTTTAATACGGTCGGCGTAACGCCGTTTTTCCCGATAATCAGAATCACTTTGATTCCGTTTGCATATTTGCGGAGCGCAGCGCGCTGCTTTGTTGTAATCATTTGTTTGCCTCTCCGTTCTGCATAGCGGAAAGCATCTGCTCCATTTTACGCAGAGCCTGTCCGCGATGACTGATTTTATCCTTATCCTCCGGCAGGAGCTCCGCCGTGCTTTTGTCCCCGACCATAAAGATCGGGTCATAGCCGAAGCCGTTTTCTCCGCGCGGACCATAGCCGATTTTCCCTTCACACACACCTGTAAAGCCAAACACCTGATCCGAAGAAAGAATCAGTGAAATCGCACAGACAAACCGAGCCGTCCGCTTTTCGTCCGGAACACCATCCATTTCATGCAGAAGTTTCTCGTATCGGTCCACATCGTTTAAACTGGGGCCGCCGTACCGTGCGGAATATACGCCCGGCGCGCCGTTCAGCGCATCAACGGCAATGCCGGAATCATCTGCGACTGTCGGCAGACCGCTTGCATCATAGACGGCCTTTGCTTTCAAATAGGCGTTTTCCTCAAACGTCGTCCCGGTTTCCTCTGCTTCAACGTGGATGCCAGCCTCTTTTTGAGAAAGCACGGTAAAGCCGAGCGGTTCTAAAATACGTTTAAACTCTACGACCTTATGCGCGTTATTGGTTGCAGCAATCAATTTCATTCCGTCCACCTCTTATTCAAACAGCGCATTCACAAAATCCTCTGTGATAAAGGGCTGAAGATCGTCAATCTGCTCGCCCACGCCGACGAACTTAACGGGCAGGCCAAGCTCGTCTTTAATTGCGATAACGATGCCGCCTTTGGCCGTCCCGTCGAGCTTTGTCAGCACAATGCCGGTAATGCCCGCCGCCTGCTTAAATTCGCGCGCCTGATTGACGCCGTTCTGACCAGTGGTTGCATCGATGACCAGCAACACTTCCCGGTCGCATCCGGCAGCCTCGCGGTCTATAACACGCGAAATTTTTGACAGCTCGTCCATTAGATTCTTTTTATTATGAAGCCGCCCTGCCGTATCGCAAATAATAACGTCACAGCCGCGTGCTTTTCCTGCGGTAATGGTATCGAAAACAACAGCCGCCGGATCCGCGCCCTCGGCGTGACGAATCAAATCCACGCCTGCACGCTCCGCCCAAATCTGAAGCTGATCCGCCGCTGCTGCACGAAATGTGTCCGCCGCACCCAGAATCACCTTTTTGCCCTGCGCCTTTAAATTTGCCGCAAGCTTTCCGATCGTCGTCGTCTTGCCGACGCCGTTTACGCCGATCACCAAAATGACGGACGGCTTTGTCCGGATAACCAGCTCGTCCGAACCGGAGAGCATTTCTAAAATAATTTCTTTCATCATGGCTTTGATCTGCGACGGATCCTTTTCGCCGGTTTTCTTAATACGATCCCGAAGCTCGTCGCAGATTTTTACCGAGGTCTGCACACCGATGTCGCAGAGAATCAGCGTTTCCTCCAGCTCCTCAAAAAAATCCTCGTCAATCTT
>UQQY01000242.1 GCA_900543295.1 uncultured Oscillospiraceae bacterium | reverse complement strand
TTTCTTTTTATAAAATTAATTATGGAAAATAGCTGTTATAATATTGACGTAAGTTCATTCTTTCCTATATAATAAACTTGGGCCCAATAATAAAAATGAGGTGAATATAATGAAAAAAGCAGCTCTGATTGTTTTGACGCTCTGGCTTCTGCTGCTTACGGCCTGCCAGAGAAGCGATGTATGGTGGCCGGATTTTTCCGGAGAGGAACCGGTTGCGGCGGTGCAGTACAAAGACGGCGGCGAGAAAGATTCAAAGCGGGCGGAGACTTCAGAGGACATTGAAAAGCTTCAAAAGCTGACTGCGCGGATCGAGGCTGATACGTCTACGCTTACCGAAATCGTAAAGGACGGAAGCACGTATATGGGCTGCGGCACAGACTATCGTTTTGAGCGGTCGGCGCAAAGCTTTCTGGAGATCGGCTGGAGTGAAGAGGGCGACGCCTACGTTACGGTTTGCAACGACAGTGGAGCTTACCGCTTCCGCTGCAAAAGCGCGCCTCAAAAAGCGGAATTCGACCTGTTTTACTGTGAAATCAAAGCCGTCAAATAAAACAATGAAGCAAAAGGACCTTTCCCTCTGCGGAGAGGTTCTTTTTTGTATGCTCCGGCCGCTGCGTTTGACAAGTTTCAAAGCTCCGTATATACTTAAAAGATAATGGGATAGTATCGGACAGAGGCCGATGATATAGGAGGGTATTATGCCGAAAAAAATAAAGAGAGAATATGGAAACGACAGCATTCAGAAATTAGAGGGAGCAGACCGCGTCCGCCTGCGGCCAAGCGTTATGTTCGGGTCGGATGACATTGAGGGATGCGAGCACGCGATGTTTGAGATTCTTTCAAACTCCATCGACGAGGCGCGTCAGGGCTGCGGCGACCGGATTATTGTAACACGTTATCTTGACCACTCAATAGAGGTGCAGGATTTTGGACGCGGCTGCCCAGTGGATTATAACCAGCCGGCGGGATGCTATAACTGGGAGCTTGTTTACTGCGAGTTGTATGCGGGCGGCAAATACAATACAAACAGCGGCGAAAACTATGAGTATTCGTTGGGGTTAAATGGTCTTGGCGCGTGCGCGACGCAGTATGCCGCAGAATATATGGATGTGGAGGTCGTGCGCGACGGATTTCAGTACAACCTGCACTTTGAAAAGGGAGCAAATATCGGAGGACTTGCCAAAAAGCCGGCGGGAAAAAAGCAGCCAACCGGAACACGGACAAAATGGCGTCCGGATTTAGAGGTTTTTACAGACATCGCAATTCCAGCCGAATATTTCGCCGACACTTTAAAGAGACAGGCGGTTGTCAACAAGGGACTGCACCTTATCTTTAAAGACCAGACGGAAGCCGGCTTTACCGAACAGGAATACTATTATGAAAACGGGATTGCCGACTATGTGACGGAGATTACGGGCGATCAGGCGCTCAGCTCCGTGCAGTACTGGGAAACCGAGCGCAGAGGACGCGACCGCGAGGACAAGCCGGAGTATAAGGTGAAGCTTTCGTGCGCGCTGACCTTTTCAAACCGCGTACATCAAATTGAATATTATCACAATTCAAGCTGGCTCGAGCACGGCGGCGCGCCGGACCGTGCGGTCAGGCAGGCCATGGTTTCACAGATCGACCAGTATTTAAAGCAGAACAACAAATATTTAAAAGGCGAGAGCAAGCCTGTCTTCGCCGATATTGAGGACTGCCTTGTTCTGGTTTCCTCTTCTTTTTCGACGCAGACCTCTTATGCGAACCAGACGAAGAAGTCCATCAACAACAAGTTTATCTATGAGGCGATGACCGAATTTTTAAAGCATCAGATGGAGGTCTATTTCATAGAGAATCCGGACGAGGCCTTAAAAATTGCCGAGCAGGTGCTGATTAACAAGAGAAGCCGTGAAAACGCGGAAAAGACGCGCATTGCCATTAAAGGTAAGCTGCGCGGTACGCTTGATATTGCAAACCGCGTGCAGAAGTTCGTGGACTGCCGGACAAAGGACGTAACCCGCCGCGAGCTGTATATCGTGGAGGGCGATTCGGCGCTCGGTGCATGCAAGCAGGGAAGAGACGCGGAGTTTCAGGCCGTTATCCCAGTGCGGGGAAAGATTCTGAACTGCCTGAAAGCGGAATATCCGAAGATTTTTAAAAGCGAGATTATTACCGACGTCGTTAAGGTTCTCGGCTGCGGCGTTGAGGTGCAGTCGAAAGCGAACAAGGAGTTTTCA
>UQQY01000241.1 GCA_900543295.1 uncultured Oscillospiraceae bacterium | reverse complement strand
CAAACCGATCGTCAACTCTGTAAACGGCGAGGACGAGGTGCTTGATACGGTTTTGCCGCTTATCAGAAAATATGGTGCGGCGGTAGTCGGTCTGACGCTTGACCGCGGCGGCATTAAAAAAAGTGCGGAGGAGCGTTTCCGCATTGCAGAAAAGATTGTAAACCGTGCACTGTTTTACGGAATACCGAAGGAGGATATCTGCATCGACTGTCTGACTCTGACGGCTTCTGCGGAGCAGGAGGCCGCGATGGAAACTGTGCGCGCCGTTTCTATGGTAAAAGAGCGGCTTGGCGTCAAGACGGTTCTGGGCGTATCCAATATTTCATTTGGCTTGCCAAACCGCGCCTTGATTAACCGCACGTTTTTAACGCTTGCAATCGGGGCGGGACTTGATCTGCCGATTATGAATCCGAACAGCGAGGATATGATGGGAGCTGTACGCGCCTGCGCTCTGTTATCCTGCGATGATCTGCATGCAGACGAGTATGTGAGAGCATATGCGGACACTGCCTCTGCACAGCCGAAGCTCACTCCTCAAAGCGGCGGAATCACCCTGTTTGAAACGGTGAAAAACGGACTGAAAGGGGAGGCGGCGCGCATTACGGAACAATTGCTTGCATCCAGTGATCCGATGGAAGTAGTCAATACCATGTTGATTCCGCCGCTCGATGAGGCGGGCGTGCTGTTTGAACAGGGAAAGCTCTTTTTGCCGCAGCTTATCCAGTGTGCGGGTGCGGCACAGGCGGCTTTTGAGGTCATCAAAACAAAGATTGCCGCGTCGGGCGGCGCATCTGTGAGCCGTGGAAAGATCATTCTGGCAACAGTAAAAGGCGACATTCATGATATTGGCAAAAATATCGTAAAGGTTCTGCTTGAAAACTATGGCTTCACGGTAATCGACCTTGGAAAAGATGTCGATCCGGAATTGATTGTGGATACTGCGATCCGGCTGGAAGTACCGCTTGTAGGACTGAGCGCCTTAATGACCACGACGCTTAAAAGTATGGCCCAGACCATAGCATTGCTGCGCGAACGGAAGGTCCCGTGCAAGATTCTCTGCGGCGGCGCGGTTCTTACGCCGGAATATGCAAAACAGATCGGCGCAGACTTTTATGCAAAGGATGCAAAGGAATCGGTTGATATTGCAAAGCGCGTGTTCGGCGTATAAAACACCGGAAAGGCGTGCGCCAAAGGCAGCGGGGGAGGAGAAAAGGCGATGTATCGGATTTTGATTGTAGAGGACGACAGAGGGATTGCCCAAGCAGTAGAGGGACAGCTTCATACATGGGGGCTTGCGGCGGAATGCGTTCAAAATTTCCGCAATGTCCTCTCTGAGTTTGCCGCATATGATCCGCATCTTGTGCTTTTAGATATTTCTCTTCCCTTCTTTAACGGCTATTACTGGTGCGGTGAAATCCGGAAAACCTCTAAGGTGCCGATTATCTTTATTTCTTCAGCTTCAGACAATATGAATATCGTCATGGCAATGAACATGGGCGCGGATGATTTTATCGCAAAGCCCTTTGATCAAGGCGTATTGCGAAAATACAGGCAATGCTGCGCAGAACCTATGACTTTGGCGCGTCTGTTCCTGTGCTTGAACATCGGGGCGCGCTGTTAAATACAGGCGATACCACCCTGTGTTTTCAGAATCAAATCATTCCTCTTACCAAAAATGAGTATCGTATTCTGCTTGCTTTGATGGAGAATAAGGGAAAAATCGTAAGCAGGGAACGCCTGATGGAGCGGTTGTGGGAAACGGACAGCTTTGTGGATGAGAATACGCTGACCGTGAATGTCAATCGCCTGCGAAAAAAGCTGGAGGCCGCGGGACTTCATGCGTTTATCACAACTAAATTCGGCTTGGGCTATCTGATAGAATAGGAGCAGGGAATGCAGTTCTTTCTTTTGTATTTGAAACAGCGGCGCCGCAGTCTGTTTGTTTTTCTGTTGTTCTGCACGATCTTTATCTGCGTATTTTTGCTGTATCATTTGCCGGTTGACGCAGTGCTTTATCCGGCCGGGTTATGCGCCCTGATCGGAGCATTGGTTTTTCTTTTCGATATACGAAAGGCATATCAGAAGCATTGCATTTTGCTCCGTCTTCAAAAGCTTTCTGCCGCGGTTATGGAGGATTTTCCGCCGTGCGATACAATAGACGATGCAGACTATCAGAAAATCATCGCCCTTTTGCGCGGCGAGCAGCGGGAGACGGAGCACCGGATG
>UQQY01000240.1 GCA_900543295.1 uncultured Oscillospiraceae bacterium | reverse complement strand
TTTCCGCCAGAGCTTCGTGACGTCGCCACGTCTCTTTCACATCACTGTACATCGTCCGTTGACCGCAGCCGTCTGATCGGCGCGCTCTTAAACGAGCTTGAGGCGGTGATTTCTACGCTGCCTTCCCGCGAATTTCTTGCAGAATATCGGAAGCGTTCCTTCCTTTTGGGCGAGCGCATCAACGTTATTACAGCAAAGGAGACTCTGCCGGGTACTGCCGTGTCAATAAACGACAGCGGACACCTTCTGGTGCGCATGGATACCGGCGAGCTGCGCACGCTTTCAAGCGGAGAAGTTTCTGTACGGCGGCAGTGAGCGTCGATACACGATATAGAGAATGTGCACAAAACGGCAAAGGAAAATTCATCACTCTGCCGGATATACTTTTCAAAAAAAATCGTATATAATGCATTTGTTCCGCAGAACCGGAATCAATCACATGACGAATATAAAGGAAGGCAAACAGCTATGGAAGCCATTCAGTTAAACCAGTGGAAGGTGATGGGCACCCTTCCCTATCAGGCGGACTTCTCCGCACACATCACCGACGGCGTGCTTCTGCCGAATCTGACGCGGTGGATTGACGCCGAGGTGCCCGGCAGTATTTACCGTGATCTCTTAAAAGCGGGCTATATCGAAGAGCCGTATTTTGACCAGAACTCTCTGCACTGCGAATGGGTTGCCGGACGCTGGTGGATTTACCGCACCACGTTCACCGTGTCAAAGGAGCAGGCGAAAAAAATTCTGAAGCTGCGTTTCGGCGGCATCGATTATTCTGCGCAGATTTATGTAAACGGGAAAAAAGTCGGCCGTCACGAGGGCATGTATATCCCGTTTGAAGCCATAATTAATCCATACGTCAGCACAGACGAGGAGAATGTCCTCGTCTGTGTGCTGGAACACGCGCCGCTTGCCGATCCTCAGCCGGGTTATACTTCAAAAACCCGCTATCTGAAAGCGCGTTTCAATTACAAATGGGATTTTGCAGCGCGGGTGATGGATCTTGGCCTGTATGAGCCGGTTGAAATTCACGCTTACGATGCGGCGGCCATTCTCCATAGCTTTGCGCGTCCGGTTTTGGAAAACGGCGAATGGAAGCTTTTTTGTGAAGTGGAAACCGAGGCATATCGTGACGCGGAGGCCGTGCTGTCCTTTGATTTGGCGCTGCGCACTGCAAACGGAACAGTTCCAATACATACGGAAAAAGCGATTTCGCTGAAAAAGGGCTTTCATCATGATGAAGAAACCATTCTGTTAGGCGGCGCAGCGCCGCTTTTATGGTGGCCGAACGGATACGGCCCACAGACACTGCACCCGCTGACAATTACACTCTCCGTAAACGGTACGCCAGGCGATGCTGTTGAGCATACTGTCGGATTTCGCACCATTGAGTACCGTCATGCGGATGGACGCGAGGATGCACTGCCCTATAACGTCGTAATAAACGGAAAGCGCATCTATTTGAAAGGAACAAACATGGTTCCACTCGACTGCATCCATTGCACGGACGAAGCAGTTATCAGAGAGCGCCTGACCGCTGTACACGATGCAAACGTAAACTTTTTGCGCATCTGGGGCGGCGGACACTTAGAAAGTGAAACTTATTACCATATCTGCGATGAGCTCGGCCTGATGATTTTACAGGAATTCACGATGTCAAGCTCGGGCTGTGACGACGTCCCCTCCCGTAATCCGGAATTTTTGAAGCTGCTGCATGAGGCGGCGGTCTATACAGTGAAGCAGCGCCGCAACCACGTTTCCCTTACATTGATCGACGGCGGAAACGAGCTGACGGATTGGCGCTATATGGATCGTGAGGATCACGAAGGCCATCCGGCAACCTTTGCCGATCCGACGCTTGCCATGCTTAGGGGAATCGTCAACAGCTTTGCGCCGGATATTCAGATGCTTCCCTCCTCTGCGACAGGTCCGAATGCACTTTTAAAAGTTGGAGATATAGGGAATAATCACGATGTACACGGCCCATGGGGATACGTTGGCCCCTACCGCCATTATGAGTTTTACGACAACTCCGACAGCATTGTGCATGGAGAGTTTGGCTGCGGCGGCATCAGCGGAATGCGGCAGCTTACGAAAATTTTCAGGCCGGAGGATCTGCATCTTGATACCGCCTATCGAAACCGCGCATGGGCGCACCACAGCGGCGGATGGGACAACTACAACACGCGGGAACGCTTAATGTTCGGCGATCTGTATGATATTCCGCTTGCGGACTA
>UQQY01000239.1 GCA_900543295.1 uncultured Oscillospiraceae bacterium | reverse complement strand
TTTTCTGCAAAAGCCAAGAATTCTTCAGGTGATATATCATATACGGGGATAATAATATCTGATCCAAAACTTGAATCATGCCCTATATCATCTGCCTGTAAAATGAATTGGAATAGGTCTTTTATTTCCTTAATATCTTCCATGTCTACTTCCTTATATTATTTCAAACGTCTTAATGCATCGTTTATTGCTTCCACAGTTTTTAATGTCGAATGCTTTTTTTGGAAAGCAAAACCACTGTTTCAACAGATGCCCCGCATTCATCAAATTGCGTGAGCACCTTTTGTTCAATGGGAAACTTGTACGCAATCGCCTTTACAAAGCGTTTTTGCGTCTTTTGTTCCTCACGAGGGAACAGTTCAACCTCAGAAATCAGGTATTTCACAAGGTCACGCCGCTCTGCTGCATTCATTCTATCATAGATTATGTCAAAAGACGAGAGGATTCCGATCATAGATTGCACGGACATCTGCTCACTTTCCAAAGTAGCCTTTTTCATCATGCTCTCCTGCAACAGATCCTCCGCCTTATAAATCTGATCATAGAGATCATTCAAGCGGCGCGTCATATCTGCGCGGCGGCGTTCTGCATACTTGTCATCCGGGGCAATGCGATCAATATCCTGTTCCAAGCTGTCACGGCTGCGCTGTAAAGCGGATAGCTGCTTTTTGTAAGCGGTAATATCATTTTCGACCTCAGTCATGTCCACGGCGGTCATTACCTTTTCCTGCAAATCCTTGATAAACTGCGGATTGCGGACAATCTTCCGGGTGTACTCCATCACCTCGTCCTCAACCTGACTGGCTACCACGCCATTTCTGCGGCATACCGAAGTCCCCCGGTGTTTTGTCGCATAGGAGCAGACATAAGATTCTGTACGGCGCTCTGTACCGTCCTGATTTGTCCACTTGGTCATGCCGATGTACATGGGTGCGCCGCATTGCGGACATTTTACGATACCAGACAACAGATGTGCGTTATACTGACCGATGTTGTGATTGCCCTTTTTCCCACGGATGGCTTTGATCTCCTGCACTCGGTCAAAATCCTCTTTAGAAACAAACGCCTCATGGGAAATAACCTCACTCAAAATATACTCGTCCTGTTTCACAAGCCGATACTCATTATCTTTGCCGGGAACTTTCTCTGTGCGTCGTTTGCCCCATGCCACGCGCCCTGTATAAACCGGATTGCTAAGCATTCTCTTGATGTGGTCAGAACTCCACTCGCCATAGCTGGGGCGGATTGCATTCTTTGCCGGTGGGCGAGTATAACCGTTTCGATTGAGATAACCCGAAATTGCTGTGTATCCCATATTGCGGTTTAGGAACATATCAAAGACCAACTGCACGACAGCCTTTTCTTCCGGAACAGTCTCCAATTTTCCTTTACTCTTGTCATCGCCCTTTACCAGACGATACCCATAGGGTGCAAAGCCACCGTTCCAGCCGCCGGATTTTGCTTTTTCCTCGCGCCCCAAAAGGCTCTGTGCAATGATGTTTTCGCGCTCCAACTCAGCTACCGCGCCAAGAATGGTAATCATCATTTTTCCCATAGAGGTCGAGGAATCAAGCCCATCTTCTACGCACATCAGGTGAACGCCGTATTTCATAATGAACTCAAGGGAGTTCAGCACATCCCGCGCGTTTCTGCCAAACCTCGATAATTTGAAAACCAGCACATAGTCCGTATGCACTTTTCCACTCTGAATGTCATCCAGCATCCGCTGGAACTCAGTCCGTCCCTCGATACTCTTGCCACTTTTGCCTTCTTCAACGTAGGTATCAAGAACGGTCATACCCCGACGCTCGGCGCATTCAGCCAGATAGTGTTTCTGCCCGTCCAGACTATACCCCTTTACCTGACGCTCACTGCTGACACGGATATAGATTACACACGATTTGCCCTCTTTCGTATTATACATAGATTTCCTCCTATTGCAGGACCGGGCGGTCATCGACCGCCCGGAATACTCTGCTCAGATTTTCTGATTTTCCTTTTCTGCGGCAGCATATTTAATCAGGATTTGTGCCAGAACATTGATAAAGTTCTGGTAGCAGTCCCTCTGTTCTGCTGTCATCTGAACCACGCTCTCCTTGGGAAAGCGAAGCTCGGTTCCATTGTTTGCAGTGTAGCTCTTGTAGTTTTCGTTTTCTACCATGTAATCACTCCATTTGACGTTATGTTCGTCAGCCGAATGAAGTGCCGATCTTTCAATGGTAACTCAACAGTTACTAT
>UQQY01000238.1 GCA_900543295.1 uncultured Oscillospiraceae bacterium | reverse complement strand
GAAGCAAACTCTCATTTCGACTTTGATCTGGATCTCGCTGTGGAGGAAAGTTCTCAGAACCCGGTTTACTACGTGCAGTACGCGCATGCGCGGATTTGCAGCATCCGCCGCACGCTGGCACAGGAAAACATCATTCCGGCAAAAACTTCGGAATGTAACCTCTCCGTGCTCTGTACGGAGGAGGAAAAAGCGCTTGTACGGTTCCTTGCAAAGCTTCCGCAGGAGATTATCGAAGCGGCAAAGGATTATGATCCGGCAAGGCTTACGCGCTATGCGGTCGATCTCGCAACCATGTTCCACAAATTCTATAACGCCTGCCGCGTCAGATGCGACGACAAAACGCTGATGAACGCACGCTTCGCCCTTTGTATGGCGGTCAAGCAGGCGCTTTCCAACGTTCTGTCGCTGCTTAAAATTACAGCGCCGGACGCAATGTAAGAAAGGACTTCCCTATTTATGCAGGACGATATTCCCATACCCCGATACACGCTTTTGGACGGCGGCACCGCGGCAAGCCTTTTTGGTGCAGGAATGAAGCCGGACGAATGTCCGGAGACGTGGATGCTTTCCCATCCAGATGAGGTTTTGCGGTTACAGCGCGCGTATGTTGAAGCAGGGAGCGAGGTGCTGTATGCGCC
Source organism: uncultured Oscillospiraceae bacterium (assembly GCA_900543295.1). Lineage (GTDB taxonomy): Bacteria > Bacillota > Clostridia > Oscillospirales > Ruminococcaceae > Paludihabitans. The sequence continues at coordinate 1,627 of UQQY01000238.1, read as the reverse complement.
AACCTTTTCGGCTAACAAAGCCCGCCTTTCCCGCTTCGGCTTGGAAAAGGAAGCCGAACGAATCAACGCGAAGTTAGCTGCGCTTACGAAACAGGCGGCCGCCGGCCGCGCAAGAGTGGCCGGCAATCTTTCGCCGACAGGACTTTCTATCGAGCCGGCCGGTGAAACGTCGTTTGACGAGCTTTGCCGGATATATGCAGATCAGGCGGCCGCGCTTGACGATGCGGGCGTCGATCTCTTCGTCATTGAAACGATGCTCTCCGTTACAGAAGCACGTGCCGCAGTGATGGCCTGCCGAAAATACAAAAAGCCGGTCTGGGTGACAATGACGCTGGATCAGGACGGAATGCTGCTGTCAGGCGGACAGCCGCTTGCCTGTCTTATCACCTTACAGCGGCTTGGCGTGGATGGTTTTGGCTTTAACTGCGGCGCCGGAATCGAAGGAATGGTAACAGCGCTTCGGACGGTTTCGCCATATGCGTCGGTTCCGCTGATTGCAAAGCCCAATATACTGCCGGAGCATGCATGCGCGCCGGAACAGTTTACAGACTGGATCAGGCTACTTTTGGATGCAGGCGCGTCAATTGTCGGCGGATGCTGCGGCACGGCGCCGGCGCACATCCGCGCAGCGCGTGAATGCCTCAGGCAATATGAGCCGCATCCCATGGCGCCGCTTACCTCTGCGCAGGAAAACGACATCTGGCTCACAAATGAAAAGACGTTGTTCGCGCTGGACGAGGATCGGATCGAGTTTACCGCCCCGATAGCATGCAGTCACGATATGAGCGACGATTTTTTTGCCGCAGAGCGCGATAGCTTTGACGTCATGCTTGTTTCGGTCGAAACGCCGGACGACGCACTGGACTTTGCGCGGAACGCTCCGTTCGCCGCACTGCCGGTCTGTTTTCAGTCGGAGGATCCCGAAGCGCTGTCCCGTGCGCTGTTTTTGTATAACGGACGGGCGATGGTGGATTCAAACAGTTCGATTGAGGAGAGCCGTCTTCGGAAAATTGCGGATCGCTACGGCGCGTTTGTGTATTAATCACTGACAGGATGAAAGATAAAAGGCCCTGAAGCAGCTGCTTCAGGGCCTTTTGGATACGGTAAAGCTTATTGGCTGACCGCGTCCTTGAACATCTCGACCGTCATGTCGGTATAAGGAAGAAAGCTGTCCGTCCGGCTGCCGGGATAAACACGGTTTTCATCGGAAAGATAGAAGAATGACTGCGAACAGGTGCAGGGATAGTAGTAGCCATCCTCTTTTTGGCCGCAGAGGAGAATAAACCGGTCGCCCGCCTTCATCTCAGGCGAGCATTCCAGCAGAACGCCGCCTATCATCAGCTTTGCCTCGCCTGTCGGCTCGTCTCCGACAAGGCATTGTTCAATTTCGATGAGGTAAGGCTGATATGGGATTCCCGGAAGATCGGAAACGCCCTTTTCTTCGAGCAGCGCTTCCCCTCCGAACCAATCTGGGTCGCTTTCCTTTTCAAAAGAAGGAAGCACCTCTTTTACTCTGATTAAAAGAGCGGAAGCATTCCCCTCCTCTATTTGACGTTCAACAGGGGCGTCCTGAAAGTAACCGATCGTCGGATTTTCCAGCTCCGGATACGGATTATATACGGACGCG
>UQQY01000237.1 GCA_900543295.1 uncultured Oscillospiraceae bacterium | reverse complement strand
TTTCCTTTTTCCGTCACCTCTCGGGAGACTTTGTCGCAGTCGATCACCTCAAAGCCTGCACGGCGCAGAAGCGCGCTGACAGCCGACTTTCCCGCGCCGGTCTGTCCGGTCAGGCCCACGGTAAAAAGCCCGTTCAAAGCCGGATTACCTCAAAGCCTGCCGCGCGCAGAAGCCGGTTATAGATCGCAAGTCCCATGCCGTCGCGCGAGGGCATGCGGGCATAGATCGTCTGAACGCCGAGCGCATCCACCGCGCGCAGGCTTTGAAACAGAAGCTTTGCCTGCGCCATGGGATCATCCGCTGCGCCGTATGTGACATACGGCGTTTTCAGGGACGTTTCCTCCCCGTCAAAGACCATTGCGCCGACAGATTCGTCCGCGTGGCTGTTCACAAAGGCAAGAAATTTTGCAAGCGGCGCATCCAGAATGACGACGTTTGTCTTCGGAGCATAGTGCTTATGCATCATTCCCGGCGAAAGCGCCTGCTGTCCGGCCTTGATCTCATGCAGAACGCCGTCGTCCACTGTAACGTGAGGAACAGTCTCTTTGAGCATTTCGACGGTAACGGCGCCCGGACGCAGTAGCGTGACGTTTCCCTCATCCTTTAAAAGAATAACGGTTGATTCAAGGCCATAGGTACAGGCGCCGCCGTCCAAAATAGCCGGAATTCGATCCTTCATGTCGTTGTAAACGTGATTCGCCGTCGTAGTGCTCGGTGCGCCGGACCGGTTGGCAGAAGGTGCGGCGAGCGGAAGGCCGGTCTTTAGAATAAGCGCCTGCGCCACCTTATGGGAGGGGAAACGCACGGCAACTGTCGAAAGGCCGGCGGTAACGGCCGGCGGAACGCGATCGCTTTTTTCGAAAATCATCGTAAGAGGTCCCGGCCAGAATCGCTCCGCCAGCCGTTTTGCAGTCTCCGGCACGTTTGCCGCCACCATCGAAAGCATGTCCAGCGATGCAATGTGCACGATCAGCGGATTGTCCTGCGGACGGCCCTTTGCAAGAAAAATCTTTTCAACCGCCGCTTCGTCAAAGGCGCTGGCCGCCAGACCATAAACTGTTTCGGTCGGCATGCCGACAACCTCGCCCTGTTCAATCAGGCGCGCGGCATATGCAATGTTCTCCTCAGTGGGAATGAGTACTTTTGTATCCATAATAGGCTCCATTCTGAAAAACGGTCACGCCTGCGCGTCGGCCAGCTTTAATGCCTGATCCGCCGTCAGCAGTGCGTCCAGCAGGTCGTCGAGATCTCCGTTTAGATTGTTGGCAAGCTGATAAGAAGTATAGCCGATACGATGATCGGTCAGCCTGCCCTGCGGGTAATTGTAGGTGCGGATGCGTTCGCTGCGGTCGCCCGTTCCGACCTGTGCGCGGCGGTCTGCCGCGATGGCGGCGTTCTGCTCTGCAATTTTGGCCTCGAGCAGGCGGGAACGCAGTACCTTCATTGCTTTTTCTTTGTTTTTATACTGGCTCCGCTCGTCCTGGCACTCCACTACAACGCCTGTGGGCAAATGCGTGATGCGGATGGCGGATTCCGTCTTATTGATATGCTGGCCGCCTGCGCCGCTTGAACGGAACGTATCGATCTGCAAATCTGTCGGATCGATCTGAAAATCGACCTCCTCTGCCTCGGGCAGGACGGCGACGGTCACTGTTGACGTATGAACGCGCCCCTGCGACTCTGTTTCCGGTACGCGCTGTACACGGTGCACGCCGCTTTCAAATTTTAAGCGGGAATAGGCGCCCTGTCCGGCAATGCTGAAGCTGATCTCCTTGATGCCGCCAAGCTCTGTTGCATTCAGATTCAGCACTTCGATTTTCCAGCGCCGCGACTCGGCGTACATGGTATACATGCGGTAGAGAGAATTTGCAAAAAGCGCGGCTTCTTCGCCACCTGCGCCGCTGCGGATCTCCATAATGACGTTTTTATCGTCGTTTGGATCCTTCGGCAAAAGAAGGATGCGAAGCTCCTTTTCGAGCGCTTCCATTTGCACAGCGCTCTCCTCAAGCTGTTCGGACGCCATTTCCTTAAATTCCGGATCCATTCCGCCTTCATAAAGCAGTTCCTTTGCCTCAGCATGTGCGGCGGCGGCTTTTTTATATTCGGTATATTTTTCGATGATCGGAGAAAGGCTGCTGTGTTCAATCGACAGCGTACGGAACTGCTCCGGATCGGAGAGAACCGCAGGATCGGAAAGCTTCATCGTAATTTCTTCAAAACGCTTTTCTATAAGCTCCAATTTATCGAGCATAAAACACTGGTCTCCTTTTTTATTCAGGGTTTCGTTTA
>UQQY01000236.1 GCA_900543295.1 uncultured Oscillospiraceae bacterium | reverse complement strand
GCCTTATCCTTCATCCTTTTTTATTCACCTGTCCAATATGTATTGTACTCCTACAATTCTTCACAAGGAAAAGAAAGATATAAGGTTGTTTTGAACGCATGATCTGTGTTATAATTTAATATATTGCGGATTTAAGAAGAAAGGGAAGTGTCGCTTTGTCAAATCGAGCGAAACACATTGCGCTGTCCTGCGTATGCATCGTTTGTCTTGGAGCTGCGGGGGTACTGTGGTATTTCACGCAGCCATGTGAGCAGTGCGGAAGAAAAATCTGCTTTGGGCATGCGGCGGTGCAGCAAAGCGGAACAGAGAGCAGTGCAGACGCCGGAACAGAGCCGCGGGAGACAACGCTTGCCTATACGGGGGAAATGGACGAGAATTATCTGGATGATGTTTATTTTATCGGAGATTCCCGCACGGTTGGGCTCGTACGCGCCGGAATGCCGGAGGATCATTTGTTTGCAGAGACCGGCATGTGCCATGAGGATGCGCTGACAAAACGTGTGGTCATACTGGATGACACGGCTTATCTGACGATCCCCGACGCATTGCAGATTGTGGCGCCGAAGATTGCGGTTGTAAACTTCGGCATAAACGGTATTGGTTTTATGGATGAGGACGCTTTTATTGACGAATACCGAACGATGATGCAGGCCTTTCAGAAGATGTCGCCGGAAACTGTTTTTATTATTGAGTCTATTTTACCGGTATCCTCTTCTTATGAGAGTACGAGCGGTGTGACAAACGAGAAAATCGACGAGATGAACCTTCGCCTTTGTGCGCTTGCAGAAGAGCTTGGATGCTATTATCTCGCTTCTGATACGGTAATGAAGGATGAGAACAACGATCTTTTGCGCATTTATAACGACGGCGACGGCCTGCATTATAATGAAAAGGGCTACGAGGCGATTTTAACCTGTGTGAAAACGCATGTCGTGCCGGAATGGGAGGATTGGAAAAGATGAAAATGACCTGGCTTGGAACGGCTGCGGCGGAAGGCTGGCCGGCAATGTTCTGCCGGTGCCCCTCCTGCACGGAGTCTGCAAAACACGGCGGAAAGAGCATTCGTTCACGCAGTCAGTCGCTTGTAAACGACGATCTGCTGATCGATTTTCCTGCGGATACTTATCTTCACATGATGCACGGCGGATTAAACCTTGACGCGGTGACGGACGTCATCATAACGCACGCGCACGAGGATCACTTTTACCCTGAGGATCTTGCAAACCGCCAATCCGGTTATACGCGTTTTCGCGCGCCGCATGCTTTCAATGTATACGGAAACGATGCAGTCTGCGCCGCTTATGAGCGGGTGGCCTCCGTTATTGGGAACGATGAAATGCCGCAGGTTGTTCCGATGCACGAAATTTTTGAGTATCAGCCGCTGCGTCTTGCGCATTATACGGTGTACCCCATGCTTGCGGATCATAACCCGCGGGAGAAATGCTATATCTATATCATCCGTGACGAACGGGACGGAAAAACACTGCTTTATGCGCACGATACCGGCTATTTGAAAGAAGAATGCTGGTCGTTCATGAAAGCGTTTCGGTTTGATTTGGTGTCTCTCGACTGTACGCACGGGAAAGAGGCGGCGCGCCGCAATCATATGGGGATGGAAACCTGTGCCGAGGTGAAGGCGCGCCTTTTAAGCGAAGGTATGGCGGACGAAAAAACAATTTTCGCAGTCAATCACTTTTCACACAATTGCCGTTATCTCTGTCAGGAGGAAATCGAGGAGGCCGCGGCAAAATATCATATGCTTGCGGCATATGACGGAATGACGGTGACTGTTTGACCATATCAGGATACAAAAGAGGCAGCAAACGCTGCCTCTTTTTCGATAATGAAGCGAGATTGCTGTCTGCCATAAAACCAGAATAATCTTATGGATAGCAGCGGCGTACTCGATTGAAAGTTCTCTGCGGATTATCTACATGAAGCGTAGATTCTGCGTTTCGCTTTCTGCTTCTATGTACGTGAATTTTATTTTCATCGCGTGCATTTATGCGGAATTCTAGACACTGGAACTATATTTATTCTGCGAATTGGACTCTTTCTTTGTTCCTGCAATGCCCTAATATGGCTTATATAAAGCAAAAGGACGCGGCGTTTCATACGCCGCGTCCTTTTGCTTCGTTATATGTTCGCCGCAGTTTAACCGCTTTTCTTTTTGCGCAGGATCAGACCAAGCAAGGTTGTACCGACAATCGCGCCGCAGCTTCCGGCGATGATGTCGGTCATCGTATCGATAAGACTGCCGCCCTGCGATGAGAGACCGAACAGCATGTCGCCGGAAAACTCCCAAATCTCCCATACGCCCGCTGCCGCAACGGAAAAAAGAAAACAGCACAAAAG
>UQQY01000235.1 GCA_900543295.1 uncultured Oscillospiraceae bacterium | reverse complement strand
TTCTGATTATGACCCAAAGCGGCAAGCTCATCTGCGCGGAAACCAAGGGCGAACATCTGAAAAACGATGACAGCCGGGAAAAGATTGAATTGGGACGCGCGTGGCGGACTGCCGCCGGGAGCCAGTACCGTTATTACATGGTGTTCAGGGATGGAGAAAACCTCCTGCCGGGAGCTGTCAGCATGAGTCAGTTTGTGGAGACGATAAAGGCACTGTAAACGCAGGCTAATCTCGATTAAAGGAGGTCCTTTGCTTTGAAGTTTTGTAATTTTCTCCTTCGCGTTGATGGCACTCGGGAGGCTTCGATGGATGATTTTCAGCAAGTTCTTAAAGTGGGCCTCCGAACATACAAACCTGATCACCAGAAGTATTTGTATTCTATCGAAATGGACATCATCGAAGGACGATATTTCTGGATGGCTTGTGATTATGATGATGCTGTTCGATTCAGGGATTATGTTATAAACAAGGAAACTGGCGAAAAAGAGCCTAATCCTCGGTCTAAAGAACAGATTGAGCCGCGACAACAGTTTTTTGCCTGCTATGACTGTAACACGCATTTCCTGTACCTAAATGATCTTACAAGGCGTAGCTTTTTGCAGCAATATCTTAGTGAAACACTTCAAAAGGACTTTCAAATCAATAACATCTATACCTCAGTAGATGAATTTTGCAGCAAAATAAAAACTATACGGGGATTTCAGTATACTCAGGTGGATAACCTATTTGGAAGGAGTAGTGATTTGTTCGCCCAAGTAGGAAATATCTGGGGACAGGATTTGCCGAGTAAAATTCAGTTAAAGGTTGCATATGGAGATATTCCAGTACATGGTGGCGGAAGGCAAATTATTGACGTTTTCAGCCGTCATAAAGGTGAGTTTGAAAATGTTGCATTTCTAATTCCCACCAATATGGATCTTTCCAGTAATTACTTGCTTTATCTTCTCAGATGTGGATCGGCATTCTCTTATGCGATTTTCGCTGCCAATATTCTATTACTTTGGCTTATCCTCATTTTTTAGTTAATTCATTGGGGAAATCCGTAAAGTAACTACACCATGGTTATTTCCATGGATAGTGTTTGAAGCGCGCTTATCTCAGTAAATAAACACAACATTGATTCCGGGGCGGCAGGGCATTCTGCCGCCCTCTATTTATGTTGGCAGTCCGATGGTTATCGGTATGTCATAGAAATAATGGAAAAGGTGGTGATTCTGTGAAAAGTCAAAATTTACTGAAAAAGGAGGTGGTATGCCCATGCAGCGCAAAAGAATAGTTGCGTTCTCGGTGCAGGAGGCAGAATATGGCCAAAACGCTTGATCCCAAAGCGATAGAGGCCGAGCGGCAGACCAGCAGCCGAGCTGAGCGCAGAGAACAAAAACGTCGCCAGATGCAGGACGAGATTTCCTATAATCAGCGTGGAAATGGTGTCATTGTCATCCCGCCGCAGAAACGGCGAGAAGTTGCAGCGGAACCACCCAAACTCCGCGTTGCGGCATATTGCCGCGTCAGTACGCAGGAGGAACAACAGGTTGGCAGTTTCGATATGCAGATTCATCATTTTACCAAGAGAATTGAAGCCAATCCGCAATGGGAACTGGTTGAAATCTATCAAGATGAAGGGATAAGTGCAACTACCGTAGAAAAGCGTCTGGGCTTTCAGAAAATGATTGCCGACGCGGTGGACGGAAAAATTGACTTGATCCTCACGAAAAGCATCAGCCGTTTTGGTAGGAATATCGTGGATATTCTGGACAATCTGCGAACACTTTCTGCTCTGAATCCCCCTGTTTCCGTCGAGTTTGAAACGGAGGGAATTACCTATACCGGTGATGGACGGAATAACCTCCTGATCTCACTATTGGCTGCTCTGGCTGAAATGGAATCCCAACAAAAGAGCGAGGCAATTAAGGCTGGTATCCGCTGGCGCATGGCGGAGGGCATTTACAAGTTCTCTGTGCAGAACACGTTGGGCTTCTACCGTGACCACTTTGGGCGGTTGGTTATCGAACCTACCGAGGCAAGAATTGTTGAGTACATCTATGAAAGCTGCTTGGAGGGCGCAACGCCAGCGGAAATAGCTGCTGCCCTGACAGAGCAGGGGATCAAATCTCCCATGGGTAATGACCTCTGGTCTGCCGGTACTGTCCGCAGCATCCTCCGAAATGAGAAATACTGCGGTGATGCCTTGATGCAGAAAACCTATACCAAAGATTTCCGCACACACAAGTCGGTTAAAAACACGGACTTGAATATGTATTTCAAGGAAAACCATCACACAGCGATTATCAAAAAAGAGGATTGGATAACAGTACAGAAACTGCTGTCAGAGCGGCACAGCACGGCAAAACGAGCTGCATTGCGTCGCCTGAGCAATCACTTCGTCGCATACCGCGTGAAAGAT
>UQQY01000234.1 GCA_900543295.1 uncultured Oscillospiraceae bacterium | reverse complement strand
CCCTCAAGATCGATCACTACCATGTCTTCGGCGCGCATTTCGCCGTAATCCACGCCGCTCGGCTTGATGACGACAAGTCCGCTCGCACGGTCAATGCCGCTCACGTTGCCCCAGGTATAGATTACCATGCCTTTAGCGGCAAGATCGAGATTTGCCTCGTATACCTCCTCTTTCAGTTGTTCAAGCATTGTTCTGCACCTCTCTGCGGCGCGCATCGGCTTTTATTGCTTTCAGACGTTTCATCACATCGTTTTCGCCGCGTCCGAAATAGTCGTGCAGCCGTTTGTATTCTGCATAGAGCTTGTTGTATGCGGCGGCGTTTTCCGGTATCGGATAATAGACCTCGTCCTTCACCTTGCCCATAGCCTTTGCAGCTTCAAAAATGGAATCATAGCCGCCCTTTTCCTTCCCCGCCGCAACAGCGCCGAACATCGCGGCGCCGAGCGCAGGCGTCTGATCGGAAGCGGAGATTTTGATGGGCTTATTTGTAACGTCCGCGTAAATCTGCATCATCATCTTATTCTTCCAGGAGATGCCGCCGCAGGCGTATAGCTCGTCAACCGGTACGCCTGCTTCTTCAAAGGTTTCGATAATCATGCGCTTTCCGTAGGCGGTCGCTTCAATAAGAGCGCGGTACAACTCCTCTGGCTTTGTTAAAAGCGTCATACCGATCAGCATGCCCGACAGATCTACGTCAACCAGCACCGAACGGTTTCCATTCCACCAGTCAAGCGCCAAAAGACCGCTTTCTCCGACCTTCAGGCGGCTTGCCTTCTCTGTCAGATAGGAGTGAATGCTTACACCGGCTGCCTTTGCCTCTTCAAAAGCATACGGCGGAACGCACTGCTCAACCAGCCATTCAAAGTGATCGCCTACGCAGGATTGTCCTGCTTCATAGCCGTAAAGCCCCGGAAGAACGCCGTCTTCCGCAACGCCGCACATGCCGGGTACAATTCTTTCTTCAGAGCCGAGCAGAATGTCACAAGTAGATGTGCCGATAATCATCAGCATTTTACCCGGTTCTGTGATGCCGACTGCCGGAACGGAAACGTGTGCGTCTACATTACCGACTGCAACGGCCGTTCCGGGCAGAAGACCGGTTTTTTGCGCCATCTGTTCGGTCAGACCGCCCGCTCTTGTTGAAAGCGGATAAAGCGTCGCTGCGAGCTTTTCCTCTACGACATTTTCAAGCCGGGGATCAAGCGCTTTGAAAAATTCCTTAGAGGGATAGCCGTCTTTTTTGTGCCACAGAGCCTTATAGCCAGCAGTGCAACTGTTGCGCCGCTCTTTTCCGCACAGCATCATGGTGACCCAGTCGGTCGCTTCCATGAAGCGATCCATTTTCTCGTAAATTTCCGGCGCCTCGTCAAGAATCTGCATAAGCTTTGGAAACACCCATTCTGACGAGATTTTTCCGCCGTAGCGCCCAAGAAAGGCTTCGCAGCGTTCTTCTGCAATCCGGTTCAGCTTGTTTGCCTCATACTGTGCGGCATGGTGCTTCCACAGCTTGACCCATGCGTGCGGATTTTTTGCAAGCTCCTGATCGAAGCACAGCGGCACGCCGTTTTGATCCACCGGCAGAACCGTGCAGGAGGTAAAATCGATCGACATGCCGATTACATCCTGTGGGGAAACGCCGGAATCCCTCAGTGCTGCCGGAATCGTTTCATAGAGCACTTCAAGATAATCCATAGGATGCTGTAACGCCCAATCCGGCCCCAAAGGTGTTTTTCCGTCGGGAAGATATTCGTCCATTACGCCGTGCGTATATTCCCTGACGGCCTGTGCACGGACACATCCTGTCGATACTTCCACCAGAACGGCACGGCCGGACTGCGTGCCGTAATCAACGCCGATTGTATATTTCATAGTGTTCCTCCAATCATATTGTTTTTGATTTATTTTAGCATGTCCGTTTACAATACGCAAGGGAGATGTAAGCGTGAGGAAAACAGCCGGTCGCTTTCGCGGATGCCTTTTAGCTGCACAGAGAAATAGCCAACGAGATGCCTGCCGTAATAGTTTGTTTAAAGTTAAGCGTTAAAGGATATATTTAATGTGGATAAAAGAAAAAGCGCAAAAACATCCGCCGCAAACGCGGGCACAAAAGCTTCAAATATAAAAAACCTGCGGCGAGCACTTTGCTTACCGCAGGTGTGGGTTTACGCTACAAAAAAGATGTCCGCAATAAACGCGAGAACTATGCCCAGAAAAAGAAAAGAGTCCGAACGCGGCTTGCGTCCAGACTCAGTCTGGTGGTACGCCTGATGCGATTCGAACGCACGACCTTCAGAGTCGGAGTCTGACACTCTATCCAGCTGAGCTACAGGCGCATATCAAAGTATAATTTATTGTAACAGAAGCATTGTCAAAAAGCAAGGCTCATTTGTAAAAAAAAACTCCC
>UQQY01000233.1 GCA_900543295.1 uncultured Oscillospiraceae bacterium | reverse complement strand
GCTAAAGGAAAATGGAATTGACAATATTTTAGCTTTGCGCGGGGATATTCGTCCGGGTGCCGAACCAAAACACGATTTTGAACATGCAAGCGACTTGACAGCTTTTATCAAAACACATGGAGAATTCTCAGTATCCGGCGCATGCTATCCGGAAACGCACTATGAAAGCGAGGATGCGATAAGCGACATTTTAAATTTGAAAAAAAAGGTGGATGCCGGTGCGGAGCATTTGATTTCGCAGTTATTTTTTGATAACGATGCGTTCTATTCCTTCGTAGAGCGCGCGCGCATTGCAGGAATCACGGTTCCGATTGAAGCGGGGATCATGCCGGTTGTCAATAAAAAGCAGATCGAACGAATGGTATCGCTCTGCGGTGCAAGTTTGCCGCAGAAATTTGTCAAAATGATTAACCGCTACGACGGGCACCCAGAGGCGCTTAGAGAAGCTGGTATCGCATATGCTGTAAATCAGATCATCGACCTGATTGCAAACGGAGTGGATGGGATTCATCTTTATACGATGAACAATCCTTATGTCGCCCGTAAAATCTGCGAGAGTATTTCTTTTATCCGGGATGTGCAGGTGAAATGAGCGATATTGTTTTAAATACTCTGCCAGAAAATGAAATTCTGCGTTATCTGGGATGTCCGCCTGATGACGAAAACACGCTTGCTTTGGTCAGGCCGTGTGCAGAGGATTTGTGTAAAACAGCGCGTCCGCGCACTTTGCGGCGCGCTTTTCCCATTACAGTACAAGAAGAGGGCGTCATTATCGGGAAAAACGCCCTGTTTTTGCCAGGGCAGGATCTTGTCCGCGTGCTGATCGGATGCAGCAGAGCAGTGCTGTTTTGCGCGACGCTTGGCTCGGCGGTGGACAGCTTGCTCAGAAAAGAACAGCTCTGTGATATGACGCGTTCCGTTATATTAGATAGCTGTGCTTCGGTTGCGATAGAGGCGGTATGCGATCAGGTTGAGGAAGCCGTGCGTGCCGATTATCCGAATGATTATCTTTCTTCGCGATACTCTCCTGGCTACGGCGACGTGCCGATTTCGATACAGCGGAATTTTCTCGCGCTGCTCGATGCGCCGAGAAAAATTGGTCTTTGCGCCACGGATTCGAGTATTTTGACGCCGAGAAAGTCAGTAACTGCAATCATCGGTCTTTCAAATCATCCAATTGAAAAGCCAAAAAAGAATTGCGCAACCTGCTGGATGAGGGATCGGTGCGCATTCCGTAAAAAGGAGGAGCACTGTGGACTTTCACAAACTGATTGAACGGGATTTCGTCCTGCTGGATGGTGCAATGGGTACCATGCTGCAGCAAAAGGGAATGCCTGCCGGAACCATTCCGGAAACGCTGAATATCACACAGCCTGACTGGATCAGGGATATTCATCGGCAGTATATCGAAGCGGGAGCGGATATCGTTTATACGAATACATTCGGCGCGAATTGTAAGAAGCTTGCTGGAACAGCTTATACTGCGCCGCAGTTGATAGAAGCCGCCGTCTCACTCGCAAAGGAGGCGTCGGCCGGTACGGATGTGCTTGCCGCGCTGGATATTGGTCCAATTGGACAGCTTTTGGAACCGAACGGCAGTCTGCGTTTTGAAGATGCTTATGATATTTTCGCGGAAATGATCCGCGCGGGTGCGCAGGCAGGCGCGGATCTCATTGTGTTGGAAACGATGACCGATCTCTATGAGATGCGCGCCGCGCTGCTTGCGGCAAAAGAGCAGTGCAGCCTGCCGCTAATCTGTACGATGACATTTGAGGAAAACGGACGAACCTTCACCGGTACGTCCATTGAGACGATGGCGGTTTCTCTCAGTGCGCTGGGCGCGGATGCGGTAGGAATTAACTGCTCGCTCGGTCCGGCTGAGATCGGTACGCTTGCTAAAAAACTGCTTGACCGGCTTCCGGTGCTTGCAGCAGTGAAGCCAAATGCGGGCCTTCCGAATCCGGAGAGCGGCGCATATTCGGTGGGACCGGAGGAATTTGCCGTTCATATGAAGGAAATCGCCGCATCGGGCGTCAAATTTCTGGGCGGCTGCTGCGGAACAACGCCGGATTATATCCGGGCAATCCGTGAATCTGTAAAAGGAATGAGCTTTACACGAAAAACGCCTCAGAAGCAATTCTGTGTATGCAGCTCCACCAAGGTCGTGGACGTTGACCGTGTCCGCGTGATCGGCGAGCGAATCAATCCGACAGGCAAAAAGCGCTTTAAGGAGGCTCTTGTCAACCGTGACATCGACTATATTCTGACACAGGGACTCGAACAGTGCCGTGCAGGAGCGGATATTCTGGATGTAAATTTCGTTACCCTGGATAAATAGTAAATTGCAAATGTTATAAAAATAAGGAACAGCCTTACACGCTGTTCCTTATTTTTATAACTGAAAT
>UQQY01000232.1 GCA_900543295.1 uncultured Oscillospiraceae bacterium | reverse complement strand
CGTAGGTCGAAAAGATCATCTTTGGCGCAAGCGGCCATTCCCGCATGGCAAGAATCATTTCAATATCTTTACGAGTCGGTCCGCCGCCGTGATCGCCGACGCCATAGATCTTCATCATGTCATGGATACCATATTTATTGCAGAACTGCGGAACAAGCGATAAATACATAGCACGAATTGCGTCGTTATACCACATCGGCTCGTTTAAAGCTAGCACTTCAGCGCCGGAAGGAGAGCGCCAGCGATAGAGCTGCTCACCGTCCAGCCCGCGGCAATGATAGAAATAGCGAATGCCACCCGCCGCCATGATCTCCGGTACAGACGCCGAGTGCCCAAATGTATCGGGATGGAAATCCTGATTGATATTCTCGTAAGGAATACCAAAGCGTTCGTTTAAAAACTGCTTGGTGTAAAGAATATGACGTGCCATACTTTCAAGGTCAGGCATATTTTTGTCAAGCTCGACAAAGGTAGAGCCGGAAAATTCAAAGCGCCCTTCTTCTACGCGCTTTTTCAGCCGGGCAAACAGTTCTGGATCATAGAACTCTGCAAGACGATAGACCGCGCACTGCGACTGGGAGAAAGTGAATTCCGGATATTCGTCCATCAGATCAAGCATTGTACGAAATGTGTTCAAAACAATGTCCACTGTTTCATGCAGTCCCCACATCCAGTCCATGTCCATATGTGCGTGCGCAACATGATGAAGTGTGTACGATTTTGCCTTCGGCGAGAGCGGAAGCAGGATTTGCTCTGCTTTTTCGCATACGGCGTCAGTCAGCGCATGTTCTTTGCAGAAAAAGCCGTACAGGCAGTCCACCGACTGGTCAATCAGCGCATCATATCTGCCGCCTTCCGCCTTTGAAAGCTCTTCAGCTACACCAATTTCCGCAAAAATCCGTTCTCCCCAAAGGGTAAGCTCTGGAATATCAATCCAGTGGTTTTTCTGCTCCGGTTTCATTCGTGCAATTTTTTCATATCTTGTCAAAAGAAAACCTCCTTTTGTATACCGAATTTCTACATTTCACATGAAACTCGATATAAATATCAATATTTTCATTGTAGCATACCAGGCGTAAAAAGCAATGAGCTGAAGAAAAAGATTTCGTGAATTTATCTCCGTATCAAAGATAGATGCAGGGGAGTGAATAGGCGAAAGAGCGCATCATCTTTGTAAACTGTTCTGCGTCTTATTATTTCTTCCTATAACAAAAGAACCGAAAGAATGAAAACTTTCGGTTCTTTTGGGGAAACTCTTTAATTTGGTCTGTCAAACTCAGGATTAAACGCATAGAAGTTTCTGGAGTCAAGTCCTTCCTGTGTAATACGAAGGGCTTCGCCGAAACGCTGAAAGTGCACAAGCTCCCGCGCTCTTAAAAATCGAATTGGATCCCGCACGTCGGGATCGTCCGCTATGCGCAGGATGTTATCATATGTGAGGCGCGCTTTCTGTTCTGCGGCTAGATCTTCATGCAGGTCCGCAATGGCATCACCGGTTGACTGGAATGTCGAAGCTGAAAATGGAACGCCGCTTGCATTAACAGGGTAAACGCCTGTCGTGTGATCGATATAGTAGGCGTCGAATCCGCCTTTCTGCAAATCTTCTACATTCAGATTTCGGGTCAACTGATAAATGATCGCCGATATAATCTCCATATGCGCCAGTTCTTCCGTGCCTATATCGGTCAATACACCTTTTACTTTATCCGATGGCATACCATAACGCTGACTTAGATATCTTAATGCCGCTCCAGTTTCGCCGTCTGGTCCACCTAATTTCAATAAGTTATACAACGGCGAAAAAATAAACATCGACAGTTCCGTCGATACGGGAGAAAACTACTTTTTCACAAATGGATTTGAGAAGATCGTTGCGGGTTTTGGGATTCTGGGTGCGTCCGATCTCGTCAAGGGTTGAGAGGGCGGAGCGGCGGAAGGCCTCCCGAACGGCTTCTTCATCGATCGGCTCGTTTTTTGGGAGCTTATCGCGCAGGCGTTCGATTTCGGCGGAGAGCCGCTGCTTGGTTTCGGTATATTCCGCCAGCGTATCGGCGCCGGAGATATAGGCGTCGCGCGCCCGCTTCAGCATGTCGTTATGCCGTGCAATATCCAATTCGACAGCGGTTGTGTCAGTCTGATGCGCCCGTCTGATATTCAGGCGGAAGCCGCCGGATTCCAAATACTGTCTTGCAGTTTGAAGCGTGAGCAGGTCAAGAGAGGGAATGGAGATGTAGTGCGATACGCCGCATTTGCCGTGCGTATAGCCGATGCACTGCACCACTTTCCCAGCGCAGGCCGACAGCGTGCGGCCGCAGTTGGAGCACTTGGCAAGTCCGCGCAGCATGTATTCGTATTTCGCGGCGGTGCGGCCGTGGTACGGATGCATTTCTTTGAGCTGGTAAACGCGGAGCTGCGCCGCTTCAAAAAGCTCCTGAGAAACGATAGCCTGAT
>UQQY01000231.1 GCA_900543295.1 uncultured Oscillospiraceae bacterium | reverse complement strand
AGCCGTACCAAAGCCGACCACGCTTTCATACTGTGCGGTCGCTTTACAGCCCGTCTCCCCATCCTCGAACGAAAGCATCGTTCCAAATGCCGCGCAGACGTTCGGATTCTTTCGGATGAGTTCAAGCTTTCTCCCGCTCTTTGCACTGTGCAGATACAGCGTTATACAGCCCGCCTCTTCTGTAAAACCGAAATTCATCGGCACGGTATACGGCGTACTCCCATCGCAAAGGCTCAGAAAGCAGACCCTGCTGCGCTTTAAAATGCCGCAAATCTGTGTGAGATCAGAGATTTCACGATCCTGCCGGCGCATTGCGTTTTCCTCCTTTTTTTGCCTTCGGCGCATCCGGCCCTACCGCGCAGATGTCTTTAAGCGGACATTCTTCGCACTTCGGCGCGCGCGATGTGCAGACATCCCGGCCGAACAGTACGAGCCGGTGACAGAACGCCCCGGATTCCGTGAGATCAAGAATCCCACGAAGCGCCATTTCTACCTTGAGCGGTTCGGTAAGTCCTGTGGTAAGCCCGAGCCTGCCGCAGATCCGGATGCAGTGCGTATCGGTGACAACCGAATCCTTGCCGTAGATGTCGCCGACAATCAGATTGGCGGTTTTCCGCCCCACGCCTGGGAGCGTGACGAGCTCTTCAATCGTATCCGGAACCCTTCCGTCAAAGCGGTCAAGCATTTCGCGGCACATACCGATAATATCCCTTGCCTTCATGTGATAAAAACCGCAGGGCTTGACGATCTCCTCCACATCCTCCAGCTTCGCATTTGCAAAATCCTCAAGTGAACGGTATTTTGCAAACAAATCCTTTGTCACAATATTTACACGCGCGTCTGTACACTGCGCCGAAAGACGGGTGGAAATCACCAGCTCATACGGCCTTTCCCCGCTGTATGTAAGCGAACAGACTGCATCCGGATAAATTTCCTTCAGCCGGCGGACAGCCTCTGCCGCACGCTCCTTCTTTGTCATCGTCATTCCCTTCCTCCTCAACGGAACTTTATCTGATTATAGCACGAAAGCGGCCTGTTTGTAAACGGAAACCCATGCCTTTTCAGATTGTTTACAGTTTATACTTTACTATTCGACAGGGTAAGTTTATAATGAAGACAGATGAATTGTGCTTTCCTGCACTCTACAGCAGCTATGTCTGTATACATCATGCGCGGGAAGCAACGGAGGTTTCTTTTTTCATGAATCGATACGAAAACATTCCGTGCCCCATTTGCAAAAAACCGCTTGGAAAAGACGAAGATATCGTCGTATGTCCGGAATGCGGCGCCCCTTATCACAGGACATGCTATATGGAGACCGGTCACTGCATTTTCCCAGAGCTGCATGCTTCCGGAGCTTCCTGGAAGCCGGAAAGGCGGGAAGAACAGGGCACCGCGGCGGACGAACGAGCCGGCTCTGAAGTAAGCGGCGTTAAAATCTGTCCGCGCTGCGGCGGAGAAAATCCGCCGGATGGACTATTCTGTAAAATTTGCGGTACTCCGCTCGAAGGACGCGAGCAGGGACAGCCGCAAAACGGCGGCGCGCCTTATGGAATGCCTCCGTTTACACAGGGCATGCCTTTTTCGCCGTTCATGCGCCCAAACACTGTTTCTCCGGAAGAAGAGATCGACGGCATAAAAGCGCAGGACTACGCAGCGTTTGTCGGACGGAGCGCGCACTATTTCCTGCCGCGCTTTAAGGAGCTTTCTGACTCTAAAACCCGTGTTATCAATTGGAGCGCCTTTTTCTTCCAGGGCGGCTATTTCCTTTACCGTAAAATGTACGGTCTCGGTATTTTGGTCTTCCTGCTGAATCTGATTGTCTCCCTGCCGCAGACCTATCTGATCGTGCAGTCCATGATGTCGCCCACATCGCTTTCCGGTTCGAACGTCATGCAGTCCTTTACGGCTGTTTCCATGATCTGTGAAGTTTTAACGCTGATCCTGCGGTTCGTATGCGGATTTCTCGCAAACACACTGTATAAAAAGCACTGCCAGAAGCAAATTCAACGGATTCAGGACACCGGCATTGCAGGAGAGGAATACCGCGCGGCTCTTACCAAAAAGGGCGGTGTCGCAGCAAAGCTGATAACCGGCCTTTTAATCGGCTATGCGGCAATCAATATGATTGCGTATATTCTGCTCGCCTTTCTGTAAATGAAGCGAAAAAGCTTGACAAAAGGGATTTTGGCGTTTATAATTTAAATGTTCTGCGGAAATTTGACTTTCCGCGTTCAGATATGCCGCTTCGCGGCGGTTCCTTGCTCTTTTCCACCGAAAAGAGCCATATGTCCAAAAGGAGGTGCACCAACATGGCAAAAATTACGGAAAAATACGAAGCGCTCGTTATTTTGAGTACCAAGGTTGGCGAAGAGAATGTAAAGGCACTGATTGAAAAGATCAGCGCTCTGATTTCTGCAAACGCAACCCTGGAAAAAACCGACGAGTGGGGCAAACGCAGACTCGCT
>UQQY01000230.1 GCA_900543295.1 uncultured Oscillospiraceae bacterium | reverse complement strand
ATGCCCATCCGTATTGGCGCAAAAACGCTATTGCATTTACAAAAAGATATATTGATGAAGGTCTCCGTGATCGTGCGATAACACGCGATCTTGATTGGGGTATTGACGTTCCCAAGTGCGGATACGAGAATAAGAAAATCTATATATGGGCAGAGAATGTCTTGGGTTATTTATCTGCCACATCTGTTCTTTGTAAAGAAAGAGAAATCGATTTCAAAGAAGCGTATGGAACAGAAAGCCGTCACTACTATGTACACGGCAAGGATAATATACCTTTTCATACGATTATTTTACCGTCGCTTTTATTAGCTCACGGAGACGGACTGCGTTTGCCGGATGACATTATCTCAAGCGAATATATTACTCTTGAGGGAAGAAAAATCTCCACAAGTCAAAACTGGGCTGTCTGGGCTAAGGATCTTGCAGAGGAATACAATCCGGATGCAATAAGGTATTACTTTATTGCTAATGGACCTGAAAAGCGGGACGCTGATTTCTCTTGGAGAGAATTTAAAAAACAAAACAATTCAGAACTGGTTGGTGCTTGGGGAAACTTAGTCAACCGGACACTTGCCTTTGCCGTTAAGTTTCTTGATTGTCAAGTTACGCCCGCAATTATTGATGCTGATATCAGAAAACGAGTACGGCTGTTATACAAATCCGTTGGGATAAAAATAGAAAAAGGCGCCTTTCGTGAGGCGCTTGAAGAAATATTTGAAGCAGTTCGATTTGGCAACACCTATTATGATTCCAAACAGCCGTGGAAAACAAGAGCCAGCAATCTCGAAGAATGCAGAAACACTATCAGTAATTGTGCGTATCTAATTGCTAATATTGCTATTATGTTACATCCTTTTTTACCTTTCTCTTCATCAAAAGTATCGGAATGGCTCGGCGTTGAAATTAAATGGAAAGAGCAGGATATTGGTGTAAAAGCTATTCCTAAGGATATTTCTATACTTTTTTCTAAAATTGATTAATGTCCACTAGTATAGCGAGCATCGGATTACGATCACTCAAACCGAAAAAAGAATCTAATAAAATTGCTTGGAGCGCCTTCCTTGTGGAGGGAGCCCCAAAAGATATTTTCTTTTCTCCGGCCGAAAGCAGAACAAGCACGCGCAGGTTTACACGATCCTGTCTCCGTTTTTCTTCATTTTGTGCATATAAATAAAATATGCAATGGCAAGCGGGACCGCCGCGCCGATCCATGCAATTGGATTTGCAAGACATACGCCTAAATATCCGAGCGCGCCGGTAAGCACAAACGCGGCAAGCGCGCGCATAACAAGCTCTGCAAAGCCCGCTGCAAGCGGCATGCCGCCCTTTCCAACGCCTTGCAGAATATTACGGTAGATAAAAAGCTGACCCAGCGCAAAAAGAAACACGGCCATAATGTTTAAATAGTACTGCGCCTGATCGAAAACCGTCGCGCTGGCGTCGCCGACAAACAGCCGGATCAGGGGCCGCCCAGCGAAGACGACAAGAATTGCGCCGAAGACCGACCAGATCAGGGAAAACAGGGTGGACTTCCGCACGCCCTCGCGGATGCGCGCAATTCTACCCGCGCCGTAGTTCTGCGCCGCAAAGACCGAAACGGTTACGCCGAGGGAGTTAAACGGCTGCGAAACGATATTTTCAATCTTGGAGGCGGCGGTAAACGCAGCAACCGTGGTGGAGCCAAAGCTGTTGAGCGCCGCCTGCATAATCATAACGCCGATCGCCGTAACGGAAAACTGAAACGCCATGGGCAGACCGATCCGCAGATGCTGCCATGCAAAGCGCCAGGAGAAAGCCCAGTCCTCCCTGTGCAGCCGCAGCACCGGAAACCGCTTTAAGCTGTACAGCAGGCATAAAACGGCCGAAACAGCCTGTGCAATAATGGTCGCCCATCCCGCGCCGGCTACGCCCATACGAAAGACCAGAATGCAGACGAAATCAAGCGCAATGTTGATGATGCACGCCACAATCAGAAAAATCAGCGGCGTCCTGCTGTCGCCCAGCGCGCGGACAATGCT
The DNA here is from genome assembly GCA_900543295.1 of uncultured Oscillospiraceae bacterium. Lineage (GTDB taxonomy): Bacteria > Bacillota > Clostridia > Oscillospirales > Ruminococcaceae > Paludihabitans. The sequence goes on along the minus strand of UQQY01000230.1, from coordinate 496 downwards.
TGAAAACAGGTTAAAGAAAACCGAGGCTGCAATGCCGTAGTAGATGACAATGATATAGTTATAGGCGTCGTCGATAATGTCCGCAGGCGTCTGCATTAGCTCAAGCAGCGGCCGCGCGGTAAGTACGCTCAAAATCGTGAATATAATGGTGACGCCGACGCTTAACAGAATCGAAGTCGCAACGCTGCGGCGCACACCCTGCTCGTCCTGCGCGCCGACGCGCTGCGCCGTGATAACGGAAAAGCCGCTTGTGACGCCTTGAACAAACCCGAGAATCAAAAAAGCGATCGCGCCCGTTGCACCTACGGCGGCAAGCGCGTAAACGTCGATTGTCCGACCGACAATAATCGTATCCGCCATACTGTAAAACTGCTGGAACAGGTTGCCGATCAGCAGCGGCAGCGTAAACATCAAAATCAGTTTGCCGGGCTTTCCGGCTGTTAAATCGTTGTTCATAGGCGTCCTCCTTTAAAAACAATACGCCTATTGTAGCATC
>UQQY01000229.1 GCA_900543295.1 uncultured Oscillospiraceae bacterium | reverse complement strand
TGCCGGTCAGCAGCATCATGGCGCCATGATTGGCGCCATGATGCTGCTGACCGGCAAGTGGAACAAGCCGGGCGTGTACACGGTCGAGGAGTTTGATCCCGATCCGTACATGGAGGCGCTGAACAAGTGGGGGCTTCCGTGGCAGATCGACGATAAACCGGTTTTGGTAGACTGATGGGACAAGAATTTTCAAAAATGATCCGCACGCCGTATTTTCTTGTGGACGAAGCGCAGCTTTTAAAAAATTTGACCTGCTTAAAAGAAGTAATGGATCGCACTGGCTGCAAGATTCTTTTGGCACAAAAGGCGTTTTCGATGTTTTCCTGCTATCCGTTAATCAGAGAGTATTTAAGCGGTACGGCGGCAAGCGGACTTTATGAGGCCAGACTTGGCTATGAGGAATTCGGGAAGGAAACTCACGTTTTCTCTCCCGCTTACCGTGAGGACGAGTTTGACGAGCTGTTATGCTATGCGGACGATTTTGTTTTTAACTCTCCTGCACAGCTTAAAAAGTATGGTGAACGGGCAAAAGCGGCGGGAAAATCAGTAGGATTGCGGGTGAATCCGGAATGCTCTACACAGAAAGGACATGCGATCTATGATCCCTGCGCGCCTGCCTCACGTCTTGGGACAACGCTTGAAAATTTCGATGAGAGCATGCTTCCGCTGCTTGACGGACTGCATTTCCACACACTCTGCGAACAGAATGCGGATGCGCTGGAGAGAACGGTTGAGGCCTTTCTTGAAAAGTTTGGTAAGTATCTGCCGAAGATAAAATGGCTCAATCTGGGCGGCGGACACCACATTACACGCGCGGGCTACGATGTGGAACGGCTTGTCCGGATCATCCGCCGTTTGAAAGAAAGGTATCGCGTCGAGGTCTATCTGGAGCCGGGCGAGGCGGTTGTATTAAACGCGGGCTTTCTTGTGTCGCAGGTGCTCGAGATTGTACATAACAGGATGAATATCGCCGTTTTGGATACCTCTGCCGCATGCCATATGCCGGATGTGCTCGAAATGCCGTATCGTCCGCCCGTTCAGGGCAGTGAAAACCCCGGTGTGAAAGCGCATACTTATCGTCTGGCAGGCCCTACCTGTCTTGCGGGGGATATAATCGGTGATTATTCATTTGATACGCCGCTTCATATTGGTGATCCTGTTGTATTTGAAGATATGGCGCTTTACACGATGGTGAAAACGAATACCTTCAACGGCATGCCGCTGCCGTCTATCGTCTGGCGAGACAAAAAGGGTATGTGCAGGATTGTTCGCTCCTTTGGCTATGAGGATTTTAAATCAAGACTTTCTTAAAGATAAAGCAGAAGCCCCTGAAAAGGGGTTTTTCTCGTAAGAAGAATGGAGGAGTGTTTGAAGCAGCTATAATAAAAAACAGCCGCAGAGAAGCGAAGGCTGTTTTTTCGGCCATGTGCCCCGACGAGGGGCACGGCCATAGAGATCCTTTTTTATTGCGGAGCAATAAAAAAGGATAAAATAAAGCTTAAGTCAATAACAAAAAATATCAATATAGCACAAAAGCGGGTCAAGACTACAGTAGAATTCATGTCACTTTCGCTGTATGATGTGAGTATAAAATTCCAAGGAGGAGGCTTTGAAGATGTTTTTTAACGCAAAGCAGGATCTGGATTATGCGCTTGCATTCACTGAACTCTATAAAAGCGAGCCGGATCCTTCTCTGCGCGAGGCAAAATGCCTTGCAATGCAGGTTCCTTATGTGCTGACGCCGATAGGGGAGGACGAGCTGATTGTCGGCTGTATGAAACATGGCTTCGTCGGCTTTTCGCCGCAGTACGGCGGAAGTTATACTTACTACTACTGGGATGACCGCGTGGCGGCTGCCTTGGATGAGGTTCGGAATACAGTAGAAGACGGTTACGTCAAAAAAATAGAGGAAATGCGGACGTTTTGGCGCGCAGAGAACACGGAAGAAAAGGTTGACAGGCTGTTCCATCAACGCTACAGTACGCCGATGCTGAAACGCATTGTCATATATGACCAGTTCTATCGTGCAAGCTGCCGTATTGCAGGGATGAACGTTGATCTTGACATGCTGGTGCATGAGGGTCTTTCGGGACTGCGGAGGCGCAACGCAGCATATCGGGAAAAAAACGGGGATTCCACCTTTTATCAGGCGCTTGATCTTTCAATAGATGTGCTTGCGGATGCGTGCCGCAGTTATGCGGAAAATGCACAGCAGTTGCTGAAGGGCGAGCTTACAGAGCAGCGAAGACAGGATTTAACGGAAATCCGCGATATGCTGGCGCATCTTGCAGACGGAAAGCCCCGGAACTTTAAGGAAGCGCTTCAGCTTATCTGGATTTATGCGATTTGCTCTGATCTGATGAATTTCGGACGGCTTGATAACGCGCTTGCGGATTTTTATGTACATGACATTGACAGCGGCGCAATGGATGAAGAAGAGGCAATCCGTTGGCTGTCATCGTTCTATCGTGCGATCATTCGTGTGAGCAAGGTGCACGACAGCCGCATCATCATTGGAGGAAAGGGTCGAAAGGATCCGGAGG
>UQQY01000228.1 GCA_900543295.1 uncultured Oscillospiraceae bacterium | reverse complement strand
GATCTGCAAACAGCCGAAAAGCGTTTTCGTCAAAATGTGAAAGAAAATAAGCATATTCCGTTGAAAAACTTGCAAATTGACTTTTATCGTGTTATCATAAATACAATACAACCCAAAGTCAGGCTGCTATCCGGCCGATGCCGAGGGTTTGCAAAAAATGAATAAGGGCGTTCTGCTTTCAAAGGGTTCTCTGCGAAAAAAGGCGGCGGTTTTCAGCTTAATATGATAAAAAATTAGAGCACCGGCCTTTTTTAGGGCCGGTGCTCTTTGTCTGCGCAGCGAAAAGGAGGGAAAAAGCGTCATGGAGGAAAAACGAATTGCTTTGATTGGCATCGTGCTTGAAGATATGGAGGCAACAGAGCAGCTCAATTCCGTTTTGCATGCATACAGCCAATATATCATCGGCAGAATGGGGATTCCTTACAGAGAGCGCGGCGTCAACATCATCAGTGTGGCGCTGGATGCGCCGGCTGCTGAGATCAGTGCGTTATCCGGCAAGCTTGGCATGATTAAGGGGATGAGCGTGAAGGTAATCTACGCCAAAACACAGGATCGCTGAACGAAAATTGTTGTGACAAAAGAAAAGGAGACACGAATTTATGTACAATCCCAAATCAATGACTGCAACGGAGTTTATTGATAACGATGAAATTCTCGATACGCTCCGCTATGCGGAAGAGCATAAGAACGATCTGGCGCTTGTAAACAGTATTATTGAGCGTGCGGGCGATTGCAAAGGTCTTACGCACCGTGAGGCGGCTGTCCTTCTTCTGTGCGAGGATCAGGACATGATTCAAAAGATGTTCGATCAGGCGACCAAAATCAAACAGGCGTTTTACGGCAACCGTATCGTCATGTTTGCGCCGCTGTATCTGTCGAACTACTGTGTAAACGGATGCGTGTACTGTCCCTATCATAAGAAAAACACGCATATCTGCCGCAAAAAGCTTACACAGGAGGAAATCGTAAAGGAAGTCACCGCTTTGCAGGATATGGGGCACAAGCGGCTTGCCTTGGAAACTGGCGAAGATCCGGTAAACAATCCGATTGAATATGTGCTGGAAAGCATTAAGACGATCTACTCGATTAAGCACAAAAACGGCGCAATCCGCCGCGTTAACGTCAATATTGCGGCAACTACTGTAGAGAATTACCGCAAATTAAAGGAAGCCGGAATTGGAACCTACATCCTGTTTCAGGAGACATATCATAAAGAAAATTATGAGGCGCTGCATCCCACCGGACCAAAGCACAACTATGCCTATCATACGGAAGCAATGGATCGTGCAATGGAGGGTGGTATTGATGATGTGGGGATCGGCGTTCTCTTTGGCTTGAATCTGTATCAGTATGACTTTGTAGGTCTTTTGATGCACGCCGAGCATTTGGAGGCCGTTCATGGCGTCGGCCCGCATACCATTAGCGTGCCTCGTATCCGCAATGCGGACGATATCGATGCCGATGCTTTTGAAAATGCGATCTCAGACGAGCTGTTTCAGAAAATTGTCGCCATTCTGCGTATTGCTGTTCCATATACGGGCTTGATCGTCTCTACCCGCGAGTCGCAGCGCACCCGCGAAATGGTCATCAAATACGGCGTTTCGCAGATTTCAGGCGCGTCAAAAACCAGCGTTGGCGGCTATGCGGTTCCTGAGGCGGAAGAGGAGAACTCTGCGCAGTTTGACGTAAGTGATAACCGCACGCTGGACGAGGTAGTAAACTGGCTGCTGCGCCTTGGATATATCCCGAGCTTCTGTACGGCGTGTTATCGCGAAGGGAGAACCGGAGACCGCTTTATGTCGCTTGTCAAAGCGGGTCAGATTGCAAACTGCTGCCATCCAAACGCGCTGATGACGCTGAAGGAATTTGCAGAGGACTATGCGAGTCCGGAAACCAAAAAGCTGGCTCTCGACTTAATTGCAAAAGAGGTAGATCATATTCCGAATCCGAAGGTGCGCGAGATTGTGCTGAAAAATCTTCATGGCTTGGATGAAGGACTGCGCGATTTCCGGTTCTGATCTTAAATGATTTGCGTGTCGGTCGAACTATGATAAAAGGGACAAACAGAACGGTAAAACGATTCTGTTTGTCCCTTTTGTGTCATTTTGTATGCGTTTGCTTAGAAGAGAATCCACATTTTAACCAGCTTACAATACCTCAATATTTACGACCCTTATTGCGCCGTCGATCTTTGCAAAGGATACGCGATAGTGTGTGGGATAGGTTTTGTCGATGTTTCCCCGCGCACGGCGGACGTGATAGTCAAATGTAACCTCGGCAGAGAACGCATCCTCGCCGTATTCTGTGTAATTGAGGATTTTGAGATTTTCAAACTCCGCGCTGTCATGACTGATATACCAATAGCTTGAATATGTTTTGACAGAATCATAGAATTCCGTATCGGTATACAAAAGCTGTGCGACATTTGTAAGTGTAGCGTCTCCGGAGACGAAACGTGCGTAAGTTTTGGCGGCTTGTAAAATAGCGTCGCTGCGATCCTGTGGAACATCTGCCTTGATAAGGGAGATCTGCGCGGTGCAATCTTTTTCCGAATAATCCACCTGCACCTCTGCACCGGAAACG
>UQQY01000227.1 GCA_900543295.1 uncultured Oscillospiraceae bacterium | reverse complement strand
CGGAAGCGCCGCTTCCGGCTCTGGAATCTCCTCCGGCTGTATCGGTAATATCGGCGGATTTTGCCCGTATGACGCCGTCGACAATATCCGCCGCAGAGTAGCCTTCGTAAATCTGTACTGTTTCAATCTGTGACAAAGAGGATAAGCCAATGTGCCGCGCTATGCTGTTTTCCGCTGCGCCGCAGCCGGAAAGCAGCAGAAGCAGTGACAGAAACCCCATGTATAAACGAAACGTTCGTCTCATATCCTCACTCTTTCAACAGCAGTATCCATTAAACTACCAGGCATCCGAAACAATTTGATCAATTGTTTCCGAATTCATCTCTTTGGTATCTGAAATTTCAACCATAAAGTATGCAGCCACACCGGATTTACCGAACCGCTGATAGGACTCTGAATCTGTATAGGTCAGAATCATCACTGCATTATACGGCTCGATTCCCTGTTCATCCAACCGAAGAACCACAACAGGTTTATACGGACACGATTTCTCCTGCTCCTGAAGCCGGAACTCCACAATCGCGCCCCTTGAGAAAGGGCCGGTCGAAATTTCTCCGTTTGGTGCAAGTTCTTTTATGGAAATTCTGCCGGTTTTTCACCGTTAGCATATTCATAAACACATCCATTCATCTTACCAGTAATATCGTAGAGAAGTGTTGTATGTGATATTTGTGTTTCTGCTGTCCAAGTACATCCCGCCACATCGCGCATGATGATTTCCCGATAATATTGCGCTTTTTGCGCGGCTTGCTCTTCTAAAGAAAGCGCTTCTGCATAACCTGGCGCTGAAAACAGCGTCATTAGAAACGACAGAGCCAAAATATGACTTATTGCTTTTTTTCGATGAATACTGTTTCTGTTCATAATGTTTCATTCTCACTGCAATTGCCCTTACAATATACAGATTAAATCATCTATTATATATTAAGAATATCAGATATATCATAAAAAAATCAAGTCTATTTTAAAAATGAGCTTTCTAAAATAGATAAAAGCAGTGCAGTTCAACTGAACTGCACTGCTTTTACAACCTATTTTCTAAAATTTACAGCGGATGAACGGCGTTCGCCTGATCGGCGTGCTCGGCATCGATGTTATACTTCTTGGCGCGGCGTTTTTCAAAGAATTTCACCGCAACCTGACCGAACTGTGCGTAGCTTAAAACATCTTCTTCCTGTTCGATCCACTCCGCGCACTCCTTGCGCAGGGTGTCAAGCTCCGGCTTAATCAGGTCTGCCGGGCGGCAGTCGATCGGCTCCGCGTCTCCAATGATCTTTTTACGGAAATCGGGATCAATCGGAACCGGCGTTTTGCCGTACTCGCCGCGTACAAGGCCCTTGAACTCTTTGGTGACGGTCTTATAGCGCTCGCCCATGATGACGTTAAACACAGCCTGTGTGCCGACGATCTGGGAGCTCGGTGTGACGAGCGGCGGATAGCCCGCGTCTTTGCGCACGCGCGGCACTTCCTCCAGCACGTCCTGCAATTTATCCTCTTTGCCGGCCTGCTTGAGCTGAGAGAGCAGATTCGAAAGCATACCGCCCGGAACCTGATAGATCAAAGCGCCTGCGTCGGTTGCCAGCATCTTCGGATCCAGAAGGCCGGATTTAATATATTTCTCGCGCAGATTCATAAAGTAAGGACGGAGCTCGTTGAGTTTGACGAGATCGAGTCCGGTGTCGTATTCTGTCCCCTGCAGCGCCGCGACAATCGATTCGGTCGGAGCATGAGAAGTGCCGAGCGCCAGCGGAGACATTGCGGTATCTACAATATCCGCGCCTGCTTCGATTCCTTTTAAGAGGCACATTGACGCAAGACCCGAAGTATAGTGCGTGTGGATTTGCAGCGGCAAATTCACCTCGGATTTAATCGCTTTGACCAGCTCTTCCGTACGATACGGAGTTAAAAGCGCCGCCATATCCTTTAAGCAGATGGAGTCCGCGCCTATATCGCGGATCTGCTTTGCGTAATTCACATAATACTCTGTTGTGAAGACCTCGCCTGTGGTGTAGGAGATCGCAATCTGCGCGTGCGCACCCTCTTTTTTCGCCGCTTTCACTGCGGTTTCCAGATTGCGGATGTCGTTGAGCGCATCGAAAATACGGATGATATCCATGCCGTTTGCAACGGTTTTCTGCACGAAATACTCCAAAACGTCATCCGCATAATGACGGTAGCCGAGCATATTCTGGCCGCGGAACAGCATCTGAAGCTTTGTATTCGGCATCAGCCGGCGGATCGTGCGGAGACGCTCCCACGGATCCTCGTCGAGAAAGCGGAGGCAGGCGTCAAAGGTCGCGCCGCCCCAAACCTCTGCGGAATAGAAACCGATCTTATCCAGCTCCGGAAGGATCGCCTCCATATCGGAGATCGGCATACGTGTTGCAATCAGAGACTGGTGCGCGTCGCGCAGTGTGGTGTCGCCCAGAAGCAGCTTGTCCTGGCTCTGAATCCATTTAACCAGGCCATCCGGACCCTGTTCATCCAAAATCTGCTTGGTACCGCGAAGCTCGATGCCTCTCGGAATTTCTGGGATTTCCGGTTCATCAAAATCCGGTTTGTTACCAAAGGTTTCATTGACAGCCATTTCGCCAAAGTAACGGATC
>UQQY01000226.1 GCA_900543295.1 uncultured Oscillospiraceae bacterium | reverse complement strand
GAGCGTACGGTTCGCATCCGTAAGGTCGAGAGTTCGATCCTCTTCGTCTCCACCAAAGCAATATAATCCGAACCTTGTGCCGATTGGTCATGGGTTCGGATTTATTGTTTTAATGGAAGAAATTGAAGACTGGTAATGAAAAAGCCGGGAGGACTGCCGATCATGGCAATCCTCCCGGTTTCTTTATGTAGATGCACTGCCTGAAATCTCCTTCTTTGCTTTCCATTCGGCAAACGCTTTCTTACCGTCTTCGCTTTCGTAGTACTTCTGAATTACCGGAAGCAAACTCCGTGCCAGCGATTCAAAGACGTATTCCGGAATTTCGGCTGCATCAACACCAGTCTGGATATTGGCTTTTTCTGCGTTCACTTGTTTCCTCCTTTATCGCTTCTGTAGGCGCATAGACACGCTTTTCTGAGGTGTTATGGGAAAAGATATTCCCCTGTGTTTTCTCAGCGCTTGTGGGGCAGAAAACACCTTGTTTTCGACTTTTATTTGTGCGATATTGCGCCATCCTCTCTTGGCTGAATCAACTTTGCGTCCGCTGGGTAATTCAGCGTAATAAGCGCGGGCTTGCCCAAGCCCTGCTTGCGCCGAACGATCAAGCCGCTGTATTCCAGCTCCCGGAAGATCCGCGTGGCGCTCTGGCGGCTGCGGTGGAGCTTCGTCTGTGCCTGCTCCAAGGTGAAGTACAGCCGGATGGTACCGTCCGGCTCGACGTAGCCGTTCTGCCGGGAAATGCTGGCTCTGTCCAGCAGCAGCGCATAGAGTACCTTCGCGTCGTTGCTGATGTCCCGCAGGGTTTCGTCTTGGAGAAGGAACCTCGGGAGCGGTACATAGGACGCCGCTGGGCTCTGCGTCGTGAGCTTGCAAAAAGTTTTCATCTGACCTCCTGTCCCATCCATCAATCCATCCATTTTTGTGTTGATTGATTGATAGATGATTTTCTTGTATCTTGATTTATTTCTTATTAGTTAGAGGATGAAATTCAGCCCCGATGAACGGCATAAAAACCGTCGTCCTGAAATCCGGTTGCGGTACGCTCCGGAGCGTCAGCTTGTCCATCGTCCGGAAAACCGGTGACGGAAAACCCACACATGGAAAATCCCGTTATGGTCAAAGCTCGTCCTTTTGCCGTACTTTCAGCAGTTCCCAGATCTCGGCCATTCGCTCTTTCAGCTCGGCAACATCGGCATCGTAGAAATGCCCGGTACTGTTGATGCGGCGGCAGACGTGGTTGATGTTTGTGGCAATCCTGCTGACAGCGGCAGCTAACTTTTTCTGCGCTCGGTGTAATCGACCTTGATGATGTACCCGTCGATCAGCATTTTCCGGGCATACGCGCCGAAGTTGCGGGTGCCGAGTTGGTTCATCTTGTGGCGAATCAGACTCAATTCCTGCTCATTCAGGCAGATTTCTTTGCGGATGGGTCGTGTACGGTCTGGCATATCAAAGAACTCCTTTCACTTTACAACGGACACCTTTTTGCCGTTTGTTGAGTATGGCGGCAAAAATTTTTCTTTTCACTTTACAACGGACATTTTTAAGTCAAAACGCAGGTATCAAAATAAGAAATTTTCAAAAAATATGCGCCCCTGTTTTTGCGAAAGCGGGAGCGCGTTGTATCTGCGGATATGAGATTTGAGAGAGTAGCAAGCACATCCGGTGTCCGTACACACCGAAAAAATGAGCGTTTCAGCCTTGCAGCCGATACGCCCATTTTGATTTTGGGGGAAGCCCCAAACCCTTGATTTTTAAAGTGAAGATACTTCCCGAGATTTTCCGGAAAGCCCTTGCTTTTATTCGCTTTGACGATTATAATTATACTGTGATTTTATAAGCATACGCAGAACAGAACTGCAACAGGAGTATCGCCCATGAAGTATTTATCTATCGCGCAGACCGCCGAACGCTGGGATATCTCCACCCGCCGTATTCAGATTTTGTGCGGCGAGGGGCGCGTTCCCGGTGCGATCCGCATTGGCTCGGTCTGGGGGATTCCAGCGGACGCGAGAATCAAGAACGGCAAGTATATCAAGAAGCCCGTCGAAAATGAAAAATGAGCCGCAGATTATATCAGCGACTCTAACTCGAAATAATGGGGTCTATTCCAGCTCGCGGGTGCGAATGGGCGCACTGACCCCTTGGTTACGACTCTACCTAAATCGTCGATTCGACAAACGATGACAGCGTTGGACAAAGATTTAGTCCTTCCGTCACAGGATAGGTCTTTGTCCAATATAAGAATTTACATGTACGGAGGATTACGTAATGTCAAAATTTGAAATCTTTCAGACAGCAATCAATGTAGCCACAGTTCTTATTGCCCCAATCGTTGCCGTAATTGTTGGACAGAAACTGCAGGATAAAGGTCAGAAGCGCAAAGATAAGATGGAAATTTTCAGAGTGCTTATGATGAATCGCGGTATTGGCTGGACTGCCGATACCGTTCGTGCCTTAAACATCATTGATGTTGTTTTCTCAGACGATGATAGTGTTAGGGCAAGATGGAAGGAGTATTATAACCAGCTCTGTATTCAGAAACCAAATGTTATGCAGCGCAAGCAAATCCAAGAGGCACAAGACAAATTATTAGAGGCCATAGCTCAGTCAC
>UQQY01000225.1 GCA_900543295.1 uncultured Oscillospiraceae bacterium | reverse complement strand
GGAAATAGATGTGCAGCGCCTCGCTTCGGAACGCCGTAAGATGACGACATACCCGGCGGCGGACGGCGGAGATTATCTGACCGTTTCGTTTTCCCTGCCGCTTTGCAAAACGGCGCTCTCCCGCCAAGTCTCCCGCACGCCGTTTATTCCTTCTTCCGAAGCGGATCGCGCGGCGGTCAGCGAGGACATTCTCACTATCCAGGCCATGGGCTTGAAAAAGCGGCTTGCCCATTCGCATGCAAAAACGGCGGTGGTCGGCATTTCCGGCGGACTGGATTCCGCTTTGGCTCTTTTGGTATGCGTGCGCGCCATGGACGCGCTCGGGCGGCCGCGCACCGATATTCACGCGGTGACGATGCCCTGCTTCGGCACGACAACCCGCACCAAATCAAACGCAGAAGCGCTTTGTGCAGAACTCGGCGTGACATTCTCCTGCGTGGACATAAAAAGGGCGGTTGACCAGCATTTTGCAGACATTGGACACGATCCGAACTGTCATGACGTGACGTTTGAAAACGCGCAGGCACGTGAGCGCACGCAGATCCTGATGGATATAGCCAACAAAACCGGCGGCATGGTGATCGGGACAGGCGACCTTTCGGAGCTCGCGCTCGGGTGGGCGACCTACAACGGCGATCACATGTCGATGTATGCGGTAAACGCCTCGGTTCCGAAAACGCTGGTGCGCTATCTTGTTGCCTACGAGGCGGCGCGCTTTGCCCCCTCCGCTTTGGACGAAGTGCTCCGCGACATTCTGGACACCCCGGTTAGCCCGGAGCTTCTCCCCCCGAATGAAGGCGAAATCGCGCAGAAAACGGAGGATCTGGTAGGGCCGTATGAGCTGCACGATTTCTTCCTTTATTATGGTATCCGCTGGACTTTCTCGCCCGCTAAGGTCTATCGCCTTGCCTGCTATGCTTTTGACGGCGCATATGGAAAGCCGGTGATCCTCTATTGGCTGAAGGTCTTTTACCGCCGCTTTTTTGCCCAGCAGTTCAAACGCTCCTGTCTGCCGGACGGCCCGAAGGTCGGCTCCGCTTCCCTTTCGCCGCGCGGCGACTGGCGTATGCCGAGCGACGCCTCCGCGGCGATGTGGTTGAATGAAATCGAACTACTGGAGGAAAAAGCAGAGTTGTAATGTGCGGGCCTGCTAAAGCCGCCGGCATATTTTTTGACAGATCCCCCTAAGAGGGATGGCGTGACAAGCGGCCATCGAGCAATAACAAAAGCCACCATGGTATGTGATTACTTGCTACCCTTAAAAGGGTCTACATACTCTTTTTGCTTAAACTATCTTCAATCTGGTCTTGTTTATCCTGTTCTCGGATATATTTTCTGTATTGTTGCAGTGTTGATTCTTACTGCACTTACGTAATATTCGGTTGCCAAAAAGTTTCGACTTCCAAATTTGTCTTTCAAATTGGTATGTCTGTCGAAAATCATCACTGCACTTTTACTCCTGAGTGTCCCTACTCCCTGTGCTATACTCATCTACGGCGGGATACTCACCAGAAGACGAATGTGATTGGAACATGCCTCTCCCTTGATGATCTCTACTTTCATCTCCTTGCACAGTTTTTTGATGATTTCGATGATGTCCCTGTGCAGCGACTTGTAAATTACTTTTCTCCGGTACTTCGCGCAAATACCAGGCTATATTCGCACCGATAGCTGGAATGTGCCGTATGCTTTACCTCATTTTTCACTTGCGTAAAACCTCCTTGCTCTTTCGTGATGCGGTTGCCAAACCATCTCGATTGTATCATGGCGATTCTATTTTCCAGGGGTTTTGTGTTCAGATAAAAGGCAACCATGACGAATATCCCGCTGCATAACCGCAGCGGGATATTGCTTTGTGACAGTACCGGTAAACTGGGAAACACATCTTAATCTTGTTTTTTTTAAACGAGCTGATTCGCATAAAAGGAAATTTCTTTAAAACAAGAATTGACAAGAAGGTATAACGATGATATAATAATTTTATTCGGGGCATTAGCGCAGTTGGGAGCGCGCCACACTGGCAGTGTGGAGGTCAGGGGTTCGAATCCCCTATGCTCCACCAAAACGCGCGGAATCCGAACACTTACGGTTCATTTTTGCGAACGGTGTGTTTGGCGCGGTAATTATCCGGAGATGATAAACCTCCGGATTTTTTATTTATACACATATAAAAAGCAGCCGGATTATTCCGACTGCTTTCATACTGCCTATCAAATCGAATCTGCATAAACGATAGAAATGGCAGTGCAAATATCATATCATACAGTCTGCCACGACGTCAATGATTTCCGTATAAAAATAAGGGAGACCGGACGAATCCGATCTCCCCCCAGTACGCTCCATAGAACTGTACTGCAATTCTAATATCTTTGAGCCTCCGAGCCCGAAGGACATCAGAGGACAAACCGGCAAACTTTTTTACGGCAGCTTAATCACGTCGCCTGGGTGGATCACGCTTGCCGCTGTCTTTCCGTTTAGTTTAGCAAGCTCCGCATACCTTGTCCCATCTCCGAGCTGAGAAGTCGCGATGCTCCACCAGCTGTCGCCCGCCTTTACCGTGTACGTCCTTGCCGCAGATGCCGTCTTAACCGGCAGTTTAAGCACCTGACCGGCATAGATCGTATCCGCAGGCTTTT
>UQQY01000224.1 GCA_900543295.1 uncultured Oscillospiraceae bacterium | reverse complement strand
CCGCATTTGACCCTGGAGGGCGGGCACACCCGCGCACGGATTCTGCATCATAAGGACTGCACCGGCAAAGAGATTGTTGAAAAATTGATTGCAAACGTAAAACAGTGCGAAAATGTTACCATTTATGAAAACAGCGTGGTTTGCGACATCTGTAAAACCGGCCATACGTTCCATCTGGACGTACTGGATGAAACCGGAGCCCACAGCGCCTACCATTCGCATTTTCTTATTCTCGCTTCCGGCGGTATCGGCCGCGTTTACGAGTACACGACAAACTCCGCCATCGCAACCGGAGACGGCATTGCGCTCGCCTACCGCATGGGAGCGGCGATCCGCAACCTGCACTTTATCCAGTTCCACCCGACTGCCTTCGCCAATAAGAATACCCGCGAATGCTTTTTGGTATCCGAAAGCGTGCGAGGCGAAGGGGCATATCTCCTAAACTGCAACTACGAGCGCTTTATGCATGAGTATGACGAGCGCCTGGAGCTTGCCCCCCGCGACGTGGTCTCACGCTCCATCATGGAAGAGGCCAAACGGACGAGTTCCGATCATTTTTATCTTGACATCACCTATAAGGATCCGGACTTTATCAGAGGACGTTTCCCGCTGATTTATACCAATCTTTTAAAAGAGGGGTATGATATGACGCGCGACAAGATTCCGGTGTTCCCATGCCAGCATTATCTGATGGGCGGCATCAATGTGGACATCAACTCCAAAACTTCAATTGACGGCATGTATGCCTGCGGCGAGTGCTCGCATACCGGCGTGCATGGTGGGAACCGGCTTGCAAGCAACTCGCTTCTTGAGGGCGTCGTATTTTCGCGCCGCTGTGCGACGGAGATCAACTCCCTCATCAAGAGCTGCCCGGCGCATTTTGAGGAATATACCTTTGTGCATCCGGAAAAGGCGGAACCGATTCCGCACGGCATCCGCACGGAAACCCGCGCCATCATGCAGCGCGCCTACTTCGTAACGCCGGACCGCTCTGCTGCAAAAGAGGGCTTTGCGCGCATCTGCGCCTTAAAGGAGCAGTTGGACGCTACCCCGTATGAGGTGAACCGCGATTATGTTGAGGCAAGAAGCCTCGTCACCGTCGCGTATATCATCCTAAAAGAAGTTATTGAAGAATAAAGGGAGGAACACGCCATGACACTGCCGCAGTTTTATGTAGACGACCTGATTAAGCGCGCTATTACGGAAGATATTAACTATGTTGATGTTACCACCGATTATCTTATAGGCGAAAACGACACGACAACCGCTAAATTTATTTCAAAGGATGAGGGCGTGCTTGCCGGATTGGAAGTAGCCCTCCGTGTTTTTACCCTGCTCGACGATACCGCTTCATTTGAAATATATAAGCATGACGGAGACGCCGTACAGAAGGGTGATATGATCGCGCGGATCTTCGGAAAGACGCGTGCGCTTTTAAAAGGAGAACGCACCGCGCTGAATCTTTTGCAGCATATGAGCGGCATTGCAAGCATGACAAACCGCTGCGTAAAGCTTGTAGAAGGGACGAACGCTGGTATTACGGACACCCGCAAAACGCTTCCGGGACTGCGCCCGCTGCAAAAATACGCGGTTATCTGCGGAGGCGGAAAAAACCACCGCTACAATTTAAGCGATGGCGCAATGCTGAAAGATAACCACATCGACGCCTATGGTTCGCTGACCGGCGCTGTAAACGCGCTTCGCAAAAAAATCGGACATATGGTTAAAATCGAGGTTGAAACCCGCACGCTCGAAGAACTTGACGAAGCGCTTACAGCCGGTGCAGACGTTATCATGCTCGACAACATGGATTACGATACCATGAAGGAGGCTGTCCGCCGTACAAATGGCAGAGCGCTTTTGGAGGCGTCCGGCAATGTTACGCCGGAGAACATCCGAAAGGTCGCGGAATGCGGGGTAGACATTATTTCTCTGGGCGCGCTGACGCACTCGGTCAAGTGCTTCGATATTTCCATGCGTATTGACTGAACTGTCGAAAAGTTTTCGTTGACGCAAAGGAAAAAATCGGATATACTGAGGATGTTGTTTCGGTTGTTTTGACCCCGCCGCGTGTCGGAATCCGGTGAAGTCACAACACCGTTATCTCCCAACAAAAGCGAGAATCGTTCTCCCAATCGGTTTTCGCACAAAAGCAGAGGATCTCCCCAATCCTCTGCTTTTTCTTTTTGGCACATAGAAAACGGCTTTTCGCATACTATAAAAGCAGAACAAGGGCGTTCGTTTGAACGCCCTTGTTCTGTCCAGAAAGCAGGATATCGGACATTAGTACGCGCCGGACTGTTCCGCAGCCGCTGTCGGAGATCCGGAGCAGACGTATGCGGCAGCGGCAGAATGGAGGATTTTTTATGTGCTCGATTGCAGGAGAGCTTTGTTATGACCGGTATTTTAATACGCCGGGTGAAGCGGCAAAAGCCGTTCAGCGTACCATGGCGCGGCGGGGACCGGATCAATCCGGTTTTTTTTGCAGCGGTCACTGCACGCTGATCCACAACCGGCTAAGCGTGATCGATCCGGAAAACGGACGGCAGCCCATGACGCTTGAAGAAAAGGGAAAACGCTGCACCATCGTATATAACGGCGAGCTTTACAACACAGCCGAGCTGCGCCATATACTCACGCAAAGGAGCTGGCGCTTTCAAACACATTCCGATACCGAAGTGCTGCTCGCCTCCTTTATAGAATG
>UQQY01000223.1 GCA_900543295.1 uncultured Oscillospiraceae bacterium | reverse complement strand
TAAATGCAATAGCGTTTTTGCGCCAATACGGATGGGCATCGAGAAACTCACAGAGTTCATTTTTTAATTTTGATATTTGTAAAAATAATTGTGTTGTTTCTCCGAAAGATAGCGGTGTGCCACAATCAGCACATTTTGCATCAATAACAGTATCTGCATCTAACACTTCCCCGCAGGCATCACATTGATCTCCGCGAGTAGCAGAACCGCACGCAGGACAAATTCCGACAACCAGTCTATCTGTAAGTACCTTTTTACATACAGGACAGAAAGCCTGCTTTACTGTTCGTTCTTCTATATAATCACTGTTATACAGCTTCTTGTGAAATTCCGAAACAAATTCTTTGTGACTTGGATCCGATGTCTTGGTGTATAGGTCATACGAAAAACCGAGTTTTTTGAATACATCGCAGAACTCCCTGTGATAATGCTCGCTGATCACTTCCGGTGTTGAATTTTCTTGCTTTGCTCTTATGGTAATCGGTGTGCCATGACAATCGCTGCCGGACACATAAAATACGCAGTTTCCCTTTGCTCTAAAATAACGGGCCAGTACATCTCCCAGAAGAAGAGCCGCTATATGCCCTATATGGAGCGAACCATTTGCATATGGCCATGCTCCTCCTACAATAATGTTTTCCATAGTTAGTACCTCATTTCTTATAGTTGTAACACTTAGTTGCTGTGCAGATAAATCTGCAAAATAAAAACGCTCTCACCCCCATACATAGTACAAGGGACGAGAGCGAAATACCCACGTGTTACCACCCTAATTCACTTGTTTCTCACGATAACAAGCCTTATCAAGTTCGGATAGGAAATGATCTATCGAAACTCTATCGCTGTTACGGGCGATCCCGGCGCAGCCTAACCCGGAGGCTCGGTACGCAGCTCGGAGACCATGTTCGGCAAAATCCGCTTTACCCATTCACAGCACATCTGAAGATGATGGGATTCTCTGAAAAGTTTTAGTTGCCTACTCTTTCTCGTCATTGCTATTTTATTTAGTATACTACAAACCATTAAAAAAAGCAATAGTGAAAAATGCTTATTGATAAGGTTGTTTACAAAGCCGAAGGGAGACAACTTCCTTACGAAGTGTCCCCTTCTCCGGCCGTTTTTACCGGCACATGCTTTTGATTGCGATTGCAGTCTTTGCGTATGGTATGCTATAATAAAAACAAAAGACATTCTGATTGAGAAAGAAGGCCGTATCCCTTGCTCACGCTTACTCCGGTCAGTCTGACCGACTGTTTTAACGAATACTGCCGCTATGCCTGCTCCTTGCGGCTGGTCGATACCTTCTGGGACGATATGATTTTAAATGCGGAGATTTTCCGTATTGCAGACGGCGAGACGCCGCTCGGATATGCCTCGCTTTATCAGGAGGAAAGCCTGCTCACATCGTTTTTTCTGTATGAAAACGAAACAGGCCGCTTACAGGAAGCGTTTTCCCTTGTGCAGGAGACGCTCTCGCCAAAGGGGGCGCGCATTGTCACAGGTGATGAAGTTTTTCTTTCCGCTGTGTTCGACTATGCGGTGCGGACAGCGCCGCAGGCGTACTTTTTCGACCTGACGGATAAGCCGCCTGCTTCGCCGGAATTTCCGCGCGCATGGTTTTATGAGGCAAAGGAAGAAGATCTGCCCGATCTGGAGGCGACCGGCTTTTATCATCCCGCCAGAACGGATGATCCGGAGAACCGGATTTTTGTTTTGCGCAATCCGGCAGGTGCTTTCATGGGAACCGGGCACATCGCGCGCTCCCCGTTTAACCGCGGGTGGGGCGCTGTCGGGATGTATACTGCGCCCGAGTTCCGGCGCACAGGCGTCGGACGCAGTATGATTCTCTTTTTAACTGAAATCGCCAAAGAGAGCGGGCTTACGCCGATCTGCGGCTGCTACTTTCACAACACGGCGAGCAGGCGCACACTGGAAAGCTGCGGTTATGCCAGCCGCACCCGCTATGTCAATTTTTATTTTGAGGAGAACGCATGAACCCGAATCTGGCTCGTTTGAGTGAAAAGGCACGGAATCTGACGCACGATCCCGGCGTCTATCTGATGAAAGACAAAAAAGGGGAAATCATTTATATTGGCAAAGCGAAAAATTTAAAAAACCGCGTGAGCCAGTATTTCCAGCCGAACAACCCAAGCCACACGGAAAAGGTGCGCCGCATGGTTGAAAATGTCGAGGACTTCGACTATATTGTGGTGGGAAGCGAATTCGAGGCGCTTGTTCTGGAATGCAGTTTAATCAAGCAGAACGCGCCGAAATACAACATCCTGTTAAAGGATGACAAGGGCTATCACTACATCCGCGTCGAGAAGGGCCCTTATCCCCGCATTACGGCGCAGAAGCAGCTTTTGAAGGACGACGGCGCGGACTATCTCGGGCCGTATACAAGCTCCTACTCTGTAACGCAGACAGTGGACGAGGTGAATAAGATTTTCGGCCTGCCGACCTGTAATAAGAAGTTTCCGCAGGAGTTTAGGAAGACACGGCCCTGTTTAAACTATCATATCAAGCAGTGCATGGGCGTATGCCGCGGCAGAATCAGCGAGGCCGAGTACCGTGCGGTATTCGACGAGGCGCTGGCCTATATCAAAAAGGGCGGCGGCTCCCTGCTCAGCCGTTTGGAGAAGCAAATGGAGGAGGCGGCGGAGGCGCTTGACTTTGAACGCGCCGCACGTCTCCGCGACCGCATCCGCGCAATCCGGCATATCGCGGACACGCAGAAGGTTTTTCTTAT
>UQQY01000222.1 GCA_900543295.1 uncultured Oscillospiraceae bacterium | reverse complement strand
CTTGACCTCCTGCCCTTTTTTGAACGGATTTTCACCTGTTCGGAGGTGGGGGCCGGCAAGGACCGCCCCGATATCTTTGAGCAGGCGTGCGCCGCGCTTGGACAAAGCGAGCTGATGTATGTGTATGACAAGTGCTTTTCCGAGTATAACCACAACGTGGCGCAGGTGCTTTTAACGCGCGACATCATTGAAGACGCGCGCCGGAAAGAGAATGTCACCAATACGCTTTCCCGTCTGCTTTCGCTGTCTGTGATTCCGGTTATCAATGAAAACGACACCGTTTCAACCGAAGAGATCGAATTCGGCGACAACGACACGCTTTCGGCGATCGTTTCTTCTATTGTACAAGCAGATCTTTTGATTATTCTGACGGATATTGACGGCTTATACGACAGTGATCCGCACGAGAATCCGGCGGCAAAGCGCATTCCGCATGTGCGGCTGCTTGACAGTGCGATACTGGCTGCTGCCGGCAGCAAAGGCTCCGAATTCGGAACCGGCGGTATGGCGGCAAAGCTGCACGCGGCGCAGATCTGTATGGATCAGAATATTCCTATGATTATTATGAACGGCAGCCGTCCTGCCATGATTTACGACCTGCTCGACGGCGAGAATATTGGAACGCTGTTTTACGCCGATTCGGTTCAAAAGGAGAGAATGTGATATGTCAAATGTAATGTCGCTTGCACAGCGCTTAAAAGCGGCGCAGCCGCAGATTGCCCATGCGTCAACCGAAATGAAAAATCGGATTTTGCTGCGGATTGCGGATCATCTCTGCGCTTCTGTTGAGGAAATTTTGGAAGCAAACCGGACGGATATTTCCTCGGCTGCGCAAAACGGCATCCCGAATGTGATGCTTGACCGGCTTTCGCTCTCTGAAGCGCGTATTCACAATATGGCGGACGGTGTGAGAAAGGTGGCGCGCCTTGCAGATCCCATTGGCGAGGTGCTCGCTGGCCGTACTCTGCCGAACGGCCTCAAAATACGAAAAGAGCGCGTGCCGATCGGCGTGGTCGGAATGATTTACGAATCCCGTCCGAATGTTACGGTTGACGCGGCTGTACTTTGCCTGAAGGCGTCAAATGCGGTTATGCTGCGCGGCGGAAAGGAAGCCATCTGCACCAATATGACGCTGACGCGCATTATGCAGCGCGCCCTTGTGGAAGAGGGACTCAATCCGGATATTTTGCTTTTGGTTGAGGATACCTCTCGTGCTTCCGCAACAGAGATGATGAAGCTAAACGGGTATTTGGACGTTTTAATTCCGCGCGGCGGTCAGGGACTCATCCGTTCGGTTGTAGAAAATGCAACCGTTCCGGTAATCGAAACGGGTGCTGGGAACTGTCATGTTTATATTGATGAAGACGCAGACCTTGAGATGGGGGCCAACATTGTATACAATGCGAAGACAAGCCGTCCCTCTGTCTGCAACGCCTGTGAAAGCTTGCTGGTGCACAGAAACGCTGCGGAGGCGTTTCTGCCGCTTGTAAAAGAAAGGCTGGACTCCAAAAACGTCATCATGCTCGGCTGTGAAGAAACGCGCCGCATTCTGGGCGACAGCGTAGCTCCCGCGGCCGAAGGCGATTATGCCGCCGAATTTCTGGGGTATGTCATTTCGGTTAAGGTGGTGGACAGTCTGGACGAGGCGATCGAGCACATTAACCGCTATTCGACGCATCACTCCGAGGCAATTGTCACCAGAAATCTTGACAGTGCGCGGTGTTTTACTGACCGGGTGGATTCTGCGGCCGTTTATGTTAATGCTTCTACGCGCTTTACGGACGGCGATGAATTTGGTTTCGGCGCAGAGATTGGCATTTCCACACAGAAGCTGCATGCGCGCGGCCCGATGGGACTTGAGGCGCTGACCAGCACTAAATATGTGATTTTCGGCAACGGTCAGGTTCGGTAAGGAGGACACACATGGAAAAGAAGAAAGACAGCGGACTGCACGATGTTCTTTCCGGTTTGAATAAGAAAAAGGCGGATCGGGAGAAACAGGAAACCGCAGAGAAAAATGAGGCGGGGACCGGCGTTTTAGAAGACGAGACGGTACAGCAGCCGGAAGCTGTGTCGGAGAACTCGGTTCCGGTAGAAGAGCTGCGGGAGGCGGAGAAAGCGCGGGAAGAGCTTCCGCCGGAGGAGAAAAAAGCGAGAAGGCTGCGCAGAAAACGCACAAAACGTGAGATTCGCATAGCGGTTCTCGGCGTTCTGACCAGCTTTTTTGTGGTTGTCGGCGTTATCGCCAGCATCCGTTTTGTCGTAGATACGACAAAAAATATTGTGGATTCCACTGAGCTGAAGGAAGAACTCGCTTATGCGGTTTTCCCGCTTGTCATCGTCGATGCGCCGGAGTTCGACTCGCCGGAATCGCTTGACAGCTCCGTTATTATTTCGTCCTCTATCTGGCGTCTTATTCTGGATGCGGATATGAATACATATATCAAGGACGACGTCGGCGGAATTACCGTTCCGGATGCGGATGTGGAATACTACGTCCGGGAGCTTTACGGAAGCGATGTCCCAATTATTCACCAGACGATTCCGGATGCAAGCGTAGAGATGAGCTACAGCGCAGACAGCAAGAGCTATCTGATTGAATCCACACCGGTGCTTCTCCCCTATACGCCGCGTGTTGACGAGGTGCAGAAAAACGGCGACACCTATACCATCCGCGTAAGCTATATTCTGCCGGACGTCACATGGAATCTGTCCGATTCACACCGGAATGAGACAGTGGAAAAGGGCATGCAGTTTAATCTGA
>UQQY01000221.1 GCA_900543295.1 uncultured Oscillospiraceae bacterium | reverse complement strand
GGCTGCGAGGGCTTTTCGCGCGTGGATTTTTTCCTCTGCGAAAACGGAGACGTCTACTTAAACGAGATCAATACGATTCCCGGTTTTACCAGCATCAGCATGTATCCGCAGCTTTTCGTGGCAAGCGGCGTGCCTTATCAAAAGCTGATTGACCGGCTGATCGGCTATGCACTGAAGAGGAGCGCGGTATGAAAAACGACATCCGCCCGATCGGCGTGTTTGACTCCGGTTTAGGCGGTCTGACTACTGTTTCGGAGCTTCGGCGCACGATGCCCGGCGAGAACATCGTGTATTTCGGAGATACTGGACGTGTGCCCTACGGAACGCGCAGCCGCGAAATTGTCCGCAAATATGCAAGGCAGGATATCCGCTTTCTGCTGTCGCGCGGCGTAAAGATGATTATCGCCGCCTGCAATACGGCGAGCGCAAGCATCCTGCCGGAGGACGTCCGTTCGCTGGCGGTTCCCTTTGTCGAGGTTTTGCATCCGGCAGTGGAGGTTGCCGCGGCGGCAACCCGAAACGGAAAAATCGGACTGATCGCCACCCCGTCCACCATCCGCAGCGGCGCATATGAACGGGCGATGCGTGAAACGGCGCCGGACGCACAGATAGTCGGAGCGCCCTGCGCGCTGTTTGTCCCTTTGGTCGAAAGCGGTTTTACCGCGCCGGACAACAAGGTCACGCGCCTTGTCGCCGAGCAGTATCTTACGCCGATTCTCGAAAGCGGCGCGGATACGCTGATTTTGGGCTGCACGCATTATCCGGTATTAAAGCCGATCATCGCGCAGATTATGGGAGAAAGTGTAACGCTGGTGGATTCCGGACAGGAGGCGGCGCACGCCGCGCAGCGCTGCCTGCTTGAAAATGATATGTGCAATCTGACGCGCATGGCCGGATCGGTCGAGTATTTTGTAAGCGACAGCGCGGAAACCTTCGCAGAAAACGCCCGTCCCATCGTCGGAGAGCCGGTGTCGGGACATGCGACGCAAATCGAAATCGAAAGCGTCTGATGAAAAAGGAACGGAATCAAATGAAAAAAGACGTACTCATCAATATCAAGGGAATCCAGCGGGCAGGCGGCGAACAGGACGTGACCGAGCTGTTTACCCAGGGCAGCCTTTATAAACGGAACAACAGCTATTACGTCACCTACTCCGAAAGCGAGGCGACCGGCTATGCAGACAGCCATACAACGCTGAAGGTGGACAGCAAAAACCGCGTGATCCTGATTCGGAGCGGCGCAGTACGTTCTCACCTGGTTATTATGCCGGGCGAGCGGAATATCGGTCACTATGGTACGGAGGGCGGCGATTTGATGATCGGCGTAGACGCAAAGGCCGTTCGTTCCACGCTCGGCGAGGACGGCGGAGATCTGTATTTTTCCTATACGCTGGACGTCAATTCCAGCTTTTTGAGCGAAAACGAAGTGTTTATCAATATAAAAGAAATGGAGCAGTAATGCTTCCGTACAAAAATTCATCCGGCAGGCGCCGGTATCATAAAATGCAGGAGTGAAAAACAAATATGAAAAACCCCATTGCTGAGGCACAGGAGCAGGTAAGAGAGGTTTTGCTCAGCGCAATCGGCCGCTGCGTTGCGGCGGGAACGCTGCCGCCAGAGCCGATTCCGGCCTTTTCCGTTGAAATTCCGGCCGATCCGAAAAACGGCGATTTTGCGACAAACGCCGCGATGGTTTCCGCGCGCGCTTTTCGCATGGCGCCGCGCAAAATTGCGGAAGCAATCGAGGCGGAGCTGGTGCTTGCGGGCACTTATTTTGAACGCGCAGAAATTGCCGGCCCCGGTTTTATCAACTTCTTTTTGGGAAAGGAGTGGTACTGCGCCGTACTGCGCGCCATCGATGAAAACGGCGAGAACTATGGCCGCACCAATTTCGGCTCAGGCAAAAAGGTGCTGGTGGAATTCGTTTCCGCCAATCCGACCGGCCCAATGCACATCGGCAATGCCCGCGGCGGCGCGATCGGCGACAGTTTGGCTTCTGCCCTCGATTGGGCTGGCTACGAAGTAAAGCGTGAGTTTTATGTCAACGACGCCGGCAACCAGATCAACAAATTCGGCATGTCCCTTTCCCTGCGTTACCTCCAGCTCTACAAAGAGGGTATCGAAATGCCGGAGGACGCATATCAGGGCGAGGACATCATTGCGCATGCAAAAGCCTTCGCCGGATTGCACGGCGACGAATATGTAAACGCGGTGGAAGCCGACCGCCGCGCGGCTCTCGTCGCCTATGCGCTGCCGCTCAACATTGAAGGCTTAAAGCGCGATCTGCTAAAATACCGAATCGAATACGATAACTGGTTTAAAGAATCTACGCTTCATGAAAACGGCGAGGTAGATAAGATTATCGCGCTGTTTAAGGAAAAGGGCTGCACCTATGAATCCGAAGGCGCGCTCTGGTTCAAGGCTACCGACTACGGCGCGGATCAGGACTTCGTTCTGGTTCGTTCAAACGGCGTGCCGACCTATGTTGTACCGGACATTGCCTATCACTACAACAAGCTGGTGACACGCGGTTTTGACAAGGCTATCGACGTATTGGGCGCGGATCATCACGGCTATGTGCCGCGCTTAAAGGCGGCGCTTACGGCGCTCGGCGTAGATGCTGGCCGTCTCGACGCGCTCCTCATGCAGATGGTGCGTCTGGTGCGCGGCGGCGAGATCATTAAGGCCAGCAAACGAAGCGGCAAGGCGATCACGCTCGTCACCCTTTTGGACGAGGTGCCGATCGACGCGGCGCGCTTCTTCTTCAATC
>UQQY01000220.1 GCA_900543295.1 uncultured Oscillospiraceae bacterium | reverse complement strand
ATTTTTACTCCAATCAGAATCAGGATAATACCCCCGGCTATTTCAGCCTTCGCCTTATAGCGCAGGCCAAACACACTCCCTGCTTTTAGTCCAATACCGGAGAGGACAAATGTGACCGCGCCGATAAAACATACCGCTGCGATGATGTTGACGCCCGGCAGCAGGGCAAAGGTGACGCCGACCGCCAGAGCGTCTATGCTTGTGGCAACCGCCAGAACCGCCATTGTGCCGAAAGAAAACGAATCGTTTGCTTTTTCCTCTTCCTTTGAAAGTCCCTCTCTTATCATATTGCCGCCGATGAACAGAAGCAGTACAAAGGCAATCCAATGATCAAACGAAGTAATATACTGCTCAAACGTCGAGCCAAGCAGGTATCCGACAGCCGGCATCAGCGCCTGAAATCCGCCGAACCACGCGCCGATAATGAAATAATGCTTCCATTTGATCCGACGCGTCGAAAGCCCCTTACATACCGATACGGCAAAGGCGTCCATCGACAGTCCCACCGCAATCAAAAACAATTCCATCCATCCCATAACTTTTTCCTCCTGAAATACTGTGTCTGATTAGAGAGAAGCGCAAACCGGGCGAAAACAGCGTTTGCCGCTCAAAAAATTTTTTATTGCGAGGCAACAAAAAATCAGGTACCATGCCAGTACCTGAACAAAATAAAAAAGGCCCAGGTATGGAAAACCATACTTGAGTCTCGTTGTTTAAGACAAGCCAGATTATTATAAATAACCAGTTTGTTGACTTGCCACGCCGATTTGCGCCATCTACTCCCTCAAATTTTTAATATCATAGCATATTCGCCGGAAGAAGTCAAGAAAAAACAGATAATGCGTCAAACGAGCGATGCGGAACGCAGCGTTCGTCTCCGCGCTCGCCAAAAAGGGGGCAGATCTTTGATCCGCCCCCTTTTTAACGTCGAGCTTGAAGAGAATCAGACGTTTTTACACGTCTCAGCGCGCAACCTGATTCATCCGTTTCAGCTTTATGCGAAGTTTATCCGCAATCATGGCAATGAATTCGGAGTTGGTCGGCTTGCCGCGGCCAATATTGATGGTATAGCCAAAATAGTCGTTTAAAACGTCCACATCGCCGCGGTCCCATGCAATCTCAATCGCATGCCGGATTGCGCGCTCCACACGGGAGGAAGTCGTCTGATACATTTTGGCGATGGTCGGATACAAAACCTTGGTAACGGAGCTAATCATCTCCGGATCGTTCACGCTCAAAATAATAGCTTGTCTTACGTAATGATAGCCCTTGATATGTGCGGGTACGCCGATGTGCAGGATCAGATCGGTTACAATAGATTCCAGATCATCCGTGCCCTTTGCGAGATGATTGATGTCAAGCGGTTTGCCGGCGGCGATTCCGCCAAGCTCTACAATACGGTCGCAGAGCGACGGAATATCGAACGGACGAAGAATATAATCACTCGCGCCGTTTTGCAGAAGCTCGTTTTCAATATATTTATTGTCGTATCCGCTGACGACAATCACCTTACACCGTTTCATCTGACGGTCCATGGAATGAAGAACGTCGATGGCGTCCTTCTGCGCCATAAACGCCTCCATTACGATAACATCCGGCTGCAAATCCTGAATGGCCTGCATGACACGGCTGCCGTCTTTGGGCACAAGCGAGACATCTACGCCGAAATTTGCCAGATACGATCTGCACTCCATGCCGAACGGTACCGTATTGTCTCCAATCAATACTTTTAAGGACTTTTGCATTAGAATAACCTCCGTATTTCTTGTTTGTGCCTATATAATACCATAAATTGTAAAATAATGCAATAGTAAATTGAAAATTCATCAGTAAAAAGTTATTTTATGGAAAACAGAAGTGCGGAATCAGTGTGTTTGAGAAAAATGAAAATCATCCAAGAAAATGACAGGACGCCGCCGCTTGAGGGAAACCATATGGTTTGCTGTTTCTATTATAGCATAAAGTAAATCGAATGTATAGTAGTCCCCGCCTATTTCGTTTTTTTCATCATGTTTGTCATAAAAATTCCATAGATAAATTTATATTGAAGCAGAACAACGCCCTTATAAAAAATAGCCTTCGTTTCTCTACGGCTATTTTTATTGCTCCGCAATAAAAAAGATTTGACATATCCCATTATCAGTAGTATACTGCAAGAGTAAATGGCATATGCCATAAACAATCATCCTGGCCTTACCAAAAGGAGATGTCACAGATGCCGCGGCCAAAAAAATGCAGAAAAGTTTGCCGGCTACCGAAAACGGAAGCATTTGTTCCGCAGCCCTCCTGCGCATCCGGCGAAGCCGTCATCCTCACCGTGGATGAATATGAGGCAATCCGCCTGATCGACAGAGAGGGCTTTTCCCAAGAGGAATGCGGAATTTATATGCAGGTCGCCCGCACAACTGTACAGCAGATTTATAACAGCGCGCGTGCGAAGCTCGCAGAAGCTCTGGTTGAAGGACTTTCCATCAAAATTGCAGGCGGCGATTACTGCCTTTGCAGCGGCGAGGAGGAGCAGTGCCTCTGCGGCGGATGCGAAAGACATCGCCGAATTGCGGCGCAAAATCAAAAACAAAAAGGAGAAGCAGAAATGAAGATTGCAGTTACTTATGAAAACGGAATGATTTTTCAGCACTTTGGACACACGAAGCAGTTCAAGCTTTACGATGTTGAAAACGGCGCTGTCGTCCGCTCGGCTGTTATTGATACAAACGGCAGCGGCCACGGCGCGCTGGCGGGCTTTCTTACCGCCAACAACGTTGATACGCTGATCTGCGGCGGTATTGGCGGCGGCGC
>UQQY01000219.1 GCA_900543295.1 uncultured Oscillospiraceae bacterium | reverse complement strand
AGGTTTTGACGGTGTTTTTTATGCCGCTGATTACCGCAGGCGTACATTTGGCGTTCGCGTTTCCGATGATCTATAAGCTTTTGATGCTGTTTAGTCTGACGAACCAGAAGCTTTTGATTTTTGTAACGGTTTGCTGTTTTTTGATTTTTACGCTTTTCTATGTGCTGGTATACCGTATTACTTCAAAAGCATATTATTCGATTGTAAGCGGCGCAAAGGAGGAACGCGAATGAAAAGAGTCGCAGGAATGCTCCTTACGCTTTGCCTCCTGGCTGGGCTTTCCGGCTGTCAGCTTCTTTACATGGAGCCGCAGGAGCGTTTAACCTTTTTAGATGGAATCATCGAAGACGTCGGGCGCACCCAGTTGACGGAAGATCAAAATCTGATCGGAAAGCGCACAACTTCACCTGAGGATATGTATATCGGAACGTATCAGGCAGAATGCAGCGAGGCGAACGGACGCGATGTTATATTTGGAGGAACCTCTCTTTTGGAGCGAAAAGTGCTTCTGGAAGGAGAAGTTCAGACTGTATCCGGAAAAGCGGAAATCAGAATTCGTATGAACGGCGATGTAATAGAGCCTGCTGTGGATCAAAATGGAAGCTTTCGGATGGAGCTTGATTTTCAAAGCGGCGGAAACTATATAACGGTGCTGTATGAGGATTTTAAAGGTATAGTGAAGCTGAAAACCTCATATATTTGAGGATTCATTGCGATAAATAATCTGGAAAATCAGGAAAAACTGGAGTGGATGCCGTTATGCCGATGGAACGTCAGAAAAACAGAGAAAAAGTCTCGCACTCTGCGGCGGGTGAGATCCTTGGACGGGTCATTACCTGGACTGGGCTGGTGGTCGTTGGAATTTTAGCTGTGCCAACCGGACTTTTGTTTGTCCTGATTTTTGCCGTTCGGTCTTTTGTAGACTGGACGGTATCCCGTCTCAGTAAAAAAGCGAATGTAGAAATAATCAAAGCTAAACCAAAAAGAGGCCGGAATACCGGCTCAGGGGGATTATAATAAAGAGGCAGCCGCAGCAAGGGTGCGGAAAAATCAGGAAGGCCAGACACATGAATATGTGTCTGGCCTTCCTGATTTCTTATTCAGAGATTAAAAAGGACGGATTGTCAACTGGTAGGACTGTTTTTCACCGCATAAGAGATGCTTAACGCCGCGCTTTTCCTCAAAGGTGCCGCCTTCATCGGAGCAGACGGCCATGCCGCACCACGGCTCAATGCACAGAAACGGCGCATTCATTTTGATCGGTGTCCAGAACGCAACAAAATCAAAATCGCCAAAGGATACTTCGACACCACTGCCAGTTTTTGTACTATAGAGTTTGACAGAATCCGAGTGTACTCTGTCAAAAACCAGTGCATCGTTGTCAAAGTAGTCATAGTGAAGCATCAGCTTTTTTGAACCCTTCATGAAATCCACACGGTTTTCCATGTTGATCTGGTTATTTTCAAAGTCAAATACGGGACAGCCGTCCGGCTCCTGCTCATTGAATTCAATACAATAATCCTCGAAAGCGCCGCCCTTTTCAAGCGGAACATTAAATCCTGGGTGAGCGCCAAAGCAGTAATCGATGGCTTTATCGTCCAGATTTTCGACTGTATAGGTAATAGAGACGCCGTTTTCACTCAAATGATAGGAAAGAATGAGCTTAAAACGATAGGGATAGTATGCAAGCGTCTCCTCATTGTAGGAGTAGGAGAACGAAGCGTCCGTATCGGAAACATTTTCGATTGTGAATTCTGCGGCGCGGCATAAACCGTGCTTTGCCATTGTATAGGGCTTTCCATCAAACGTAACCGTATCATTGCGCAGATTGCCGACAATCGGAAAAAGAACCGGAGAGGTTTTTCCCCAGAATGCCGGATCTTTCTGCCACATATACTCCGTTTCGTTTTTGACGAGCGACAAAAGCTCTGCGCCCTTTGATTCAATACGGGCGGTAAGAGCGCCGTTTTTAAGTGTAACCGTCATATTGCTTTACTCCTTTATACTTTTATTTGATTCCGGATCCTGCGATAAATGCCTTCGCCGATTCCGGGAACGTCCATAATATCCTCTGCACAGGAAAACGCGCCGTGCGACTGTCGGTAGCGGACAATTTCCTTCGCCCGCTCATAACCGATTCCATCCAGCAGCGACAGCTCCGAAATATCCGCCTCATTGATATTGACGATAACTGCACGCGAGGAAGCATAATAGGCGCTGTCATCCTCCTGCGGAAGAAATCCCGATACGGCAAGCGCGGTCAGCCCGAACGAGACGAGACAGATGCAAACCGCCCAAAACACAGAAGAGTGCAGGATGCGCCGAAGAATGAATTTACCGCGGTTCATACCGGTCCCTCCTGAATGACGCTGCCATTTATTCCTGGTATCACGCGGATTTGCTGAGGAATGCGTTCCTTCAGCTCGCTGATATGCGAAATAATACCGATATAGCGTCCATTTGCACGCAAATCATAGAGACAATTGATCGCAGTATCAAGCGAATCGCTGTCAAGCGAACCAAATCCTTCATCGATCAGCATGGTGTTTAATTCGATGCCGCCGGAGCTTTCGCTGATAATATCGGCGAGTCCCAGCGCCAGCGAGAGCGCAACCTTAAAGCTTTCTCCGCCGGAAAGCGTATCCACGTTGCGCGCAGTGCCGGTATAAGCGTCAAAAACATCAAGATCAAGTCCGGCAGTACGGTTGCCCTTTGTCTGGGTACGCCTGATTAAAGTATAACGTGAATTGGTCATTTGTTCAAGCCGGAGATTGGCGGTCTGAATAACATTTTCAAAATAATAGGCGAGGACGTAACGTTCAAAATTCACCTTTCCGCTGTAGTCGCCGCGCGCAAC
>UQQY01000218.1 GCA_900543295.1 uncultured Oscillospiraceae bacterium | reverse complement strand
AGACGCACCAAACGTAAAGTTTGGCATCATTGCGAAACCGTCCACGCGCATGACGACAATGGCGCAGGTGATAACCGTTGTACCGAAGCTGTTGGTAAGCGCCTGTACGATAATGGAAGCAAGCGAAAAGACAGCCTGTGTCAAGCCGGAAGGAAGACCGAGCTTTGCAAGTTTTAATACAAGCGCTTTTTGCGGGCGGAGTACCGGAAGGTTTACATCCAGTGTGCTTTTCATGCGGCAAAGACGAACCATGCACAGCGCGGCGGAAAGCGCCTGCGAGATGATAGTGGCAAGCGCTACGCCCATGACGTCCCAGTGGAAGACGGCGACAAAGAGAATATCAAGAACGATATTCAATCCGCATGCCAGCAGCAGGAACAGTAGCGGCGTTACAGAATCGCCAAGTCCGCGCAGAATTCCGGAAAGAATATTATAATAGGCGCAGCCGAGAATACCGAGAAAGACGATGATAAGATAGGTGCAGGACATGCCGTAGATTTCCGCCGGCGTGCTAAGCGCCGTCATCAGGGGATGGGTAAGGAGCGGCCCCAACAGCATGATAGCGATTCCGGCGAAAAAGGTGAGCGTGATAGTGGTTCCCACTGTGTGGGAGAGATTTTCCCTGTCCTTAGCACCGAAATACTGGGACACCATAATACCGCCGCCGCTTGCAATGCCCATAAACAGCACCAACAGCAGATTTAAAACAGGACCGCTTGCACCTACGGCGGCAAGCGCATTGTCGCCGACAAAACGTCCGACGACAATAGAATCGACAGTATTGTACATCTGCTGTGCGAGGTTGCCGATCAGCAGCGGGATGGAGAATTGCAGCAGACGGGAAAGCGGATGACCGACGGTCATATCCTGTGCGGAAAAGAACGAGGAAACTTTCATTGTGATCTCCTTTTATTTTGTTAGTCTTTCTTACAATTATAGAGGAAAAGCTGCGTCCTTGCAAGTCCGTTCTGCGGATAGATCGCTATAGTATAAAAAGATTAGATATTTAAAAGGAAATATATTCTTTTTATATTCAATATATAGTATTGCGTAGAAATACAGGCGAAATTTTATACAATATATTGCAAATTGAGCGGTTGTATGATACAGTATAAGTAATAATCCATGTAAACAAGGAGTGACTGTTATGAGAAAGAAGGGACGTATTCTATGTTTGTTGCTGGCCGTGATGCTGAGTATGCAAACTTTGGTGTTATCCCTGCCAAAGCAGGTCTGGGCGGCAGAACCGGCCGACGTGCAAACTTATTATGTTACGCCGGAATTGTCCGACGGGCTGACGATGACGTCGGGGGAGCTGCCCGACCTTGCGGTGAAGGGAACTCTTTCCGGTGAAACCTTTACCTTTGCGGAGGATAAGACGCTTTCTTTTGCGGCTACCGCGGCGGAGGGATGGACCTACAGCAGCGATTATTCGCGCTTTTTTGCAAGCGATGCGCAAAACAGAAGCATCGTGCAGAACGGCAAAACTGTGACGTTTACTTATCAGGCGAAAAAGGGAAAAAGCGTAGCCTTTTCCGATCTGGCGGCTGTGTTGATCAACGCGACGCCGGATAAGCTTCCCCAGCTTAAGATTACGATTGACGGATCGTTTTCCTCTGTAAATAAGGAGGATTGGACAGCGGCTTCGTTCGAGCTTACGGCAGGCACCAAGGTGTTTGCAGAAGGTAACAGCTATACTGGCACAGGCGAGATCAAGGGACGCGGAAACAGCTCATGGCAGCAGCCGCAGAAACCTTACTCGATCAAGCTGAGTAAAAAGGAATCGCTTTTGGGTATTCCGAAAACAAAAAAATATGCGATTGTATCGACCTACTCCGATCCGTCGCTGATGCGTAACTATGTGACCTATAAGGCGGCGCTTTCGCTGGTTGGAATTCAGTATGTTCCGAAGATTGAATTTGTCGAGGTCTATCTGAATGGTTCGTATAACGGCGTTTATGCGTTGGTGGAGCGTATAGACATCGAGTCGACAAAAATCGATATAGAAGAGGCGACGGCAGATAATCTGACCGGCGGTTATATTATCGAGAAGGATGCCGGCGACAAGGTGAATAAGAATGTGGATCCGTGGTTCGACGCGCCGTTCCAGGCCAATCCGAACGAGGATCTCTTTACACTGAAAGCACCGGATGTGCAGGACGGTATGCTCGAATATCTTGAGGACTACATGCAGCGGCTGCACGATGCGCTGATGGGGAACTCGGATGAGTCGTATACCAAGTATATTGACATAAGCTCGTGGGCGGATTTTCTCGTCTTGCAGGAGCTTGCAAAGAACGTGGACGGTAATCTGAAAACTAGCTGTTATTTTGTAAAAGAAAAGGATAACGACGTGCTTCGTATGGATGCGCCGTGGGACTTTGATTTGGCGTACGGTCTTGCGAATTGGAGCAATGCGAGCCAGTATAATGATTATTGGGATTGTCCGACCGGTACAGGAACCAGCGATTTTATGGTAATCAACAGCTCCTGCCCGTGGTTTAAACAGCTTTACTCTTTTGACGAATTTAATTCTCTGGTGAAAGAGCGGTATTCCGCGTATCGCGCAGAGATGATCCCGAATATGCACAGTATGATCTATGAGCAGGCGGCATATCTTTCCAAAGCGGCGCAGAGCAATTCGCAGAAGTGGCCGGCCGTGGGGAGTTTTTCGTACGGCGTATCAAGTTTTGACAATTGGCTCAAAGGACGTGTAGAGTGGCTGGACGCAAAATGGCTGGATGAATCAAAGCAAACGCTCGCGCTTTCGGTTAGCGCAGACGGCGACGGAACGGGAACTGTCCAGGCGCCGGATGCTGTAGCTTACGGAAAAACTGCCGAAGTGTCGATTACAGCAGACGCGGG
>UQQY01000217.1 GCA_900543295.1 uncultured Oscillospiraceae bacterium | reverse complement strand
AGAGCAGGACGTCATCGCCTTCGCGCAGAATATGAATCACGCGGCGGTTGCGGTTTTAAAGTTCCGCAATTACCGGCTATCCGACAAGGACGATTACGTCTTCCCCGACGTGTATGATCTGCCGACGGTCAGGCAGGAGTTTTTAAACCAGTACTATCTGCAAAACGGCGATATTCCGCCGCGGATTCTGATAGACGAGGCGTTTGACGGCGATACTCTGCTTTCCGAATATTTGAGCGAAAAGCTTGGACGGAAGGTATCAATTCTCGTGCCGCAGAAGGGCGATTCGAAAAAGATGGTTGAGATGGCGTTTCAGAATGCAACGGAAAAGCTCTCCAAGCAGGTCATGCGCACAGGAAGAGAGGTTGCGGCGCTCGACGAGCTTGCAAAGCTGCTGGGGCTTAAAAAACCGCCCGCATATATTGAGGCCTACGATATTTCAAACCTTGGCGAGAGCGCGAAGGTCGGCGGCATGGTGGTGTTTGAAAACGGCCGTCCGCTCAAAAAAGCGTATAAAAAGTTCAAGATCCGCGAAGTCGAGGGACAGGACGACTATTCGAGCATGCGCGAGGTACTCACCCGCCGCCTGACGCACTACATGGAGGAAAAGGACAGCGGCGAAGGCTTTGGACGGCTGCCGGATCTGATCCTGCTGGACGGCGGCAAGGGTCATGTTGCGGCGATTCTCCCGGTAATTGCGCAGTTCCATCTGGACATTCCGGTATTCGGCATGGTCAAGGATTCGCGCCACCGCACGCGCGCCATCGCAAAAGACGGCGGAGAGATCGCCATTTCAGGTAACCGCACGGCGTTTTCTTTCGTCACGACGGTGCAGGATGAGGTACACCGGTATTCGATCAACTACCAGAAAACTGTACACAAACAATCCGCACTGGAAATCACCATTACCCGTGTGCCGGGAATCGGAAAGAAAAAAGCGGAGATGCTGTTAAAGGCCTATAAAACCCGCGCGGAGCTTCTTGCCGCCGCGCCGGAGGAGCTTCAGAAAACGGCAAAGGTCAAGGAGGAAACCGCGCAGGAGCTTTACGATTTTCTGCATGCACTAGAATAAAATATCTGCGCCCGATTTAATACAATTCGTATAAGTAAGGGGATTATATTCATATGGTTGTTACTTTTGATGAGATCCGGCACAATCAGACCATACGCTGCTATATTGACGAGGCGGACCGCGCGCTCAAAACGCTGGGCTTTACAGAACACTCCTATGCGCATGTCACCAAGGCGGCTACCACCGCAGAGGCGATTCTCACCACGCTTGGATATTCTGACCGCGAGGCGGAGCTTGCCAAGATCGCCGGCTATATGCACGACATTGGCAATGTGGTAAACCGGATCGACCATGCGCAGAGCGGCGCGGTCATGGCGTTCCGCCTGCTCGACCACATCGGTATGGAGCCGAACGAAATCGCGCTGGTTGTAAGCGCGATCGGCAATCACGACGAAAGCACGGCGGCGGCTGTGAATCCGATTGCAGCGGCGCTCATTCTGGCCGATAAAACCGACGTGCGGCGTTCCCGTGTGCGCAACCCCAATCCGGCTTCTTTTGATATTCACGACAGAGTAAACTATGCGGTTGAAAGCTCCAAAACTTATTTTACGGAGGACCACGCTGCCTTTGTTCTGGAGCTTTCCATTGACACTACGATATGTCCGGTCATGGATTATTTTGAAATTTTCCTCGGACGGATGTCGCTGTGCCGGCGTGCCGCCTCATTTTTAAAAATTCGCTTCGAGCTGATTATTAACGGACAACAAATTTTGTAAAGGGGAAATACTTTATGCGTATTGCAGCAATCGACATTGGGGGAACGGCCATTAAATTTGGAATAGCCGATGAGCACGGAACCCTCACGGACACAGGCGAACGCCCGACGGAGGCAAAATCGGGCGGCGGCGAGGGCGTCATGCAAAAGGTTATGGAGATACTGGAATCCTTCGCTCCCTTCGACCGTGTCGGCATTTCTACGGGCGGGGTAGTAAACGCAGACGACGGTTCCATCTTTTATGCCAATGAGAACATCCCGGGCTATACCGGCATCCGATTAAAGGATACGATACAAAAAACATACCCTGTACCGGTTGCGGTATTAAACGATGTGCACGCTGCGGCGGTAGGCGAAGCGCAGTTCGGCGCGGGACGCGGCGTTTCCGACTTTTTGTGCCTGACCTACGGAACAGGCGTCGGCGGCGCAATCTTTACAAACGGAAAGCTGCTCACCGGCAGGCACGGCGCCGCCGGACATCTCGGCCATATCGTTATTCATACGGACGGAAAGCCGTGCGGATGCGGCGGAAAGGGCTGTTATGAATCGTATGCCTCTGTGACAGCGCTCTGTGCGCTGGTGAGAGAGCGTACCGGAGAATCCTTAAACGGACGGCAGATTTTTGCCCGTTTGAGCGAACCGGTACTTTCGCAGGCGGTTTCAGATTGGACCGACGAGGTTGTCACCGGCCTTGTTTCGCTGATTCAGGCGTTTGATCCGGAGCGCGTCATTCTGGGCGGCGGAATCTTCAGCGAGGACAGGCTGATGACGGAGCTTCTGGCGCGCGCTTATGCCCGCATGATGCCGATTTTTCGGGATGTATCGATTGTCCGTGCCGCACTTTCAAACAATGCAGGTCTGCTGGGAGCCGCATATACGGCGGCCTCACTCACAGAATAGGCGGCTTTTGCCGAAAGCGCCATTGACTTTTTCTCTTCTTTCCAGTATAATAAAAACAAAAAATGGGGGGAGCTGATCCGTCTTTTTTCAGATTACAAACGATTCTGAAAAGAGGCGGAGGGCTTCCCTCTCGTTTTGTCCCAGCAGGGAGAACAAAAGAGGGATCCTTTTATGAAGAACAATGCCATAT
>UQQY01000216.1 GCA_900543295.1 uncultured Oscillospiraceae bacterium | reverse complement strand
TCTCCCGCCGTTCAAAAAAGCGGGAAACAAGCTTTGCAATCCACGGCTTTAAATACGGCTTATTGAGAATCTGGCGCGGAACATCCTCATGCACGTCGTATATCACCCGTCCGCAGCGCATAAGACGTTTTCCTGCGCCCAACAGCTCCGGATCATGAAAATGGAACCAGTCCGCGCCGGTCTCCTTCGCCGCCTTGTAAAAACGGCGGGACGCAGTTAAAATACGCTGCAAGCGTTTTTTCGGCATTGGCACGCGGACAAAGCAAATTCCGTTTTCATCCGTTCCCGCATAATCGGGGCACAGAATCGTTACAGAAAAGCCTTTCTGCCGCAGAGCCTTGGCTTCCTTATGATAGATGCGCACATCGTCATGGCGATGCACGCTGGTCATGATACAAATTTGTTCGGTCATGCCGTCTCCTTTCCGTCTTCCGCTTCCCCGCACGACAGCCGGCGCGTATAAAAGAAGCTGTACAGATACAAGATCGTCTGCGCCGCACCAAAGCACAGCATCATCATATACGGACTGTGCCATACAAAATATCCGAACAGAAACGCCGCCGCTGAAGAAAGGCAGAAAGCGATCTGCCATTTCATATCAAAGCTCTGACGGCCTGCAATATGCGCCATAAAGGTGAGCGGGCTTACGATAAATTTAACATAGTAAAACGGCGACATCATCACAATGAAATACGCGGCCATCCGCCATTTATCCCCGAATATCGCAGAAAAGGCCGGAACCGCCCCGAGCATCAGCAGAACAAACGGCACAAGCGCCGCCAGCGCAAGCATTTTTCCAGTTGTACGGTATACCGCGCGGCACTCGCCGTTTTTCGCATAGTCGCAGGACGCGCGCTGACGAAACACATCGCGTACTGCCTCGGAAATTATCGTGATAGGCGCGCCCAGCACCTTGTTCATCATCGTATATTGACCAACTACGCCGCTTCCGGATAACACGCCCAGAAGAAATACCGGCAGATGCATCGCCAAATTGTTGACAATACCCGCCGGAACAGAATATTTCGGGAATTTTGCGTAATCAACTGCGAGCTCGTGCAGTCGGGCAAAAGAAAACCGGATCCGGTACTTGCGGTAATCCAACGCCATATAAACGGCCAGAATCAGCATGACGACAATCTGTGCCGAGAGATACCCCAGAATGAGTCCATACCGTCTGTCCGGCAAAACGAGGGCATAGGATATATTGAAAAAGACGAAGAGCACGCCCTGCAATACCCGATTAACGGCAAGCTTTACATAGCATTTCTGCCGGTTGAGCCAGTAGTTGCAGGAATAATAAACGCCCAGCACAGCGAGCGTTGCAGGCAAAAAAGCAAACCAATCAGGATTTACGCCGAAAACAAACTGCGCGATCAGCACCACCGCTTCAAGCAGGCAGGAAAATAAAACCGACATACCCGCCGAAAGCAGCGCAAGAAGATAGCCGTCGCAGTCGACCTCCGGCAACATAACGGACAGCTCGTAGCGTCCTGTGGCCGCAATCAACAAAATGGAATAGGCTGTGTTTAGATACTGGTACAAGCCCATCGCCATATCATTGTAATAATTGCCAAGCCATGCAAAAGAAACGGTCTGCAAAAGCATGGAAATAACCGTGCCGGTCATCAGGATGGCAGAGTGCCGGGCATACTCGCTCGTTCTCAGGCGGGAAAAAAGGCCCATGTCAAAAACGCCCCGCAAAATCGACGGAAGCACAGCGATCAAGCGGCAGTTGTACGGGCCGATGCTCCGCGGCGGAAAGATAGACGGCGAGCACCAACTCCAGAGCACGCCTGCCTGCCCTTGCATCGACGAGCGGCGCACGGTTTTCGCGAATGGCCGCAATAACATCGCGGTAAAGAGGCGTGTGTCCAAAACCATAGATATTCGGGGGCGTTTCAGAAAAGGTGCGGCAGACCTCCGCCGCGTCCTCGGTTCCGTCTGCAAAGCGCCATTCTTCAATTCGATTTACCGATTTTCCGCCGGCTTTTACCGTCCCCTTTTCGCCAAAAAGGTAGAGCGTTTCTTCCAGATTTTTTGGATAGACGTTCGTCGTTCCCTCAATTATGCCGTAACTTCCGTTTGCAAACCGGACGAGCGCGAGTCCCAAATCCTCCGCCTCAATATAATCGTGCGTCAGGCGATCCGTATACGCCATGACCTCCGTCACATCGTCGCCCATCATCCAGCGCAGAAGATCGATATTATGAATACACTGATTCATCAGCGCGCCGCCGTCCTGCTCCCATGTGCCGCGCCATTTTGCCTGTTCATAGTAGTCGCGGTTCCGGTTCCATCGGATATGCGCCGTGCCGTGCAGCATCCTGCCGAAACGGCCGTCCTCAACCGCTTTTCTGATTTTTTGTACAGACTTATTAAATCGGTTTTGATGGCAGGCACAAACCGTTAATCCCTTTTCATCTGCAAGCGCGACAATTTGGTCTGCATCCGCCAGAGAAAGCGCAATCGGCTTCTCGATAATCAGATTGCAGCCCGCCTTCAGGCAATCCAGCGCAATCTGCGCGTGTTTTCCGCTTTCCGTAGCAATCGCCGCAAGCTGCGGGCGCTCTTTTTGAAGCATTTCGCGGTAGTCCGCATACTCATGAAGCTCTGGATTTTTAAAATGCTCTTTTAATATCGCACGGCGCTCCGGAAGCGGATCGCATACCGCAACCGGATCAAGCGCATCCGCATTGGCAAGGCACGCAGCCGCGTGATTCGGCGAAATACGTCCGCACCCGATCAGCGCATATCTAAGCTTATCCATCTGATTTCCTTCTTTCGTCTCACGGCACCAAACGCCTATATCTTTTAAATTCATTGCATCAGTTCTGATTTTCAAGCAGTTGTTCCGGCGCGACTGCCCTTAGCACCCTGGCCGGATT
>UQQY01000215.1 GCA_900543295.1 uncultured Oscillospiraceae bacterium | reverse complement strand
TCTTCTGCTTTCGATTCCAGCAGCACCATGGCGGCAAGCGCCTTGGCGCGCGCCGCAACAGTAGGCACCGTAAACATGGTCGGCTCATTTTTGGCGTTTACGCCGTAAAGAACGCGGAACATCCGGTAGACCGACAGATTCAGAAAAGAAGAAACAGCGGCGGTAAGCTCCTTGTCGTTTGTCGTTTGAAGCAGATCAAAGATAATGTTCAGCGCATTTGCAATCAGCTTTTTGTTGAGTGTCGGCAGAATGCTCCCACTGCCGCGCATAACGTTTTCCTTGCCCAAAGCGTCTGGCTCCGGAATGTCCTCTACTGTGATCTGCGCGCCGGTACGCTCAGGCGAGCGTCCCAAAAGATAATCGCATGAAACACCGTAGAAATCGGCGGTGCGGACAACAAAATCCAGACCGCATTCACGGATCCCCTTTTCATAATGCGATAAAAGAGCCTGTGAAATGCCAAGCTCTGCGGCGGCTTGTTTCTGGCTGATGCCGCGTTCCTTGCGCAGAAGGGTGAGAATCCGCGGAAAGTCTGTGTTCATCCGTTCACCTCCTGTAAAAAAGAATTAACGTAAAGTAAATTATAGTATAAAGGTTACCCGTTGTAAAGCTGTTTTCGTGCAAAATGTGACAAGATCATGGATTTTTTTAAAAAATTCGTTTGAAAGCATGCGGAATAAAAGCGAATTTTTATATATAGAATACCAATTTACGAAAAAGGAGAATGAACGATGCGTTCCTACCATATCTATTTGATCCGTCATGGACTGACAAAGGCCAATCTGGAAGGAAAATATATTGGAGAGACAGATCTTGATCTTTGCGAAGAGGGGGTAAGCGAGCTGCTTTCCCTGAAGGAGCAGTTCGTCTATCCGGCAGTGGGCCGCGTTTATTCGAGCCCTCTGCGCAGAAGCGTGCAGACAGCGCGTCTTCTGTATCCGGAGATGACGCCGGTAACGGTAGATTCTCTGCGTGAATATGCGTTCGGCGCGTTTGAAAATAAGACGCCGGAGGAGCTTAAAGAGCTGCCCTCTTATCGCAGTTGGATCGACAGCGCGCAGAAAACGGTGCCCGACGGCGCGGAGGATCCGAACGCTTTTGGAGCGCGTGTGGTGGAAGGGCTTGACCGTGTCATCCGCGATATGATGAAAAACCATATCGGCGAAGCGGCCGTCGTGACGCACGCAGGCGTAATTACGTCGATTCTGACTGCCTGCGGACTGCCGCGCCGTCCGTTGCTTGAATGGAAAGTGGAAAGCGGGAAAGGCTATACTTTGTTGATTAACGCAGGGCTTTGGGCGAATGAGCGGATGGCTGAGGTGTTTACACCGGTTCCCTATGGAGGCGGCGAAGACGAAGTTATGCTTGAGTATCAGCGTCTGTTATGGGAGGAAGAATGATGGAGCAAAGGGGGCTTGTCCATCTATACACCGGCGGCGGAAAAGGCAAAACCACTGCGGCGGCCGGCCTGACTCTCCGTGCCGCGGGAAACGGTCTGCGCTGCGCCTTCGTCCAGTTTTTAAAAGGACGGCCCTCCGGAGAGATCGATATGCTGAAAAAGGCTGGTGTAATGGTTTTACGGGCCGGATCGGAAAAGTTTTTTCCGCAGATGACCAGCGAGGAGAAAAAAGAGTGTGTGCAGGCGCATCTTTTATGCTATAATAAGATGAAAGAAATGATTTTATCCGGTGAATACGATCTGGTTGTGCTGGATGAGATCACGTATGCGGTTTCCCTGTTGCTGATTCCGGAAGAGGATCTTTGCCGGTTCATTGATACGCGGCCGCCGCATGTGGAGATCGTGCTGACCGGACGCGATGCGCCGGAATCGCTTTTACAGCGCGCGGATTATCTTTCGGAGATCCATGCCGTGCGCCATCCGTTTTCCCGTGGAATTCCCGCACGGAAAGGCATCGAATATTAAAGACGAAATCGAATCAAATAAGGAGGAATTGCGTGCGGACGAACGAGCTTACTTCAGAAGCCGCTAAAAGGCTTCGCGGCGCCATGACGCCGGCTGCCTCTCTCATCATGATTCTGCTTTTAACCGCTTGGGGGCTTATCCTCGCATCGCGGGCACTTTCTCTGCTGATTGGCTCGCTGTTTTTTGAAGCTGCTGCGGAAGAGATGCTTTTTTCTGCTGTTTCGGCGGCAATTGGCATAGCAGAGTTCCTTTTGATCTGCGATCCGCTTTGGCTGAACGCACGGAGATGGTTTTTCCGTCTGGACGAGGGATTTGTCCCGCTGCGCGCGGCCTTTTACTATGTATCCTCTGTGGCTCTCTACCGCCGTGCCATGTGTTTTACGCTGGTTCTGACGGCGATTCGCTTTTTTTTCGCGCTTCTTTGTTTTTTGCCTGCCGCCGTTGTGTGGGCGGCGGTCTGCGTTGTGGAAACGGCGGATGTCTATACGCTGCTTGCGGTCATTCTGGATGCAGTGCTGCTGATATTGGGGGCTTTGTTTTCCTATTATCTGCTGTCCGGTTTGTTCTTAACAGAGTATCTTTTTATCACCGAACAGGAAGCAAAAGCGTTTGCTGCGGTCAAGCGTTCCTTTCGTTTGATGCACGGTTCCCGCAGCCGTCTTTTTAAACTGCTTTGCAATCTGATTCCTTATTTTTTGATTAGTTTTGCAGTGGTAACGCTGCCGCTGACAATACCGCATATTGAGAGCTGCTTTGCCGTTTTGGCGAAACAGTTG
This sequence comes from uncultured Oscillospiraceae bacterium, assembly GCA_900543295.1. Lineage (GTDB taxonomy): Bacteria > Bacillota > Clostridia > Oscillospirales > Ruminococcaceae > Paludihabitans. The sequence goes on along the minus strand of UQQY01000215.1, from coordinate 224 downwards.
CTTGCAGAAAACAAGTCCGATGTCAGGAAGGCGCCGGACGGACATCATGGAGGAGAATATGTCTTTACTGAGTGACGCACAGCGGGTGGTGGTAAAGGTTGGAACATCGACCTTGACCCATGCGACAGGTCTTTTGAATATACGGCGGGTGGAGCAGCTTGTACGCGTGCTGTCCGATTTAAAAAACGCCGGAAAGGAAATTATTCTGGTGACGTCCGGCGCAA
>UQQY01000214.1 GCA_900543295.1 uncultured Oscillospiraceae bacterium | reverse complement strand
ATCGATGAACCGTAAAAAATATGGAAAGAGGGCGGACATTTGTCCGCCCTCTTTTAGCATGAATTAAAAAACTGTTCACGCATCTTTTTTCAAAAAGTTTATACTAATAGATGTTCGACATTGAGCCGTGCCGTATGACAGGGAGGGAAAGGACACACTATGCCGTCTTTTACGAAAAAAGCCATCAAGGAATCCTTTTTAAAGCTTTTAAATGAGCGTCCGCTCAATCAGATTACCGTAAAGGATATTGTCGAGGACTGCGGAATCAACCGCAACTCATTTTACTATCATTTTCAGGATCTTCCCGCGTTGGCGGAAGAGATTGTAAAGGAGAACACAGATCGCATTATAGCAGAGCATGCCGCAACCTCCACTATTGAAGAATGCCTGGACGTCGCCATTGACTTTGCTCTGAAAAACCGGCGGGCCGCGCTGCATCTTTACAATTCTGCGAGCAGGGAAACGTTTGAGCAGCATTTGAGCGCTTTGTGCCGCCATGCGGTGACGGAATACGTGGATACGGTGCTTGCGGGAAGAAGCGTTGACGAATCAGACAAAGCGCTGTTAATCACATTTTTCAAATGTCAGCTCTTTGGCCAGATTATCGAATGGCTGGGGGACGGTATGCGTTACGATCTGCGGGGGCAGTTTCACCGAATCTGCGAGCTGATGGAGGGAAGTGCAGAGGCCGCGTTTGACCGGTGCGCTTTGCCAAAATAAATAATGCGAAGTAAAAGGCAAAGCCATACAGCGTTTATGCGCTGTATGGCTTTGCTGCATATAAAGGAAGGATCAGGCGAAGACCTTCGGTTCAGCCGGATCTTCCTGCCATGAAAAGCGGCTTGACAGCAGCGTCGTACTTTCAGTTCCGACTTTTAAAATGCCGCCGCCGCATTTCGCGGTACGTTCGTTTCCATCCGAGAGAACCACGCGGCAGATACACGCCTGTACTGCGGTTACCAGAGGAATATGGCCTGCAAGTACGGCGAGATCACCGTCGCTTCCGCGCACAAAAAGCGCTTCCGCCCGTCCGTTAAACAGCTCGCCCTCGGGAGAGGATACAATCAAGCGGAACGTATTCATTGCTCCGTCGCTCCTTTGGCTACAGCTTCGTCAATTGTACCGACGTACAAAAACGCCGATTCCGGAAGATCATCGTGCTTGCCCTCTAAAATTTCGCGGAATCCGCGGATTGTTTCGGAAAGCGGAACGTACGTTCCGGGGAAGCCGGTGAATTTTTCAGATACAAACAGCGGCTGGGATAGGAAGCGCTGAATTTTACGCGCACGGGAAACCGTTAAGCGGTCTTCCTCTGAAAGCTCGTCCATACCCATGATCGCAATAATGTCCATCAGCTCCTGATACCGCTGCAAAACGCGCTGTACTTCGCGCGCAACGCGATAGTGCTCTTCTCCGACCGCGTCGGCGGAGAGAATCCGGCTGGTGGATTCCAACGGATCAACCGCCGGATAAATACCCTGCGAGGAGATCGCACGGCTTAAAACCGTCGTTGCGTCGAGATGCGCGAACGTTGTTGCCGGGGCAGGGTCGGTCAAGTCGTCCGCCGGGACGTAAACCGCCTGAACCGAAGTGATGGAACCGCGGTTTGTAGAGGTGATGCGCTCCTGCAAAGCACCCATTTCGTTTGCCAGAGTCGGCTGGTAGCCGACGGCGGACGGCATGCGGCCGAGCAGTGCGGAAACCTCGCTGCCCGCCTGTGTGAAACGGAAAATGTTGTCGATGAACAGCAGCACGTCCTGCCGCTCTTCGTCACGGAAATATTCCGCCATAGTGAGGCCGGAAAGGGCGACCCGCATTCTGGCTCCCGGCGGCTCGTTCATCTGGCCGTAGACGAGCGCGGTTTTGTTCAAAACGCCGGATTCCTTCATTTCATTATAAAGATCGTTGCCCTCGCGCGTGCGCTCTCCAACTCCGGTGAAAACGGAGATGCCGCCGTGCTCCTTGGCGATGTTGTGGATAAGCTCCATGATCAGAACCGTTTTTCCGACGCCTGCGCCGCCGAACAGACCGATTTTGCCGCCCTTTGCATAAGGGCAGATCAAGTCGATAACCTTGATGCCGGTTTCCAGAATCTCCGTAGAGGTTGAGAGCTCGTCATACGCCGGCGCGGAGCGGTGAATCGGGAGACGTTCGCAGTGCGCCGGGGCGGCAAGCTCATCAACCGGCTCGCCCAGGACATTGAAAATCCGTCCAAGCGTCTCTTTGCCGACGGGGACGCTGATCGGATGTCCCATATCGGTCACGGAAACACCGCGTTGCAGGCCGTCCGTGGAGGACATTGCAATGCAGCGTACCGTATTGTCGCCGATATGCTGCGATACCTCCAGGGTAAGCGTCCTGCCGCCGTTTTGTACGGTCAGCGCATTTAAGATCGGCGGAAGTCCGCCGGATTCAAAATGAACATCCACAACAGGTCCGATAACCTGTGCGACTGTTCCAATATGCTTTTCTTCCAAAACAGGAACCTTCCTTTCTTACGCGCCGCTTCCAGCCACGATTTCTGTGATTTCCTGTGTAATCGTGCTCTGACGCGCACGATTATATTGCAGCGTCAGATCGTCCGTCATCTTTTTTGCGTTTTTACTCGCTGCATCCATCGCATTGCGGCGTGCCGCCACTTCGCAGGCGAAGCTTTCGCGCACTGCGGCATAAAGCATGCCGCAGACGTATTCATATACCGCAGTATCCAAAACCGAAGCGGCGTCCGGCTCGAACAAAACCGCGGTCTGTTCTTTTTTTGACGATTCATTCGGCGTAAGCGGCAGTATCCAAAGTATATTCGCCTCCTGCGTGAGCATGGATACGTATTTGGTGTACACAATGCCGAGTTTGCCGTATTCGCCCTGTATAAATCCTTTGCAAAGCTGTTCCGCCAAAACCGCGCATTCCTGTCTTGTCATATGCTCTGCGGAAAAGGAAAGGGAGCTACGGCTGCCATAGCGGTCTGCCGCGCGCTTTCCGATCGGAATGACGGACGAGGCGGGAAGCGAATCCGCCAGACGGAATACGTTGCTGTTATAGCCGCCGGCGAGACC
>UQQY01000213.1 GCA_900543295.1 uncultured Oscillospiraceae bacterium | reverse complement strand
CCCCCGATCAGTTGAAAATGATCGGAGAGTCTGCTATAATAACAGACAAATCCATTTTGATGAATCCGAACGTCTATCATTCGGTCACTGGGATGATTACGGCGCAGAACCGGTTTGGAATACAGGATGCGGATGTGCTGAATGCCATCCGCTACCATACGACAGGGCGTGCTGACATGAGCCTTCTCGAAAAGATTATTTACACGGCGGACGCCGTCTCCTATGAGCGGGACTATAAAGGCGTGGAGGCGCTTCGGAAAGATGCGTTTTCGGATCTTGACCGCACGATGCTTGAGATTGTGCGGTTTACGCTAAAAAAGCTTGTAAAGGACGGCACGCCGATCGCCATAGATTCGGTTTCCTGCTATAATGAGCTTTGCCTGCGGGCAGAAAAGTGATTTTATAAACGATATGCCTTGAAATAAAGGGAGGATTATATGGACTCTTTGGAACTCACCAAACGCGCGGTTTGTGCGCTGGATAATAAAAAAGCAGCCAATATCGAAGCGCTGCGCGTAGACGACGTAACGATTCTGGGCGACTATTTTATTATCGCCTCTGCGGATAATACGACGCATGTCCGCGCGCTTGCCGATGAGCTTGAATATCAGTTGAAAAAAGCGGGAGTCATACCGCGCAGCATCGAAGGCTATCAAAGCGCCAACTGGATTGTGATGGATTACCGCGATGTCATTGTCCATATCTTCCACGAGCAGGCGCGCAATTATTATAATCTGGAAAAGCTCTGGTCGGACGGCGTCCGCGTTGACGTCCATGCGATCATTGAAGAGGCAAATAAAGCGAAGGAGTCTGAAAAGTGAAGTACGATTTTAAAGCGATCGAGGCCAAATGGCAAAAGATCTGGGACGAGAATAAGACGTTCCATGCGGTAAACGACTATTCAAAACCGAAGTATTACGCGCTGGTCGAATTTCCTTATCCGTCGGGACAGGGACTGCACGTTGGTCATCCGCGTCCGTATACGGCGCTTGACATCGTCAGCCGTAAGCGCCGTCTGGAGGGTTATAACGTCCTTTATCCGATGGGATGGGATGCGTTCGGCCTGCCGACTGAAAACTATGCGATGAAGAACCATATTCATCCGGAAATTGTTACGGCAAATAATATCGCGCATTTTAAAGAGCAGATTAAATCGCTCGGCCTCTCCTTCGACTGGGATCGTGAAATCAACACCACCGATCCTGCCTATTACAAATGGACGCAGTGGATTTTCTTGCAGCTTTTTAAGCATGGACTTGCTTATAAAAGTGAGATGAGCGTCAACTGGTGTACCTCCTGTAAGGTTGTTCTGGCAAACGAGGAGGTTGTGAACGGCGTATGCGAGCGCTGCGGCGGCGAGGTCGTTCATAAGGTGAAGAGTCAGTGGATGCTTAAAATCACCGAATACGCGCAGCGTCTGATCGACGATCTGGATGACGTTGATTATATTGACCGCGTTAAGGTTTCACAGAAAAACTGGATTGGCCGTTCCACCGGCGCAGAGGTGAACTTTAAAACGACGGCGGGCGATACGCTTACCATTTACACCACCCGTCCGGATACGCTGTACGGCGCCACCTACATGGTCATCTCGCCGGAGCACCCGATGATCCGGGAGAAGGCTGATCTTATCGAAAATATGCCGGAGGTTACGGCGTATCAGGAGGCTGCTGCGAAAAAGTCTGACTTTGAGCGCAGCGAGATTGCGAAGGAGAAGACCGGTGTGGAGCTAAAAGGTATCCGCGCCGTAAATCCGGTCAACAACAGGGAAATTCCGATTTATATTTCCGATTACGTCCTGATGAGCTATGGCACCGGCGCGATTATGGCCGTACCAGCGCATGATACGCGCGACTACGACTTCGCCAAGGCGTTTGACCTTCCGATTATTGAGGTTGTGGCCGGCGGCGATATTGAAAAAGAGGCCTTCACAGATTGTGAAACCGGTATTATGGTCAATTCCGGAATTTTAAACGGACTGACCGTCGAAGAGGCAAAAAAGAAAATTATCGCATGGCTTGAGGAAAACGGCGTAGGCCATCCGAAGGTTAATTTTAAGCTTAGAGACTGGGTGTTCTCCCGTCAGCGCTATTGGGGCGAGCCGATCCCGATTGTACATTGTGAAAAATGCGGATATGTTCCGATTCCAGAGGAGGAGCTCCCGCTCATGCTGCCGGAACTTGAATCCTTCGAGCCAACGGACGACGGCCAGTCGCCGCTCTCCAAGCTTGACAGTTTTGTCAATACAACCTGTCCGCACTGCGGCGGCCCTGCAAAGCGCGAGACCGATACCATGCCGCAGTGGGCAGGCTCCTCGTGGTATTTTTTACGCTATTGTGATCCGGACAATGTAAGCACGCTTGCCGCAAAAGAGGCGCTCGATTACTGGCTGCCGGTCGATTGGTATAACGGCGGTATGGAGCATACGACGCTGCATCTGCTGTATTCCCGTTTCTGGCATAAGTTTTTGTACGACATCGGCGCAGTAAGCTGCAAGGAGCCGTATGCAAAGCGGACAAGCCACGGTATGATCCTGGGTGAAAACGGCGAAAAAATGAGTAAGTCGCGCGGCAATGTTGTCAATCCGGACGACGTTGTAAACCAATACGGCGCGGATACCATGCGTCTTTACGAAATGTTTATCGGAGACTTTGAGAAAGCTGCGCCGTGGAAGGATACAAGCCTGCGCGGATGCAAACGCTTTTTAGACCGCATCTGGAATTTACAGGACATCGTTACGGACGGAGATACATATTCCGCAAAACTTGAGTCCTCCATGCACAAGACGATTAAAAAGGTCAGCGAGGATGTCGAAAACCTTAAATTCAATACGGCGATTGCCGCGATGATGGCGCTGTTAAACGAGATCACGGACGCCGGAGCGCTTACAAAAGCGGATTACCGCACGCTGCTCATTCTCTTAAATCCGTTTGCACCGCACATCACAGAAGAGCTTTATCAGCTCATGGGATTTGAAGGAATGCTCAACCAGCAAGGCTGGCCTTCTTATGACGAGGCAAAATGCAAAGCCGCCGTAGTGGAGATCGCCGTACAGGTGAATGGAAAAATTCGC
>UQQY01000212.1 GCA_900543295.1 uncultured Oscillospiraceae bacterium | reverse complement strand
CACGCTGACTTATTTATATCATTGTGTAATGCGTCATGACCCCAAAAATCCGGATTGGGACGATCGCGATCGTTTTGTTTTATCGAAAGGACACTGTGCGCCGGCGCTTTACGCCGTGCTTGCAAACGAGGGCTATTTTCCGGTGGAGGATCTTTTGACACTGCGTCACGTTGGCTCTTATTTGCAGGGACATCCTGATAAGAAGGGTACGCCGGGCGTCGATATGAGTACCGGATCCTTAGGACAGGGAGTTTCCGCCGCATGCGGTATGGCGATGGCGGCAAGGCTTTCCCAAAAGGATTATCGTGTATATACCATTCTGGGCGACGGAGAAATTGAGGAAGGCATGGTGTGGGAGGCTGCAATGTTTGCCGGTCACTACCATCTTGACAATCTGACGGCTGTGGTGGATTATAACGGTCTGCAAATTGACGGTAAGCTTTCCGAGGTTTGTTCTCCGGAGCCGATTCCCGAGAAGTTTGCAGCTTTCGGCTGGAACGTCATCGTCATTGACGCGCATGATTTTGAACAGATCGCCGATGCATTTGAAAAGGCAAAGGCTTGCAAAGGCAAGCCCAGCGTTATTGTACAAAAATCCGTCAAAGGTAAAGGCGTTTCATTCATGGAGAATAATGTTTCCTGGCATGGAAGCGCACCGAACGACGAGCAGCATGCAGCCGCCCTCGCGGAATTGACTGCAGCACTCAAAAAACTGGAGGCGTAATTGATATGAGCGAAAAGAAAATTGCAACACGTGAAAGCTATGGCGCAGCGCTTGTAGAGTATGCGGCGAATGATCCGGATATTGTCGTATTGGATGCAGATCTTGCGGCTGCCACCAAAACCGGCATGTTCAAAAAAGCGTTTCCGGAGCGTTTCATTGATTGCGGTATCGCAGAATGCAATATGATCGGCGTTGCGGCCGGTCTTGCCGCAGCCGGTAAAAAAGTGTTCGCAAGCTCCTTTGCGATGTTTGCAGCAGGGCGTGCCTTTGAAGTCATCCGCAATTCCGTCGGCTATCCGCATCTGCCGGTTAAAATCTGCGCAACGCATGCCGGTATTTCGGTCGGCGAGGACGGCGCGACACATCAGTGCTGTGAGGATCTCGCTTTAATGCGCACCATTCCGGGGATGACAGTATTAAATCCTTCCGACGATATAGAGGCAAAGGCTGCGGTCAAAGCTCTTTTGGACTACGACGGACCGGCGTATGTACGCTTTGGCCGTCTTGCTGTGCCGGTCATCAACGATAATCCGGATTATCATTTTGAGATTGGCAAAGGCATTCAGCTCAGGGATGGAACAGATGTGACAATCCTTGCAACCGGTCTGACTGTGTCTATGGCGCTGGAAGCGGCAAAAACGCTTGAGGCAGAAGGGATTTCTGTGCGTGTTATCAATATTCACACGATCAAGCCGCTTGATGAAGAAATTATCCTGAAAGCAGCAAAGGAAACTGGATTGCTTATCACGGCAGAGGAACACAATGTAATCGGTGGCTTTGGCAGTGCGGTGAGCGAACTGTGCAGTGAAAAATGTCCGGTTCGCGTGGTAAAAATCGGCGTAAACGACGTCTTTGGCAAATCCGGTCCGGCTGCGGAGCTTTTAAAAATCTATGGATTGAGCGCTGAGCATATCGCTGAGATTACAAGAAAAGCAGCGGCAGAAAAATAAGACGCAACAGTGTGTCGAATTGTTAATATTTTATAATCTGCTTGCGTGCCGCACTTTTGCATGTTATACTATAAAAGATCTGTTTATCGGACTTTACGCCCGATTCCACCTAAGTCGGGATTGTCTCGCAGACCGGTAGGAACAGAAGAATATTTTAAAGCCGGAAACCGGCAGATAGGATGTAAACCATGGATCAATTTTTAGCTATTGCAGTTCAGATTGTACCGTTTGTCCTGCTGATCGTTGTATTCTATTTTGTACTGATTCGTCCGCAGCGCAAACGTGATAAAGAAACGCAGCGTATGAGAAACAGCCTACAGGTCGGTGATGAGATCGTGACTGTCGGCGGCGTCGTCGGTTTGGTTGTCAGCATTAAGGAAGATACTGTTGTGCTGGAAACCGGAGGCGACAGAAGCAAAATTCGTGTAAAACGGTGGGCGATTCAGGAAAATCTGACGGTTCACGACGATGCAGAGGCATAATTTCTCATAATCAGGTTTTTGTCTGCATACTTATCATATGACAGGGCAGGTCCTGTGCCGCAAATGCGGTACAGGACCTTATGGCTTCTCAGAAAGAGTGATAGGAGAAAGGGGCTTTCAGGCATGTCGTCGGGTGGAAAAACAGATCTGCATCATATGATAAAGGGAATTCTTTGGGGCGTTTTAATAGGTGAGGCGGTTACCGTGCTATTGCTGTTGATCTTCGCTCTTGCTATGACGGCGGCCTCTCTACCTCTTGCCGCAGCCGATTGGCTTTCCGCCGCTGCTTTTTGTATGGGCGCACTTGCCGGCGGATTTACAGCCTCGACTATCGTAAAAGAAAAAGGGCTTTTGACGGGACTTCTTTGCGGTATCGTGCTGATGGCAATTACATTTTTGATTGGCACTATTTTTTCAAAGATCGATACTTCTCTCTTCCTGCTTGTTAAAGCGGCAGGTTCCATTCTCTTTGGAATGCTGGGAGGCATCCTCGGCGTAAATCGGAAGCATCGCCGGATCAAATACTGAGCAGATATTGATTTTTTCGTCACAGTATGCTATGATAATAAAAACTATATTGCAAAGGAGCGAGAATGCAATGAAACATATTAAAACGCTCAACAGCGCGAATCTGAAAAAATCCGCTGCAAAAGGCGGCTGCGGCGAGTGCCAGGCTTCCTGTCAGTCTGCATGCAAAACTTCCTGCACAGTTGCAAATCAGAAATGTGAGAAATAAAACGGGAACGCCTTTTCTGCGAAACCGATTTTCACAGAAACAGACAAAGGGACATCTCGGGTGTCCCTTTGTTTTTTAAGTAAAGAAAAAATGAGGATATTTCGATGATTCATCAATACAAACAAAACGGATTTAATATTGTTTTGGACGTCAACAGCGGCGGCGTACATATTGTGGATGATGTAAC
>UQQY01000211.1 GCA_900543295.1 uncultured Oscillospiraceae bacterium | reverse complement strand
GTTCTGTTTAGTACTTGCTATTCAGATCATTGACATCGTGTGTTTGAGGAAAGTAATATGGGGATCCCTGTTGCATAACGGAAGCCGCTGTAGTGGGATAGTATTGCGTATTGGAATGACCAAGACCTAAACTGTGACCGATTTCATGTACAATGACCGTCTTTCGTTCATTATCATTGGAAAAATTATCATATGGAGTAAATAGCAGACGTCCATATTTGATTTGTCGTGAAGATGCCAATGCATTATTTAAAGAGTTCAAAGTATAGCCATCCGTTGACTCATTTTCACTGTACCCTAAAACAGCGCGAGCCTGATTACCCCATAAGGCTGTCCATGTTGCTGTAGAGGCTGTCCCTAAATCTATGTTTGAATTTGAAAGAGAGGTATGTGTCACGGATACTCTTGATGAATATCTTGGCCATGCGTTTCGTGCATATGTATAATGTGAAGCTAGGCTTCCGGTAAGTTTATCTGCATTTATTTTTATATTTGCTGTTCTGTTGGTAACAAAAGCCCACTTGAGTGGAACAGGCGTATAATTAGGCGATGTCCCTGTATAGTATATTTCATGTGCAGAAACACTGTTTACAGGAATAAAAACTGAAAACAGCAGTACACAAAGCGAAAGGGCAATACAGAATATGTGCTTTCTCATCATTTTCCACTTTTCCTTTCTTTGGTTGTTTATAAAAGATAACTTTATTCTGCATTGGTATCACCTCTTTCGGTATTGTCTATATTCAGTATATGTTAAATTTATAAAATTTTCAACTGCTTTGTATAAAAATTTTGTTATTTTTAAATCTCATACGACATAGAGGAATGATAAAAATAGCGGCGAGAATCATGCAGAATGCGCCGCCTGTTATGATAATGCGCGCCTTTTTGCTCATGTTTATTCCTCCGTTCTGTTTAGTACTTGCTATTCAGATCATTGATATCGTGTGTCGGAGGAAAGGTATAGCGTGGACTCTGCTGCATGACAGACGCCGCAGTAGTTGGATAATACTTTGCATCAGAATGTCCTAATCCCAGCGCATGTCCCACTGCATTTTTCCTATTGAGCGGCTGTAATAAATTGAGTACATTTTGTATTAATATCGTCTTTTTTAGTATTATCTATTTTTATTATATATTGAATTTACAAATGTGTCTACATATTAGAAACAAAACTTGTCTGAATTTTAAGTATTTGCGCTGCGATAATTTTTTTCATTTAAAGCTTGACAACACAAAAGCATTGTGATAAAATACAATAAACCGATGAGGAAGAGTAAGTAGATTCAGGCCAATGCCTTTCAGAGAGCCGACGATGGTGGAAATGCGGCAGGACAGGCGGAATTGAATGGGCTTCTGAGGGCGAGCTGAACGTTTTACAGTAGGCGAGACGGAGAACGACCCTTCGTTAAAAAAGGTCAGCATATCAAAACGGTATGCGGAAAAGGTGGGCGTAAAATGCGCCAAGCCGGGTGGCACCGCAGAGGTATCAACGCTTCTGTCCCAGCAGAAATGCAGGGACAGGGGCTTTTTTATTTGCCCGCACTGTTTCCGCAAAATTTGAAAGGAGCAATTGGTATGTCAACAAAAGAAATCCCCTACAAAATCTATTTGGAAGAAAATGAGATGCCGAAGGCATGGTATAATCTGCGCGCGGATATGAAAAACAAACCCGCGCCGCTGTTAAATCCCGGCACTTTGCAGCCGATGACCCGCGAAGAGCTGGACGGCGTCTTCTGTGACGAGCTTGTAAAGCAGGAGCTTGACGATACTACGCCGTATTTTGAAATTCCGCAGGAGATTCGCGATTTCTATAAGATGTATCGTCCGTCGCCGCTGGTTCGGGCGTATTGCCTGGAGAAAAAGCTTGGTACGCCCGCGAAAATCTACTATAAGTTTGAGGGCAACAATACGAGCGGCAGCCATAAGCTGAATTCTGCGATTGCACAGGCGTATTATGCAAAAAAACAGGGCTTAAAGGGCGTCACGACGGAGACTGGCGCGGGTCAGTGGGGCACGGCGCTTTCCATGGCGTGCGCATATTTTGATCTGGACTGCAAGGTCTACATGGTCAAAGTTTCTTATGAGCAGAAGCCGTTCAGACGTGAAGTCATGCGCACCTACGGCGCGTCTGTAACGCCCTCTCCCTCTATGGAGACAGAGGTTGGCCGTAAGATCTTAGCGGAGCATCCGGGTACGACCGGAAGCCTTGGATGCGCGATTTCTGAGGCGGTTGAGGTCGCAACGAAGAGCGAGGGTTACCGCTATGTATTGGGCAGCGTGTTAAATCAGGTGCTTTTGCACCAGTCAGTAATTGGACTGGAGACCAAGGCTGCGCTTGACAAATACGGGATTAAACCGGATATCATCATCGGCTGCGCAGGCGGCGGCTCAAACCTCGGCGGTCTGATTGCGCCGTTTATGGGTGAGAAGCTCCGCGGAGAGGCGGACTATCGTATTATTGCGGTGGAGCCGGCATCCTGCCCGAGCTTTACACGCGGAAAGTTTGCCTACGACTTCTGCGATACCGGCATGGTGTGCCCGCTGGCAAAAATGTATACGCTCGGCAGCGGCTTTATTCCGGCGCCGAACCATGCGGGCGGCCTTCGCTACCATGGCATGAGTTCAACGCTTTCGCAGCTGTATGCTGACGGTTTGATGGAAGCGACCTCTGTCGTGCAGACGGACGTATTCAAAGCGGCGGAGGAATTTGCGCGCGTAGAAGGCATCCTACCTGCTCCGGAGTCGAGCCATGCGATCCGCGTTGCCATCGACGAAGCGTTAAAGTGCAAAGAGACCGGCGAGGAAAAGACCATTGTATTCGGTTTGACCGGCACCGGCTATTTCGACATGGTGGCGTACGAGAAATTCCATGTCGGCAAGATGACCGACTATATTCCGACGGATGAAGAGCTGCAAAAGAGCTTTGACCATCTGCCGAAGGTAGACTGAAATTTCTAAAAACAAGACCTTTCGTTTTTAAGTTCAAAGGCCCCGTACCGAAAAGGTACGGGGCCTTTGTCTATACCAAATTATTCGAGATTCAGGCGTTTGGAAAAAAGGCGTCCGGCAATATAAAATGCAAGG
>UQQY01000210.1 GCA_900543295.1 uncultured Oscillospiraceae bacterium | reverse complement strand
AAATGGAACCGATCTGCCGTTCCAAAGTACGGACGCCGGCTTCCCTTGTATAGCCGTCAACCAGCTCGTATAGTGCGTCGTCACGGATAGAGAGCATTCGTCCGTTTAAGCCGTTTTTCTCCATCTGTTTTTTTACAAGATGACGCTTTGCAATCTGGAATTTTTCCTCTCTTGTATAGCTTGGTAGCTCAATGATCTCCATACGGTCGTAGAGCGGCCCTGGGATGTTCTGTGCATTGTTTGCCGTAGTGATAAACAGCGCACGGCTCAAATCAAAAGGAATTTCAACATAGCGGTCGACAAACGCTACGTTCTGCTCCGGATCAAGCGTCTCCAGCATAGCGGAAGCCGGATCACCGCGGTAATCGTTTCCGATCTTGTCAATTTCGTCAAGCAAAATCAGCGGATTGTTGGTTTTTGCCTGTCGAAACGCATTGATAATGCGGCCCGGCATGGAGCCAAGATACGTTTTACGGTGGCCGCGGATTTCGCTCTCGTCTGTTACGCCGCCTAATGATACACGGACATATCTTCTGCCAAGCGTTTTGGCGACTGACGCAGCGATAGAAGTCTTGCCAACGCCGGGCGGGCCGACCAGACAGATGATCTGCCCCTTGACATCTGGGGCGAGCTTACGCACGCTTAAAAGCTCCAAAATACGGTTTTTGACCTTATCAAGCCCGTAGTGATCGCGGTCAAGCTGTGCGCGGGCCTTTTTTACATCAAGTGTGTCTTGAGTAAACGTGTCCCATGGCAGATCGAGACATACCTCCAGATACGACTGGATCACATTTGCCTCCTGCGACTGAATGGGTAAACGGGATAAGCGCTCGCACTCTTTTAAAAGCTTTTCACGTGATTCCTCCGAAATGTTTTGGATCGCGCGGATTTTCTCCGCCATCTCATCCGCTTCATCCTGCTCGCTTTCATTTTCGCCCAGTTCATCCTGAATCACGCGCATTTGCTCGCGCAGAAAATAGTCGCGCTGATTTTTATCCATGCGCTCTTTTACGCGCTCATAAATTCCATGTTCTATTTCAAGAAGCGTGCACTCATGATCCAGCACTTCCGCCAGCTCTTCAAGCGCCGCATACGCGCCGGTTTTCTCGAGCAGCGCTTGCTTGTCCTCATAGGCGCACAGAAGATTCGGCACAATAGCGGTAAAAAGCTCTTCCGGATCGTCCTTTGACAGTACGCGCGATACAAGCTCCTGCGAGACGTTTGGAAGCGCGCCGCAGTAGTTTTGAAACAGGGTTTTGACAAAGCGCATCAATCCTTCTGTCTCTTCTTCCGTATGCTTTTTGCGGGAGGTACGCGGCATACGCCGTACGTCCGAAAGAAGGAAGGGCGTCGCGCTTAAAATCCTTACAAGCTTTGCGCGGTATTTTCCTTCAATCAGCACACGGATTGTATTGTCGTCCGCTTTTAACAATTGTTTAATCGTGCAGACAACGCCGATTTGATAGAGATCCTGCTCATCCGGATCCTCTGCCTCGATATTTTCCTGTGTTATAATAAAAATCTCACGGTTTAAATCCATTGCCGCTTTGATAGCAAGAATGGATTTCGACCGCTTAACGTCAAAATGCATGGTCACACCAGGAAACGCCACCAGCCCGCGCAGTGCGAGCGTCGGCATTGCCTGAACGGCCCTGCTGCTTCTTTCCTGATCCATGGAATTATTCATCCTTTCTGTTTTTGTGCAATGACGGAAAATCCGCTTCATCCAACCGCCAGGTTGTCCATTCATTCAGCGGCCTTGCGCCCATATGCTGATAAAATGCAATAGACGGCGCATTCCAGTTTAAGCAGCACCACTCCATTCGACCGTAGCCGGACGAAGCAGCCGTATCAACAAGCTGTAAAAAAAGCGCTTTTCCAATTCCCAGCTTCCGAAACGCAGGCCTTACAAAAAGATCCTCCAAGTACAAACCGCGCTTTGATTTAAATGTGGAATAATTAAAAAAGTACAATGCAAACCCGGCCGTATGACCGTCATACTCCGCAATCAGCGCATGTACAAGTCCGCTTTCCATATTATCACGGAGCATGGAAGCCGTACCAGTTACATCGGCCTGCATTTTTTCATATTCTGCCAGCTCCCCTATCATATCAAAAAGAAGCGGTGCATCTTCCAAAAGAGCGCGCCGCATCGTCAACTTCTCATCAGACATTTCTTCAAAAATTCCTCCGTCTTAAGAAAAGAGCATCAGACAAGCGGTTGAGATCGATCCCAAGAGGATAATACAAGCCAGTATAAGCGCAATAATCCGCTTTATATTTTGCCCCACTGTGTCCATTGCTCCTTTCTATTTTATATTATTATATCATAACATGATACCGCCTGTCTGTAAACAGTTCAAGCGCAAACTGTGAACAAAACGCGAATGACTGTTCTTTACCTTCCAGAACAGCAATGCAGTAACCATTTAGATTGTGCTTGCTGCAAAACAATAAATATCTGTAAAAGCGGATCTGACGTACAGATCCGCTTTTACAGTATAGTCTCTCATTCCTTTTTCTATTATTGATAAAACAGATCTTTTGATGGAAAATGAGGGCTACATGTCAGATTCACACGAAGTTTTAAAAGAAGAGATTCATCCTCCTGCCCCACCATATGCGTACAGTGCGCCTCACAGCCTTTTAGAAGCGAAAGCTTTGACATAGCATAAGCCACCACGTCGTTAGACGCGGCGCTTACAGCAAGCGCCAGCAAAATTTCATTCAGGCTGAGCATCGTGTGCTTCATAGAAAGCGTATTACCTTTTAAACTGATGATCGGTTCAATAACGTTCGGCGAAATGAGATGAAGTTCATCCGGAAGCCTTGCCAAAACCTTGATGCAGTTCAGCACTGCCGCAGAAGCCGCACTCATCAAATTGGACTGCTTACCCGTTACAATTTTTCCATTCTCCAGCATTACCGCCATAACCGGTACGCCGCTTACAGCGCTTTTTTCTTTTGACGCCGCGATAACCGGACGATCTGCATCCGAGAGCGAAAGCTGCTTTAAAATCAGCTCAATACGTGAAGCGGTTTCTTCGTCAGCCGTACCCTGACGCACATCGCAGCGCGCCTTATAGTAGCGGCGAATAATCTCCTGTTTGGCG
>UQQY01000209.1 GCA_900543295.1 uncultured Oscillospiraceae bacterium | reverse complement strand
GTTCCCAATGGAAAAGCAAAAAATCCTGATTGCAGACGATTCCGAAATGAACCGGGCGCTTTTGGTAGATATTCTGGAGGATCAATACGATATCGTCGAAGCCGATAACGGCGCGGCGGCAATTGATCTTCTTACACAGTGCGGCGGAGATTTTTCGCTTCTGCTTCTGGATATCATGATGCCCGAAATGGACGGGTTTGAGGTTTTGGCGTATATAAACAGATATCACCTGAACGATACGCTCGCCGTCATCATGATCTCTGCCGACGACTCCCCCGCCAACATAAAGCGCGCTTACGACCTGGGCGCGTTTGACTATATCAGCCGCCCTTTTGACGCGGCGATCGTGCGCCGCCGCATCTCGAACACGATGCTTTTGTATGCCAGGCAGCGCCACCTTGAAAATATCATCGCCGAACAATTTTACGAGCAGGAGAAAAACAACGACCTCATGATCTCGATCCTCTCTCACATCGTAGAATTCCGCAATGGCGAAAGCGGCCTGCATGTTTTGCACATCAAAACCATCACAGAGCTTTTATTGAAGGAGCTTCTTCGGCATACGGACCGGTATCCTCTCTCTCAAACCAATATCAATTTGATCAGTACCGCGTCATCGCTTCATGACATCGGAAAAATCTCTATTTCAGGGGACATATTGAACAAGCCCGGACGCCTTACTGCCGAGGAGTTCGAAATCATAAAGGGGCATTCGCTGATCGGCGCAAAAATGCTGTCGGAACTGCCGCTTGACCAGCAGGAGGCGCCGCTTGTCAAAGTAGCTTCCGATATCTGCCGCTGGCACCACGAACGATACGACGGCAACGGTTACCCGGACGGCCTGAAGGGAGATGAAATCCCCATTGCCGCCCAGGTGGTTGCCCTGGCAGACGTCTATGACGCTCTGACCAGTGAACGCTGTTATAAAAAAGCGTACTCCCACAGCAAAGCGCTGGAGATGATTTTCGAGGGCCGCTGCGGAGCGTTTAACCCCACCCTTTTGCAGTGCCTGCTGGAAATTTCCGACACACTTGAAAGCGAATTGGGACAAGCGGCGCTTGAGCGGAATGCCAGGCACAGGCGGGACACGAAAGGCCGGATAGACTATGACAATTTACTCGCACGGGAGCACAGCGTCTCTCTGGTGCCGCCGTCATCGGAGACGCTTCAGCTGTTATATACCGATTCGCTGACCGAAGTTTACAACCGCCGCTATTATGACGAACAGTTTCGGGATTCTGACGACATCGAGGCCGTTGTCGTCATCGACGTCGATTCTTTCAAACACATCAACGACCGTTACGGGCATCACGCGGGAGATATCGTCCTGCGCCGCATTGCCAAAACGGTCTCATCGTGCGTGCGGAAAACGGACGCCGTGATCCGCTATGGCGGCGATGAATTCGTAATCATTTTCCACCGGCTCCCCGGGGATGTTTTCCGGAAAAAGCTGGAAGAGATCCGGGCCGCCGTTGACAGGCTGACGATAGCCGAGCACCCCGGGCTTCACGTTTCCGTAAGCCTCGGCGGGGCATACGGCGTGGAAAAAACAACAGAGCTGTTCGAAACAGCCGACAGGCTTATGTATCAGGCAAAAAAGAGTAAGAACAAAGCCATCGCCGGCTTTGTGAGCACGCAAACGGAAAATACCGGCAAAGGCAAGGATGTCGAGATATGGAGTTAAGAGATTGCTATGCGGAATTCGGCGGAGATTACAAGGAAGTGCTGAGCAGGCTGCAGCGTGAGCAGACCGTCCAGAAATTCGTTCTCAAATTTTTAGACGACAAAAGCTTCAGCTCTCTGGAAACGGCCCTGCAAAACCGGAATTACGAAGAAGCATTGCGCTTTGTCCATACGCTCAAAGGGATCTGCCGGAACCTTTCTTTCACCAGACTGTACGAAAGCAGCAGCCGAATGACAGAAGCGTTTAAGGCCGGAGATTTTGCAGCCGCCGGAATGCCGCAGCTCTCCGACGACTATCATCAGATCATCCGTGCAGTTGAAGCCTACAAGACGTGCAGGGAGGGATAGCCGCAGATGGACAGCAGCTTGGCAAAAAAGAATACTACGCGGTTTCTGTTATACAGCTTCGTCGGCCTTCTTGTCTTCAGCATGGGTGTTTTTGCCATGCTGGGTGTCTATATGAGCCGGAAAAGCACAAAGACCATCCATGAAGTCGGCGAGATCTATATGTCCGGGATGAGCGAACAGATGGCCCGGCATTTTGAGAACATCATCGAACTGCGGTTTGAGCAGGTCGAAGGCATCGTGTCCGTGGTCCCGTCGAAGAGCGCCGACAAGGAAGCCATGTATGCAGATCTCGTATACAGGGCGCAGGTGCGCGGTTTCGAATATCTGGCTCTCTGTACCTCAGACGGCAGATTTGAAACGCTCTGCGGGGAAGCATTCCAGCCGGTCAACCCGCCGCCCTTCGTGGACGCGTTAAGGCGGGGCGAGCAGCGGGTCGCCGTTGGCGTGGACGCCGCCGGCAACGAAGTTGTGCTGTTCGGGATCGACGCGGATTATCCGATGCAGGACGGCGAAGCCTGCACCGGTTTGGTCGCGGCGGTGCCCCTGGAATATATCAGCGATTTTCTTTTTTCAGAAAATCAGGATGCTCTGATCTATTGCCATATCATCCGCCCGGACGGCAGCCTTGTGATCGCCAACTCCAATACGGAGCTGGTTGGATATTTCAGCGCGCTGCCTGCCTCTTCCGCGGCAGGCGGTCCGCTTGAGGGGCTTGACGCGGCGCTGGAAGAACAGAAGGATTACACCGTAACGCTCGACACGGGCGGAAACAACCTGCAGATCTACGGCAAGCCTTTGCCGCACTCCGAGTGGTACCTCATCTCGGTGATGCCTTACGGCATGTTGGACGAAAGCATCAACGACCTGAGCGCGCAGCGCACCTTCATCACTTTGCTTGCCTGCGGCTCCATCCTGCTTTTCCTGACGCTGATCTTTCTGCGGTACTTTTTCCTGACCCGCCAGCAGCTGCAGGAGCTGGGAAAGGCCCGCCAGGCGGCGCTTGAGGCAAGCAAGGCCAAAAGCGAATTTCTGGCCAATATGAGCCATGATATCCGCACGCCGATGAACGCGATCGTGGGCATGACTGCCATCGCAACGGCGCATATAGACGACCGTAA
>UQQY01000208.1 GCA_900543295.1 uncultured Oscillospiraceae bacterium | reverse complement strand
GTATTGTCCGAGGATTCGTGAATTTTCTTTACGGTATTAACGTACAGCCCCGCCTCCCGCAGGATCCCGGCTGTGCCTTCCGTCGCATACAGTGCAAAGCCCAATTCGTCATATTTGCGCGCAATGCCCGCAATCTCGCCTTTATCCGAGTCGCGCACCGTAATCAGGACGCCGCCCTCTACCTGCATACGGTAGCCTGCCGCAACAAGGCCCTTATAGATTGCCTCGTCAAGCGTGCGCCCAATTCCCAGAACCTCGCCGGTAGATTTCATTTCCGGCCCAAGCTGTACGTCAACATCGGTCAGCTTTTCAAACGAGAATACTGGAACCTTAACGCAGATATACGGCGGAACCGGATAAAGACCCGTGCCGTATCCCATGGTGTCAAGCTTCTCGCCAAGCATAGCGCGCACGGCAAGATCCACCATCGGCACGCCTGTCACCTTGCTGATATACGGAATCGTGCGGGAAGAGCGCGGATTGACCTCAATAACATAAATTTCACCCTCATGCATGACGTACTGGATATTGACAAGCCCTTTTGTATCCAGTGCAAGCGCAAGCTGCTTAGTGTATTCAAGCAGGCGGTTTTTCTGCGCCGCCGTCAGGTTCCACGCCGGATATACCGCAATCGAGTCGCCGGAATGAACACCCGCACGCTCGATGTGCTCCATTACGCCGGGAATCAGCACGTCCCTGCCGTCGCAGATCGCATCAACTTCAAGTTCCGTCCCCATCAGATATTTGTCGATCAGAACCGGATTCTCAATATTGTGCGAAAGGATAATCTTCATATACTCTTTAATATCGGCGTCGCTGAACGCGATAATCATATTCTGTCCGCCCAGAACATAAGAGGGGCGCATCAGCACAGGGTATCCGAGTGAGTCAGCCGCTGCAAGCGCTTCCTCCGTCGTCATGACGGAGCGGCCCTGCGGACGTTTGATGCCGAGTCTTTCCAAAAGCGCGTCAAAGCGCTCGCGGTCCTCTGCAAGATCGATCGCATCGCCGGATGTTCCGATGATGTGCACGCCTGCCTTTTCCAGATGCTTTGTCAGCTTAATCGCAGTCTGTCCGCCAAATGCCACCACTGCGCCGTACGGTTTTTCCACATCGATGACATGCATGACGTCCTCTGGCGTAAGCGGCTCAAAGTAAAGCCGATCCGCTGTGTTGAAGTCGGTTGAAACCGTTTCCGGGTTATTGTTGATGATAACAACGTCAAACCCTGCTTTTTTTAGCGCCCAGACACAGTGAACCGAGGCATAGTCAAATTCAATGCCCTGACCAATGCGGATCGGGCCGGAGCCGAAAACGATCACCGTCTTGCGGTCGGAATGCTTCGAACGAATGAATTCGCCCGCCTCGTCCTCTTCGTCAAAGGTGCCATAGAAGTACGGCGTCTGCGCGTCGAATTCCGCACCGCAGGTATCGACCATTTTAAACGCAGCCTTCATGCGCATCGGCAGATCCTGTCCGCTGATTCTCTGGACTGAGCTGTCAAGGAAGCCGAATTTCTTTGCCATGCGATAAAGATCTTTCGTAAGCGGTTCTGTTTCAAGGCGTTTTTGCAAAGAGACAAGATTTTGGAGCTTATATAAAAACCACAGGTCAATTTTCGTAATGTCATGGATATGTCCGCAGGGAATGCCGCGTTTGATTGCTTCATAAACCACAAACAGGCGCTCGTCGTCACAGTTGTAGAGCTTGGTGTCGATTTCTTCATCCGAAAGCCCCGCAAGCTTTGGCAGATTCAGAGTATCGAGCGAAAGCTCTGCGCCGCGAACCGCTTTCATAATCGCTTCTTCAAAGCTCTGCCCGATGGACATAACCTCACCGGTTGCCTTCATCTGGGTGCCGAGCGTGCGTTTCGCGTAAACAAATTTGTCAAACGGCCATTTCGGAATCTTGACCACTACATAGTCAAGCGTCGGCTCAAAGCACGCGCAAGTCTTTCCAGTGACGGCGTTTTCAATTTCATCAAGCGTAAAACCGACGGCAATTTTCGATGCAACCTTTGCAATTGGATAGCCGGTCGCCTTTGATGCGAGCGCGGAGGAACGCGACACGCGCGGATTCACCTCGATGACCGCATATTCAAAGGTATCCGGATTGAGCGCAAACTGGCAGTTACAGCCGCCTTCAACGCCCATCGCCGTAATAATGTTAAGCGCTGCGGAGCGCAGCATTTGATATTCCTTATCCGCCAGCGTGACGGCCGGCGCAATAACAATGCTGTCGCCCGTATGGACGCCAACCGGATCGAAGTTTTCCATCGAGCAGACCGTGATCACGTTCCCGGCAGAATCGCGCATAACCTCAAACTCGATTTCCTTCCAGCCGGCAATGCAGCGCTCCACCAGAATCTGCGTAATGGGCGACAACCGCAGACCAGCCGAAGCAATCTCATGGAGCTGCGCCTCGTCCGCGGCAATGCCGCCGCCGGAACCGCCCAGCGTAAACGCCGGACGGACAATAACCGGATATCCGACGCGGTTTGCAAAATTGATCGCCGTATCCACATCGTTTGCAATAACCGACGGAATAACCGGCTCGCCGATCTGCTGCATGGTCTCTTTAAAAATCAGACGATCCTCCGCCTTATCGATGGTCTCCGGATTTGCGCCCAGGAGCCGGACATTATGACTTTCCAGAAAACCCTCCTTTGCAAGCTGCATGGAAAGCGTCAGCCCCGTCTGTCCGCCCAGGGTGGACAAAAGACTGTCCGGCTTTTCTTTTTCAATGATCCGCTTTACAGTATCGAGCGTCAGCGGTTCAATATAGATTTCATCAGCCATAGCGCCGTCGGTCATGATGGTCGCCGGGTTGGAATTTACCAACACAACCTCCAGACCCTCTTCCTTGAGTGCGCGGCAGGCCTGTGTGCCTGCATAGTCAAATTCAACGGCCTGGCCGATTACAATCGGACCGGAGCCGATAACCAATACCTTTTTTATATCTTTATTCAGCGGCATAACGATACTCCTTCTATCAATCTCAACAGGTCAAAACGGGCAGATCAGCGGCGCTGATCGATGAGTGTCATAAAGCGGTCGAATAAAAACCGGGTATCCAGCGGTCCGCCGCAGGCTTCCGGATGGAACTGCACGGAAAACGCCGGCATATTAAGATAGGTAACACCCTCGTTCGTATTATCGTTTGCATTTAAAA
>UQQY01000207.1 GCA_900543295.1 uncultured Oscillospiraceae bacterium | reverse complement strand
GACATCCGGAAAGAATTGCATGGCTTTTATCATCTTTCTGCGTCTTCGCTGCAACATTTGCGGTAAACAAGAACAGTTCCAGAGGTTCCGTCATTTCTTGTAATCGCATTTGCAAAACGCGCCGAAAAGGAAAATCCGCATTTTTCAAGCACGCGCACAGACCGTATGTTTTCCTCAAATAACTGCGCATAAAAAGAACGAAATCCGATTTCCCTTGTTCCGAATTCCAATATGGCGGAAAGCGCTTCCGAAGCAAGTCCCTTTCCCCAAAAACGCCTCGAAAGCGTATAGCCAACTTCGGCCTCCTGTTTTGCTTCATCAAATGTCACAAAGCTGATAGAACCAATCGGCTGTTTCCAACCATTCGGCACCATAGCCCAATGATAGGATTTTTTTCGTCCGTGATAGCACCAGCTTTCCAGTACCTGACGGGTAATTACCACACTTGAGTGGGCTTTTCCCCGCATATAACGCGCCACCTCCGGATCACTCGCCCAGTTTTCATACATCGCCCAATCATCCCGCAGTGTAAATGCGCGCAATATCATCCGTTCGGTACGCAGCGTCGTACTGCCTTTGTGTCGCAGCCTGTCCATCCCAAAGCCTCCTAATCCGAAGCGTATTTTTGCAGATTGTTTCATCCAGCAAAAAGAACAGCGGCAGATTGCCGCTGTTCCCGTTTTCTTATTCGTCTTCGTCGGGATTCTCCCAGTTATGCCATACTTCCTGTACATCGTCATTGTCCTCAAGTGCTTCCAACAGACGGTTCATTTTGGTACGCACCTCCGGATCGTCAATCGCCGTATAAGTAGACGGAACCTGTTCCACCTGCGCAGAGGCAAAAGCATAACCCATCCCCTCCAGCGCATCGCGTACCTCCGAAAAGGTAGACGGATCGGTTACAACTTCAACTGCATCGTCTGAAAAGGTAAAATCGTCCGCGCCTGCCGTCATCACATCATCCATAACCTTTTCTTCGTCGAGGCCGTCGTTTTCAATGACAATAATGCCCTTCTGACTGAACATGAAAGAGACACAGCCAGGCTGTCCCATATTTCCGCCGAATTTGTCAAAATAATGGCGGACGTCGCCTGCTGTACGATTGCGGTTATCCGTCAGCGTTTCCACAATGACGGCAATCCCGCTCGGACCATATCCCTCGTACACAACAGATTCATAGTTATTCTTCTCGCCGTCGCCTGCCGCCTTTTTTATAATGCGGTCGATGTTATCATTTGGCACGTTGTTCTGCTTTGCCTTCTGAATCAAATCACGCAGCTTGGCATTGGCGGCCGGATCGGGGCCCCCCTCTTTCACGCAGACAGCAATTTCTCTGCCTATTTTCGTAAAGACTTTCGCACGGGCCGCATCATTCGCACCCTTTTTGCGTTTAATCGTACTCCATTTCGAATGTCCGGACATCTTGTTTCAAACCTTTCTTCAGTAAAAGTTATAATTAACCAGTTATACTGTTCTGATAAGCGGGCAAACTATTTCCGAAAACGAGGTGAAAAAGTATGCGCAGCAAGAACAATGAACCGATTCAATACAAAGATTCTTTCTCCGACAGCTATGAGCTTACGCCGGAGGATCCCATTTCGGGCCGTCCGACCGCAAATAAGCGCAATCAGACAACAAACCGTAAAAACGGATCTGCACAGCAGAAAAAGAACGGACAGGAAAACTGCTGAAACCGCCATTTTCTGCACACGCCGCCGGAGAACTCCGGCGGCTTTTTTCTGTGGCAGGACGCAAAAACCTACACAAGTTCTTCAAAGCCCTCGCCGACAATTTCAGACGCACTGGTCATAATGACAAACGCATCAGGATCAACCTCTCTGATAATCCGGCGCAAACGGTAATACTCTGTCTGCCGCACCGCAACCATGATGGTCGGACGTTCCTCTTTTGTATAAGAGCCATACGACTTTAACACCGTCGCGCCTCTGTCCAATTCAGAGTGGATACGCCTGCAAATATCGCCGGTTTTCTTTGAGACAATATAAATCATCTTGCAGACATTCATTCCGTATAAAACGGCATCCAGCGCCACGGCCGTTATATACAGGCAGATCAAGGCATAAAACGCCGGCTCAATGCTGCCGTATGCCGCAATGGAAAGCGTTACAATGACCAAATCTGTGGCAAACTGAACCTGTCCCAGCTTCAAATGCGGAAAGCGGCGCTGGATGAGCTTATTGACAATATCCATACCGCCGGTAGAACCGCCGCGCGACATGACAAGTCCAATTCCCGCTCCCATCGTCACACCGCCGAAAATACAGGCCACCATCTGGTCGTTTGTATAAACGGGAATATGCACCAAAACGAGGTCAAGAAAAAAGGAATAAGACGCAAGCGATACGATCGTCTTAATCATATAACGTCTGCCGACCTTCCAAAAACCCAAAAGCAGGATTGGAATGTTAATCAAAATCGTAAGCACACCGATCGGAACACCGGAAAGAAAATTGATGATCGTCGCAAGACCGGTCACGCCGCCCGGCGCCATATGATTCGGCGCAGTAAAGCAATGCGTGCCAAGCGCGAACAGACAAGATCCAACCATTGTAATCAGAATATCAACACTCCATCGTGCAGCCGTATTCTGCTGAAGCTGCTTCCACTTCTGTTTAATCAATGGATTCATTCCCTTCCTCTTTTTCGGTTGCGGCACGATAGATCTGTTCATAAAGCGCCGTCACACGGTCATAGCATTCGTTTAAATACAGATAGCCGAAAAGCGCCTCTAAGCCCGTTGCCCGTCGGTACTGCGCAGGATCCGCATTCTTTGGGACATGGCTGCCGTTGGCGTTTCTCCCTCTTTTGTAAACGGCAAGCTCCTCCTCGGAAAGCTGTGCCAGAATCGTATCGACTGCTGCGGACTGCGCCGCTGCGCAGACTATTGAAACCGTTTCACGGTGCAGCTTTGAAACCGGCATATTCCCGCGGGAGACAATCCGCTCACGCGTCATCAGCTCATAAATGCAGTCGCCGATATAGGCAAGTCCCAAGGGACTCATCAGCTTAATCTCCTGCGGTGTCAGTTTATTCATGCAATCGTCCTTTTGTCTTTTTATTCTGAAATGATATTGACTGTCCAAAAAATCTCTTTTATTTCACAAAGTCGAATTGGAAATCGAAGATCGAAACTGTATCGCCTTCCTCAATTCCC
>UQQY01000206.1 GCA_900543295.1 uncultured Oscillospiraceae bacterium | reverse complement strand
TGCGCTGTTTTTTCAACAATTCCAAGAAGCGTTTGGCCTATCCCCTGATTGTGCCGTTCACCCGAAAGAATGAAGAAGCCAAGGTATCCGGATCTGTCATTTGGATATTGTTCTATAAAGTCGATCACCGCCAGATCGCCGATGCTGTCGGACAGAAGCAAATAGCTTTTATCCGACATTGTTTTTCCGGGAGGAAGAGCGGAAATATCTGCCATGCAATCCGCGCGGGAAACCGGATGAGATTGGGTTGCATGAAAATATTCGGGATTTGATTCCAACAGCGTTTGGACACGGGAAATGTTTTCTTGCGTGATAGGTTCTACTCGATATGGAGCTATTTTCAGAAAGCGCTCTGCAAACATGTTTCCCTCTTATTCCAGCGGCCCATGATAGTCCTGAATGCCGCCGATGTTGATCGCATCAAAATCTTCGTTTTGCAGGATCAGGCAGGCGCTGGCACTGCGCGAACCGCTTCGGCAATAGACGAAAACCCGGGTTTGCGGATCTGCATCCAAACTGTACTCAAGCTCGTCAAGCGGGATATTGATACTTTCCGGAACATGACCCTCGTCGTATTCTGCGGCCGTGCGCACATCCAATAAAACGGAATCAGGTGTACGGCGGTATTCTTCTATATATTTGTCGAAAGAAGATTTGTTTGACATGAATGCTCCTCCTTTATAGACATCGTGGGCCGAAGCTCAGTTGTATACTCTGAAAAAATGATGCTGAAGCACGTATGCGTTTTTATCTATTATGATACGAATTTCAAACGGCTATGTCAAGAAAAAATACTTGTTGTATAATTTCAACATATTTTCAATATTAAATAAAAAATATTTGTATCACAGCGGAAATTCGACAAGAAAAGAGTATATCCTTTCTTGATTCGACAGGCCGTCCTCTTTACTATATATAGAAAAGGAGGGAGTACTCAAAATGCTGCGAACTTGCAGTGCAGCCGGAACAAACAGAGACGCATCGAACAGGAACATATCGATTTTGGGGAAACAGATATGAGTTCATTCCTCTGAATTTCGGCAGAATCATGCACTGTATAGAAAGCAGGAGGGCTGAAAAATTGAAAAGGGGATAAACAACATGTATCATTGCAACAGAACAACAACAATAGTAAGAGACGATATGGGGACGCCGTATGATGTATATGGTGTTATCGTCAGAGGAGAGGACGGTGCAACCATTTTTTCGGCAGAAGATTTGACATTTCATCGAAGTGAAATTGATGCGTTTATATGCAATTGGAATCTTTTGCAGCCGGAACCGATACATTTTCAAGATATTATAGAGGACTTTATTGAAGCGGAGCGCCTCTGATAGAGCTGAATGTATTTGAGAGATATAAAAAGAACAGTCGATTTTGAAAGTTATCGACTGTTCTTTTTATATCTTTTATGACGCCCTGCATGCAGCCTGTTTCTTTTTTGACGCTTTCGGTATGGAAATACGGGGTTTTGCTTTATCATGGAAGCTTGACACCCTGCGGGCATCATGGTAAAGTGGGTTTATCAATATCTCAAGGGAGGACAACAATATGCGCGCAATTATGGTGATGTTTGATTCGCTCAACCGCAGGATGCTTTCGCCCTACGGCTGTGACTGGACAAAAACGCCGAACTTTGCACGGCTTGCGGAAAACGCCGGGACGTTCGATACCTGTTTTGTCGGGAGCATGCCCTGCATGCCGGCAAGGCGGGAGCTGCATACGGGACGATACAATTTTTTACACAGAAGCTGGGGCCCGATGGAACCCTTTGACGACTCCATGCCGGAGATTTTAAAGGATCACGGCGTACATACGCATCTGACAACGGATCATTATCACTATTTTGAGGACGGCGGCGCGACGTATCATACGCGTTATCGTTCCTATGAAGCGTTCCGCGGTCAGGAGGGCGACGCATGGAAGGGTGTGGTTGGCGGCGTTGTTCATCCGGAGAACCTAAACGGAAGAGAAGCACTTTATTGGAATGAACAGGATTTCGTCAACCGTTCTTATATGGATACAGTAGAAAAACAGCCGCAGACCCTGACGTTTGACGCAGGACTTCACTTTATGGAACGGAATAAAGAGGCGGATAACTGGTTCTTACAGATCGAGACGTTTGATCCGCACGAGCCGTTTTATTCACAGCAGCGTTTTAAGGCGCTTTATCCGCATGAATACCACGGCAAGCTGTTTGACTGGCCGCTTTATCAAAAGGTGACGGAGGATGAGGAGACGGTATATCATCTGCGGATGGAATATGCGGCACTTTTGTCCATGTGCGATGAATCTTTGGGGCGCGTGCTCAATTTGATGGATCAAAACGATATGTGGAAGGACACCATGCTGATCGTATGCACCGATCACGGCTTTATGCTCGGCGAGCACGACCATTGGGCAAAGTGCTACTTCCCATTTTACAATGAGATCGCCAATACTCCGCTGTTTATCTGGGATCCGCGGACGAAAAAGCAGAATGAGCGCAGGAAAAGCCTGGTGCAGACGATCGACCTGCCTGCAACGCTTTTGGAATTCTTCGGCATACCGCTTCCGGCCGATATGCAGGGGAAGCCGCTTGCCGAAACGATTCGCTGTGATGCGCCGGTCAGAGAGGGCGGGCTTTACGGCATACACGGCGGACAGATCTGCTGTACGGACGGACGATATACCTATCTTCGCAGTCCTGTTTCGTCGAACGAACCGCTCTATCAGTACACGCTGATGCCGACGCGTCATGGGGACCGCCGCGCCTTTTTCTCGGGTGAGGAGCTCAAAACCATGGAGCGCTGTGAGCCGCTGCCTTTTACCAAGGGATTGCCGGTTATGCGGACGAAGGCGCACAGCGTGAACAATCAGCATCTGTATCCGACCATGCTGTTCGACACGGAAAAGGATCCGATGCAGATGCAGCCGTTAAACGACCCTGATCAGGAAGCGCGGATGTGCCGTCTGATGCAGAGACTGATGAAAGAAAATGATGCGCCGGCAGAGCAGTTTGTCCGTATGGGCTTTGGACAGGAGGAGAACGGAAAAGATTTTGAAAATGGCCGCATATCGTAAAGCTTTGGCACGGCAATCCTTAATTTTTCACATTCTTCACAAGGAAAAGAAAGATATTGTAGGGATGTCAAACATATTGGACAAGGAACTCGAAAGGAGAAAGCCAGCGAA
>UQQY01000205.1 GCA_900543295.1 uncultured Oscillospiraceae bacterium | reverse complement strand
CGCGCCGCCGTCCTTTGCAAGAATAGTCACATCTATTCCCGCGCGTTTTAAATAAAGCGCGGCGGAGATTCCCGCCGGACCGCTTCCGATAATCATCGCCTGCATACGATTGCCTCCCGTTCTTTTTCCTTTGCCAATGAAACGATTCTTTTAGAATGGCGCGATTACATCCGCTTTTAATTTTCCATCACAGCTTAAACTGCTCGCCCTTTCCAGCTATCTGGTGAATTATCATGCCGCTTCTTTGCAGCGCCGAATCTTCCGCAACAGCGCTGCAAACGGAAAAATCGTCCCAGAAATGCATAGGGAATATATGCGCCGCCTCCGCCGCGGCAAGAAAACCTCGAAGCCCTTCTTTCATATCTGCTCCCTGTCTTGGATCAACCGGTATAAAAGCGGCGTCGAAACGCATTCCCTTAAGCTTTTCCATTTCCTTTAAATATGTGGCCGTCATATGGGCGTTGTCCGCTTCCGGCTCCCCTTCCCAGCGCCAGTCGTTCAAATCTCCCGCATGATAGAGCGAAACGCCGTCCGTCTGCACAATAAACGCCACGCCGTCATCTGTAGAACGCAGCGCTGTCACCTCAACGCCGCCCTCGGCCTTCACGTCCCCGCTTCGCATCCGGAAGACATGTATATTCTCTGGCACGCGCCGGACATCCTTTCCGACAAAATAAAGCGTATCCGGACGATTTTCCACCCATCCGAATACCGCTGGATCGAAATGATCGGCATGATGATGGGAAACAAATACCGCAAGTCGCTTACCGGCATATGCTTCGGGATGAAATACACCGTTTCCAAGTGTTCCACCCTCTGGCGCGTTGTCCCGAATACAGTCGAACAGTAAAATATGGCGGTCGGTTTCGACCAAAAAACCGCTGTGATGCAGGTATGTGACACTGAGCATGATGAACTCCCTCCCATACAGGCCTTGACGATATTGAAGCACCGCTGAGCAAATCTATTTATTAGTATATCATTTGTGATTTCTGCTTTCAAGCTGTTGCATGTTTCTCTTTTCTGGGATACAATATAGAAAAAACAGGAGAGGACCGGTATATGGGACCCTATCACTACATTGTGCGTCAGATTGACGGAGATTATGCGCATCTTTTGCGCACTGATACTGCGGAGGGAGAGGAAATCCTTGTGGCAAGGGCGCTTCTTCCCGACGAAATTGACGAAGGCACTCATTTGGTTTGGGAAGATTTGTGTTATCGGATCGAATTGTAAACTTTTTTTGTAAAAATCGTGAACTCTAAAAGGAAAGTTGCGTTCCGCGAATCCATATGATATACTGTTTTTGTTTTGACGAAACAAAGCAAGATAAAAAGAAGAAGGCGAAAAAATGGCTGAAGAACGTGTCAAACGAATGGGGAAAAGAAAGAAAAAGCGCCGTTGGATCAAATGGGCAGTCCTTGCTGTTGTATTTCTGCTGATTGCCGCTCTTGCGGGATATATTATCAGCATTTTCAAGGATTATGATTATCATCCGCTGGATACCAGCGATCTTGGCATTTCTCAGGACGAAAACCTTGTGTCGGACGACGGTTCATCCGACATTGTCAATATTGCGCTGTTTGGCGTAGATCAGCGCAACAATCAGGAACAGGTGCGTTCCGACTCGGTCATGATTCTCTCGGTGGACAAAAAACACAATAAAATCAAAATTATCTCGCTGATGCGCGATACCTATGTGGAAATTGAAGGATACGGAAAGACCAAGCTGACGCACGCTTACTATTACGGCGGACCGCAGCTTGCAGTCAAAACCATCAATCAGAATTTCGGCACCAACATCACAGAGTTTGCAACGGTGAACTTCCAGCAGATGGCCGCTATTATTGATGCGGTCGGCGGTGTGGAGATCGACATTTCCGAGGCGGAGCGTAAAAACGCCAACGGCTCGATTTTTGAACAATCCAAGGTTGCAGGGCTTCCGGAGGATTACATTGAAAAAGCCGGTCTGCAAACCTTAAACGGCACGCAGGCTGTTGCCTATGCGCGCATCCGTTATGTCGGAAACGCCGATTTTGACCGTACTGAGCGTCAGCGCAAGGTCATGCGGCAGTTGTTCGAAAAAGCGCTTGATATGAATCCGCTGCAATATCCGGAGTTTGCGCGCAAGCTCCTGCCGGGCGTTAAAACCTCGCTGGATTTTAACGATATTATGGGGCTAAGCGGCATTCTGCTGCGCGGCGATATTACAATGGAAGAAATGCGGATTCCCCGCAACGAGCATTTGATTGGCAGCGGCTCTATTACGGATGCCAGCGGCGGCGCCTGCTTAAATGTGGATCTGGAAGCTGCAACGGAGACCATCCGCGCATTCATTTACGACGATGTAAATCCGGATCGTTCGGACGAAGAGAGCGATTCTTCTTCAGAATAATCGAAAAGGAAGGGCTGTCATACGGCCCTTCCTTTTCTTTCGCTATAAAAAGAAATCAGACGCAAAAAGGACAAGCGCTTTTCAGTTGCTAAATAAACGCTTGTTCTTTTACTTTTAAAGCACGGTTATTCGGGCACCTCCACCTTGCTGTTTACATGATCCAAAAGCAGCGCTGCGGCAATGCCTCCCGCAAGACAGCAGGTGTTGACAATTGCTGCGGTCACGCTGCTCACAAATCCGGCATACGGAATGATCGGCAGTGTTGCGGCAATGACAATCCCAATAATTGCATGAGAAACCGTTGAATAGTAGCGGTCCAGAAGACGGTTCACAAGCCGCGCAAACAGAATCACGGTAACGACCGCGCCAATTCCACCAGGGATTAATACGGAAAAATCGAAATTGCCGATTCCCTCAACAAAAGGCGTATACAGCCCAAGCGGCATCAAAAGTGTGGAAAAGCTCATGCCGGGCGCAATAATGCTCAAAGCAAGACAGAATCCGCAGAATACATACCACCCTACGTTTGCCGTTATGCTGACAGACACAAACCGCAGCGTCATAAGCAGGGCCAACACCACCGCAAATGTGATGCCAAGCGCAGCATAGTCTTTTGGTGAAGAGCCTTTTTTCCTGCCCTCTCTGAAAAGCGAAGGCAGCATACCGATAATCAATCCTGCAAAAAGGCAGACCGACGCATCCGGATAACGATTGAGCAGAAATCCCAGCAGCCTGGCTATCCCAAGAAACCCTGCGCAAAGGCCGATCAAAACCGGCAAAAGCATTTCTGCATGCTTTTTA
>UQQY01000204.1 GCA_900543295.1 uncultured Oscillospiraceae bacterium | reverse complement strand
TTAAAGTCTTTGGTTGGATGAAAATTAAATTTGAAAACAGCTTATCTTCGTCCTCCGAAAGAGAAACCTCTTCTTTCGAAACGTATAATCCATATACTTTAATACGTCCTACATCATACCGATTTAATAGTTCAGCTTTATCCGGAAAAAGTTCGACCAATTTATCTCGAAATGAAGATAGATTTTTCTTTATTTCTCCAAACGCCTCATTTTTGGTTCTAATATGTTCTTTGATGTTAGCCGACTTAATGGTGTCCTCACATAGCAGCCAGATATTTTCAAAGATAAACAGGGCATCGATTTCTACTTTTCGCAACCCAATAACCATTTCGTGATCATTGGTAGGGACATATGTGAAGCCCATTCCAGTGAAAATATTTCTAATTTTCCGTTTGAACACGGTTTTGATTCGCTTATCAATTTGCTCCTGAGTAAGAGGCTTTCTCTTTATAGACTTTTTATTCATCATTTGCCTCCCTTATTCTCCGAAATTCAGCAGGCAATTTTGCTACTGCTGCATTTGGGTTTGGCTCTGTGACAGGTTTATCTTCGCGTATCTTGGCTTTGCCATTGGATGCATCTTTAATCCGTCCCACAGAGATATCAAAATAGCTTTTTTGAATTTCAGATCCAACAAAGCGTCTGCCCTCTATCAAAGCTGCAACTCCGGTCGTACCAGAACCCATGAATGGATCTAATACTAGACTATTCTTATTCGTCAATGCTCTAATTAACCGTTGGGGAATAGCAACAGGAAATTGGCACGGATGAGCTGTCTTTTCAATGTGTTTTGCTTTTACATTTGGTATATCCCACACATCAGAAGGATTTTTACCCATTGGATTGCCACTGAGTTGGCCCTTATTCGGTCCCTTATAAAATCGTTTTCCTGGGTACTTTTGAGGAACTCGCACCTCATCCAAATTGAAAACAGTCTGTAGACCTTTTGTAAACCACAAAATCATTTCGTGCCTACCACTAAATCGCGTCGTACTATTTAACCCATGCCCAAATGTCCAAACAATGCGGTTTCTCAATATCAAAGGATTATCTAGTCCCTCACTCATGGATGTAAATATGTCATAAACAATGTAGTCAAGGGGTACCACACATTTATCAGACACATGATATCCAATTTGCCAGCAAATACTTCCGCCAGGTTTTACGACTCTATAGAGATCACTAAAAATATCTTGATGTTGCTTCTTAAAGGTTTCGATATCGTCATGTGGATCCTCGTAGGCTTTCCCAATACAATACGGGGGCGATGTTACAACTAAGTCCACGCTTTCGTCAGGTAATCGTTTCAACAGCTTTCTGCAATCACCATTGTATAGCGTGACATTGTTTGATTCTTTAAAATTTTTATATATGCGCATGACAAGCTCCTTACAAAGCGGCAACGATTTCTGCAAATCTACGCATACTGACCGCGCCTGTGGGAAGATCATTATCTTCCATAAACACCATGTAGTATCGGAACTGACTTCCTGCATGACTGCTCCACGCTTGACCGAGCGCAATTTTCTCCCGGCTGTCATCGTTTTTCAGGTGCTCGCCCTTGGTTTCCGCGCAGATGAGCTTGCCGCTTTGGGTCATAATCAGAATATCGGGGTAGTGCTTGATAAAGCCGTTGATTGCAAAACCCTGACGGGCAATATTCCTGTGCCACCAGCGGACATTCGGCAGGGCGGTCAACTCCACAATCAGCTTCTGTTCCAGCTTGTTCATGTCGCCATCCTCAGCCGTATACAGCGAACGGGCGTATATGTCGGTATTGCTGGCGGGGTGAATGGACGCGGGCAGACGGAACGAGGGCATACAGACAATGCGCTCCGTTTCCAGCCACTTTTCAAAGGTTTCCCGATAGTGGGCTTCCAGCAGCGTTTCAATTTTGGCGCGGATCTTCGCCGCATAGCCCAGCGGGGCTTTCTCCATAGCGGCAAGCTGCGCCTTATCCATATCGTCCACAATGCGGTTTATGTAGGCTTTCAGTTCGGCAGCGTCTACCATGTTCAGCTTGTTAAGCTGATTGAACATCATATCCTTGCATTGACGTACCCGGCTCTCCGGCGGCAGATTGTTGAACCACTCCTTGAAGTACCGCTGCTCGGCGCTCTCCATCTTGAACACCTTCGGCAAACCGCCGTCCTGCTCCCGCACGTCGATTTCGCGGATTTCATCGTCTGCGGTGGCAAAATCAATGTCGTATGCCTTGCCCTTGAGTGTAAAGCCCTCTGCCAGCATTTCCTTGTCCAGCAATTCAAAAGAACCGTCCGTAAACAAAGATTGCTCAATTTTCAGGAAAAACTGTGGGATTTGCAGCGTTTCAATATCCTCCCGGAACTGCGGGTTTACTTGGAATGATTTCACTTTATCCCGCACCTCCCACGGAAGATTGTCCATCATCGGGTCATTGTCTGTCTGTTGGATAGCATCTGTATATGCCTTTTCGACCTCTGCGGCAGCGTCCAACATGGTGTTGGCTTTCGGGGCGATTTCAGGCGTTTGCGCCTGTTCTCTGCGCCGCTCCAGCTCTGCCCCGATGGATTTCCCATCCAGCCCTGCAAAATCGTCCTGTTCCGTTTCCAAAGGGGCTTCCGTATCGGAAACTCCTTGCAGTTCGGTAATGTCGATCTGTACTGGGGACTGCTCCGAGACCTGGGGCTTCACAGGTTCAGCCAGACGATAATCCTTGTCGCTGAATCCTGCACTGTTCAATCCCTTGATGATGTGCTGCACGGTAGTGTTAAAATCGTTGGAGGAAGTCAGCACATAGGACATATTCAAAGCCGATTGTGTGTGCTGGCGTGTATGGGGCAAACGGAGAATCCGCCCTAAAATCTGCTCCACGTCAACCTGACTTGTCTTATTGGCAAGGGACGCAAGGATATAGGCAAAGGGGCAATCCCAGCCCTCTTTCAGAGCATTGACCGTGATAATATAGCGAATCGGGCAGTTTGGGGACATCAAATCGGTGTTTTTCAGTTCGTTCACATCGGCGGTACGAATGGCAATTTGCTCGGCGGGAATCCCGGCATCCACCAGCTTGTCCCGCAGTTTTTCAAAGGTGGTCGCGTCCTCCTTGCCTTTCGGCTGTGCCTGAAACAGCGCGATTGGACGGATATATTTGCCCGTCTTGGCGTACTCCGCATCTGCGATTTCTTCCAGCTTGTTCCGCAGGTCGATTGCATCAATCAGCACCTCGGATTGGCTGTCCCG
>UQQY01000203.1 GCA_900543295.1 uncultured Oscillospiraceae bacterium | reverse complement strand
CGGATTGCGCGGACGCGGCGGTTTTGCAGCCGGACGGCAGCGTTTCGCTTTCGGACGTCAGCTTCAGCTATCGGCCGGACCGGAAACTGATCGAGCAGTTCAATCTTTCTGTAAAGCCGGGACAGCGCGTCGCAATTGTCGGGCCGACCGGATGCGGCAAAACGACGATCATTAACCTGCTAATGCGCTTTTACGACGTGGACGCGGGTACAATCCGTGCGGCGGGAAAGGATATTCGGAACGTCACGCGGGAAAGCCTGCGCAGAAGTTACGGCATGGTTTTGCAGGATACCTGGCTGAAGGCCGGTACCATCCGCGAAAATATCGCCATGTCAAAGCCCAGCGCCACGGAGGCGGAAATTATTGCGGCGGCCAGGGCAAGCTATGCGCATCATTTTATCAAGCAGCTTCCAAAGGGCTATGACACGGTGATTACGGAGGACGGCGGCTCGCTGAGTCAGGGGCAGAAACAGCTTTTGTGCATTGCGCGCGTGATGCTGAACCTTCCGCCGATGCTGATTCTCGACGAGGCGACCTCCTCCATTGATACGCGGACGGAGATGAAGATTCAAAAGGCGTTTGCGGCTATGATGAAGGGACGCACCAGCTTTATTGTAGCGCACCGGCTTTCCACAATCCGGGAGGCGGACGTTATCATTGTGATGAAGGACGGGCATATTGTGGAACAGGGCAATCACGACAGCCTGCTCGAGAAGAATGGATTTTATGCCGCGCTTTATAACAGTCAGTTTGCCGTATAGGGTAAAAGAAAAACAACAGAAAGGCCGAAGTGTAAAAAGAGCGGTTGTGGAAGGAATATTTACATTCATGCATTGAAAAGAACGCTGTTTTTGTGATAATATAAAAATGTTTTAGAAGATTGCAATGAAGGAGTGCATGCATAATGAATCACAACGTTACCGATTCCGTTGTTTATATCGGTGTAGATGACAAAACCATTGATCTGTTTGAGAGCCAGTATGTTGTGCCAAACGGCGTGTCATACAATTCTTATCTGATTGAGGATGAAAAGCTTGCGGTTATGGATACCGTGGACGCGCGCAAAACAGCAGAATGGCTTGACAATCTGGAGACGGCGCTTCACGGCAGAACTCCGGATTATCTGGTCGTTTTGCATATGGAGCCGGATCATGCGGGAAGTATTCAGATCCTTGCGGAGAAATATCCGGAGATGAAGCTTGTCGGCAACGCCAAAACCTTTACGATGATGCAGCAGTTTTTCACCATGGATCTGACAGACCGCACCGTTACCGTAAAAGAAGGCGACACACTGTCTCTGGGAAGCCGGACGCTTACGTTTGTGTTTGCGCCGATGGTGCATTGGCCGGAGGTTATGGTGGCGTATGACAGCAAGGATAAGATTCTGTTTGCGGCAGATGGCTTCGGCAAATTCGGCGCGCTGGATACCGACGAGGATTGGGCCTGCGAGGCAAGGCGATATTACTTCAACATCGTCGGCAAATACGGCGCGCAGGTACAGGCGCTTTTAAAAAAGGCTTCGGCGCTTGACATTCAGAAAATCTGCCCGCTGCACGGCCCTGTTCTGACGGAGAATCTTGGATATTATCTGGACAAGTACAACACATGGAGCAGCTATGCGCCGGAGGATGACGGCGTGCTGATTGCATATGCGTCCATCCATGGGCATACCGCTGAGGCGGCAAAAAAAATGGCGGATATTTTAAAGGCCAGGGGCGCGAAAAAAGTCGTGCTGACCGATCTTGCACGCGACGATATGTCGGAAGCGATTGAGGATGCTTTCCGCTATGACAAGCTGCTGCTGGCGGCGGCGTCTTATAATGCGGATGTATTCCCCTGCATGGAGAGCTTTCTGCTTCACCTGAAGGGGAAAAATTATCAGAACCGCACGATCGGCATCATGGAGAATGGCACATGGGCGCCGAGCGCCGCAAAATGCATGAAGGAAATTGTGGGGAAAATGAAGAATATCCGTCTGTGCGAGACGGTTGTAACGATCAAGTCGGCGATGAAGGAAGCGGATATTCCGAAGATGGAAGCGCTTGCAGAAGAGATTCTGGGAGAATAAGGAATCCGCTTGACAAAGCAGATTTTTTGCGGTATCATAATGATACTGCAAATGCGAATATAGTTTAACGGTAAAACTCCAGCTTCCCAAGCTGGCGTTACGGGTTCGATTCCCGCTATTCGCTCCATTTGAAAACAACTTACGGACTAATTAAAGTTCATAAGTTTTTATCTTATATAAAACAAAGCGAAAAAATAGGGCTGCAAAAAAAGCAGTCCTTTAAAATTTCTTTCCAATAATTTATATCATCTTGTAATTTAGCGCTACCTGCAATTACTACTTTTTCATATATAATTCCTCTTTACAATTTAATTATTTCTTTTAAGTTCTCATCAGCAGTTCCCACTAACTTAACAACCTTGGATAATTCATAAAAGGCAACTGTATTTTCAATACTAAATTCTTCTTTAGTAACGGAACATAAAAATACTTTTTTATTAAGTGCCATTGCCATCCCTAACTCAATATGAGCACCTCTTCCTGCTGGCAATAATATAATAACAACATCAGAATCAGCAATACCTTTTGATTCTAATTTAGCATATTCTATCATATCTTCTATAGACACATCATCACTAACATTCTTTACCCAGTCATAAGTTTGTTCCCAACCATTTTCTTTTAACATCTTGGCATAGTAATTAACTAATTCACAATTTTTCATTCCCGAGCCTATATAAAACTTCATTTTAATTCCTCCATTTATCAAATTTTAAATTCAATAAAATTATACAATAAACAACACAAATTTACCATACTACCATTGAAATTTAATAAAGATTATTTGAATATTTGTAGAAAGAGAGCAAAGTTCGTAACTTGTATGTGATTTGCTTCAAAACTGGATATCGATTTTGATACAGTGGTTATCATGACGGGTATCCAGTTTTTTAGTTATTGTTGCAGAATTATAAAAATTTCTGGAAAATTAAAAGTTGTAGAAGTGGTTTATATGAAAAAGGGAATACATGTTCTATATTATATTACGGGTGTAATAAGCGCTTTGATAGGATTGTGGCATTTTTTTGTACCATGGATGTTTCAGTGGTACGATTATTTGCCTATGCAGTATGAAAACCTCATAGTCGGGATAGATTATACAAATTATTGCTTTTCCCTGTTGCTGTTTGGCTTAAGCGTCATGTTGATTATTTTAGGTAAACGGGCGTTGAATTTAAATAGAGAGGTAATTTACTTTTATTATTTTCTTACCGCAGTATGGTTGTTCCGTGCTTGTCTTGC
>UQQY01000202.1 GCA_900543295.1 uncultured Oscillospiraceae bacterium | reverse complement strand
TCATGGAGGCGACCGTTCATCCGAAGGTCACTGAGAATATGGGCGAAATCATCAGGATCGTCAAAACACTCGTGGATAAGGGCTTTGCATACGAGGCAAACGGCGACGTCTATTTCCGCACCGCCAGGTTCAGCGAATACGGCAAGCTGTCGCATATGCCGCTGGAAGATTTGGAGGCGGGCGCGCGCATCGAGGTCAATTCTGTAAAAGAGGATCCGATGGATTTTGCGCTCTGGAAGGCCTCAAAGCCCGGCGAGCCGAGCTGGAAATCCCCATGGGGTGAAGGCCGCCCAGGCTGGCACATCGAGTGTTCGGCCATGGCGGGGAAATTTTTAGGTAAAACCATCGATATTCACTGCGGCGGTCAGGACTTGATTTTCCCGCACCATGAAAACGAGATTGCGCAGAGCGAATGCGCAAACGGCGTTCCGTTCGCGCACTACTGGATGCACAACGGCTATATCAACATTGACAACCGGAAAATGTCAAAATCACTCGGCAATTTTGTCACCACGCGCGAGGCTGGCGAGCATTTCGGCTATGAGCCGCTCCGCCTTTTGATGATTCAGGCGCACTACCGCAGTCAGATCAACTATACTGCGGAGGTGGTGGATTCGTGCAGATCCTCTCTGGAGCGCATGTACACCTGTCTGGAAAATCTGAACTTTGCAAAGAAAACGGCGCGGCCGGGTGATATTTCGGCTGAGCAGAAGGTGCGCCTTGACGTGTTCCGCACCCGCTTTATTGAAGCAATGGACGACGACCTGAATACAGCGGATGCAATAGCGGTTGTTTTCGATCTGATTCGTGAGGTCAATACAAATATCCAGGGCGAAAATCCGGAAAACGCAGGTTATGTCGCATATGCGTCCGAGCTTTATGCAGAGCTGACCGGTGTACTGGGTTTGCTCTACAACAAAAAGGAAGAAGAGATTCCGGCAGATATTCTGGCGCTGGTTGAGGAGCGCGCAGCAGCGCGCAAAGCAAAGGATTTTGCCCGTGCAGACGCGCTGCGTGAAGAAATTACAGCAAAAGGCTATATCGTGGAGGAGACCAGACAGGGTACGAAGGTGACAAAAAAAGTTTAAACCTGCGCTGTTTACAAAATGTTCATCATTTTTTACGGAAACGTTTCTTGTATCCCTGTATACAGGCCGGTATAATGAAATGGTATAGAAAGTGTCTGTCTGCCGCGCACAGCGCTCATTTTGAAACAGGCAGAAAAAGGATATAGGTGATGAAGCTTTGAAGAAAATAAGAATCGCAGCGTGTGTGCTGGGTTTTGCCTTATTGCTGACCGGCTGTATGTCGTCCGATGCGCAGCCGGTGAATGAAAATGATATTCATTTTCTTCAGTTTGATGAGATTGCGGACGATGCGGAGGTCGCTGTTGTGCACACATCGGCGGGGATTATTCGCATGGTCCTGTTTCCGGAGGAGGCGCCGAATACGGTCGCGCATTTCAGACGTTTGGTGCAGGACGGCTTTTATAATAATCAGCGCATCTTCGGCCAGTCGGAAAACAACACCATTATCACCGGCGCGACGGATGAAAGCGGCGGCGAGGGAAAGCTTGTGACGGATGACGGCAAAGCTCTTCAATGTGAAACAACGCCAAATCTCTGGCATTTCAGCGGCGCAGTCTCCGTGCTTGGGTATCAGGAAAACAAGTTCTCACAGAAATATTATTCGGACAGCCGCTTTTTCATCATCGGCAACGTTGAAGCGACAACGGATCTGGTGGATGAGATGGAGGAGTATAAATATCCGGTTAAGGTGATTAACGCCTATAAGGAGCACGGCGGCCTGCCTCAGTTTACCGGCGCGTATACGGTATTTGCTCAGGTATACGACGGTCTTGATGTTGTGGATACGCTTTCCCATATGCCGACGACGGGCGATTATAAAGAGCTTTCGGACGGCGTTGTGATCGAGTCGATTGAGCTTTCGACCTATGGGGAAGAGGCTGCAAAAACCAACGAGGAAGCATGAGGAGATTGACGATGAAACAAATATTGCGCCGAACTGTATTTCTGCTGTTAGCCGCGGCGGTGCTGCTTTCCTTCGGCGGCTGCTCCAATAAGGGGCTGATTCAGTTTGAAGCGCCGAAAAAAGGACAGCAGGTGGCGGAGATCAATGTCGAAAACTATGGCACAATCAAAGTAATGCTTTTTGAAGAGCAGGCGCCCAAGGCGGTTGAAAACTTTGTAACCCACGCGAAGGAAGGCTATTACGACGGTCTGACGTTCCATCGGATCATTGATAATTTTATGATTCAGGGCGGAGATCCGGACGGCGACGGTACAGGCGGCGAGAGCATCTGGGGCGAGCCGTTTGAGGATGAATTTTCCGATCAGCTCCGCAATTTTACCGGCGCGCTTTCCATGGCGAATTCCGGTGCGGATACAAACGGCAGTCAGTTCTTTATTGTCAACACGGATCCGTTTACCGGCGGCAGCGAGGAATTGGATTATTACAACAAAACGATCAGACCCACACAGGGACACGCTGCGATTGATTATCCGGCGGCGCAGCGTGAAAAGTATATTGAGGCAGGCGGTACGCCGTGGCTCGATAACGTGCATACCGTATTCGGCCAGGTGTATGAAGGACTCGATGTGGTGACAAAAATTATGAGCGAGGCATCGGATTCAGACGAGCCGGTTGTCATTAAAAGTATTACGGTTTCGACATACGGCGAATAAAACGGATGTTTCATAAACATAAAAAAGGTTCCCTGTCGCTGGGAACCTTTTTATTGTTCACAAAAACGATAGCCGAAAAAGATTTCTTGTAACGTACCGTCTCAGTCTGCATCCTTTTCTTCGTCAAACACCGTTTCAATTACACGGCTGCACTGCGGCGGCGAATAGCAAAATCGGGAGATGTGCCCCTCTTTTTGATAATATGTAACCGCCCGCGGCGGCTCCTCACAGTCAAACGCATCCACGACGATCAGCTTTACCTTCATCCGCTCCGGAATCAGGCTTTTGATATAGACGCTTGCCTGCTGTCCGACACGCACGCCTTCCCTGAGCTCCGCAAGCCCTGCAAGATTCGGCGCAAGCTCGACGAAGATGCCATAGCTTTCCACAGAGCGCACAATGCCTGCGACAGTTTCGCCGGCGGAAAACTGCGCCGCGTTTTCGCTCCAGGTGCCGAGCAGTTCCTTGTGGGAGAGGGAGATGCGGCCGTCCTCCCCGACAGCCTTGACGGCAGCCAGAATATTTTGTCCTACGGTAAAACGGTCGCGCGGATGCGAGATGCGGGAAACGGAGATTGCATCAATGGGCAAAAGGGAGATCACGCCGCAGCCGATGTCC
>UQQY01000201.1 GCA_900543295.1 uncultured Oscillospiraceae bacterium | reverse complement strand
GCCTTATCCTTCATCCTTTTTTATTCACCTGTCCAATATGTATTGTACTCCTACATTCTGGCCGCAAGGAGCCGCAATATTCAGCTTGCTTTTTTTAAAAAATGCTCTTATAATAAGGGGCGGTTTATCCGATTTCATGTAAGGCAAGGAGATTCTATGAAAGAGAAACTGAAAACATTCGCCATGATGACGATCGGGGTTATCCTGACAACGATAGGCGTATACTTTTTTAAAATACCAAACGGCTTTTCGACCGGCGGCGTCAGCGGTATATCCACCGTTTTGGGCAATGTGATTCCTTTTATCTCACCGGCACAGCTTATCTCTGTCATCAACATGCTCTTGCTTGTTTTAGGATTCATTGTGCTGGGGAAGGATACGGGCGCCAAAACGACATATTGCAGCATTCTTTTTTCCGTTTTGACATGGCTTCTTGAAAAGGCGGCGCCTCTGTCCGCTCCGCTTACGGATGAGCCTTTTTTAGAGCTTGTCTATGCGATTCTGCTTACGGCGATCGGCGCGGCAATTCTGTTCAACGCAGAAGCGTCCTCCGGCGGTACGGACATTATAGCCCTGATTTTAAAAAAGTACACCTCTTTGGATGTCGGAAAGGCTTTGCTCTGCACAGATTTCATCATTGCAGCCTCATCCTTCTTCGTATTTGGCATCCGAACGGGACTGTTCTCCCTGCTCGGACTGTTTGCCAAGGCGTTTCTTGTGGACAACGTAATTGAAAGCCTGAACGTATGCAAGTATTTTATGATAATCACAGAGCGGCCTGATCCAATTGTAGACTATATTCTCCATACCATGGGGCACTCCGCCACGACGATCGACGCGCTGGGCGAATACTCTCACACAGATAAAAAGATGATCGTCACGCTGTGCCGCCGGATTGAGGCCGCTGCGCTTAAACGCAAGCTCAAGGAGCTGGATCCCAGCGCCTTTGTCATTGTAAACTCCACCAGTGAAATTATCGGACGCGGATTCCGTTCCATTTGATTTCGGCAATATCAGTAAAACAGCCGCTCTTTCCTCTTACAGGGG
This sequence comes from uncultured Oscillospiraceae bacterium, assembly GCA_900543295.1. GTDB lineage: Bacteria > Bacillota > Clostridia > Oscillospirales > Ruminococcaceae > Paludihabitans. Next base: position 2,354 of record UQQY01000201.1, on the reverse strand, counting down.
AAGAGCGGCTGTTTTACTTTCTCTTTATCGCAGTCTGCTTATCCGTTCGCAGCATTCGGCTGATCTTTCAGTTTTTCCACAATCAGCTTGGCGCACTTATTCACATCGCCGCAGCCCAGGGTGATGATAAGGTCGCCGTCTTCTGCAATGGAGACGACATGCGCGGCAATTTTCTCAAACGTTGGGAACCATACGCACCCCGGAATTTTTTCCGCAAGATCCCTGGCGTAGATGTTGTAAATATTCTTCTCACGGCTTCCCATAATCTCGGACAAAACCGTGATATCCGCAATCTGCAAAACCTCGGCGAAATCGTCTAACAGCGTTTTGGTACGCGAATAGGTAAAGGGCTGATGCACGGCAATTACGCGCTTAAAATGCATTTCCTTCGCAGCGGTCAGCGTGGCGCGGAGCTCTGTCGGATGGTGCGCATAGTCATCCGCAACCGTTATGCCGTTTACATGCCCGAGAATTTCAAAGCGCCGTCCCGCGCCGTGAAAAGCGGCAAGTCCGGCTCTGACCTGCTCAAACGATGCGCCGGAACGCATAGCTGCGATTCCTGCCGCCATAGCGTTCAGCACATTATGCCGCCCTGGGACATAGAGGTCGATCACGCCCAGCTTCCTGCCGTTTTGCATGAAATCAAAGCTCGTATGAATGCCGCTGTGCGTTTGGATGTTCTCCGGGTAATACTCGTTGGCATTGGAATAGCCATAGAAGGTAATCGGTTTTTCGACGCCGCAAAGCGCTTTCAAGACCTTCGGATCGTCGCCATAGGCTATGACTTCCTTACTGGCCATGGAACAGAATTTGTGGAACGACGCAATCAGATTGTCGATCGTTTTGAAGTAGTCCAGATGATCGTTGTCAATATTCAAAAGAATCGCGGTATCAGGAGCAAGCTTTAAGAAAGTATCGACAAACTCGCACGACTCGCAGACAAAGCGCTCGCTCCCGCCGACGCGGCCGCTCCCGCCAATGGAGGAAAGCTTTCCGCCGATGACCGCCGACGGATCAAGGCCCGCATCCAGAAGAATCTGCGTAAGCATAGAAGAGGTTGTGGTTTTGCCGTGCGTTCCGCAGACGCAAAGCGCCTCTTTAAAGCAGCGGGACAGCACGCCGAGCATGACGCTCCGCTCAATTACCGGAACGCCTGAAGCACGCGCCGCAACCAGTTCCTCGTTGTCCTCCATAATCGCGGCAGTGTAGACGATGAGGTCGGCGCCCTTTATGTTTTCCGCACGCTGTCCCATCATCACCGGGATGCCCATTTTTTTGACAAGCTCCAGCGTATCGGTCGGATTATTGTCCGAGCCGGTTAAGTAATAGCCCTTTGCATGCAGAATCTGTGCAATCGGAAACATGCCCGATCCGCCGATACCGATAAAGTGAATGTGTTTTTTATTTTGAAGCAGATCCGCGCTGATTTCGTGTTCCATAATGGTTAAGTCCGTCCCTTCGAGAAAAATCGGATGCAAAATATCCGCTTCCTATATTATATTGCATTCTGTCAAGAAAATAAACAGCTTTCAAAGGAAATATGATAAAAGCAATATCGTTAGGGAGATGCTTATTTCTTCTTAGTATAATAATTTTCCATGCTATCCGCTTCTTTAATACGATACGGCTTCATTCGCTCTCATCATCTGATACGATTCCAAGCTGGAATCCTTTCTCGGCATATGTGAACACGACCATATCCTTGGGCGCATATTTCAGCACCTTCTCCTGATAGGATTCCGATATGTCGGAATATTGGATCTCCAGACAGTTTTGATATACATCTGGCCCCAGACAGAAAAATTTGAATTCTCCCCTTTCCGCCGCGTCGCTGATACGGTCGGATGCATCCAATAATTCCTGATAGGAATATTTTACTGTTTTCGTCTGAATGGGGCTGAACTGATGCTTTTCAAGCTCTGCATTTGCCAGTTCGAAAAAGCGGTCAATGTTTTCTTTCTGTTTGGAGTCTTCATTTAAGCAGTAAACAAGTATGCCATTCTCCATATATTTTCCCCCATAATCATCTGATGAAAAATAAGAATGAAAAAGGGCGCGGTATTTCATATATGCATCGTCGCTTAAATCTTCATTTGTCAGTATAAAATCGGACTCCTTTAGCTGCGGTGAGCAGGCGGACAACAAAAGCAGGAAAGCAAGGAATATAGGGATTATATATTTTTTCATTCTGCACACCTCTTTCTTTAAAAGTCGTAAAGGGTCAAAAGCAGAGAAACATTTTTCGTTTCATTCACTCTCATCATCCGATACGATTCCAAGTTGGAACCCTTTCTCGGCGTATGTGAACACGACCATATCCTTGGGCGCATATTTCAGCACCTTCTCCTGATAGG
>UQQY01000200.1 GCA_900543295.1 uncultured Oscillospiraceae bacterium | reverse complement strand
CTACCACTTATATGGATATGGCATATGAGCACGCATTTTTGGATTTGCTGGACAGCATGAAGCGGCATCGGAAAAAGACGCTGCTTGTGGTGATGCACAACCTGAATCAGGCGGTAAGGTATGCTGACCGTCTTACTGTGTTAGACGGCGGGAAAATTGTGTTTGACGGAGAAACCTCCGACTGTATACAATCGGGTGTGATTGAGCGGGTATTCGGCGTGCGGCGTTATACTGCTGAGGGACGAACGTTCTTTTCGGCAGAGTGAATGGTATGATTACGATCGGAAAAAGCCTTGTGCTTTTTCCGATTTTCTTATATGATAAAACGGATGCAAGAAAAATGAGTCGAAATGAGGTTTTATGATGCAGGATTGTTTGCTGAAGGGAAAGACGATCCTGTTTCTCGGTTCTTCCGTTACCTATGGAAGCGCTGCGGACGGGATTTCATTTGTGGAACATATTGCGGCCAGGACGGGCTGCTATGTGATAAAAGAGGCGATATCCGGCACAACGCTTGCCGATTTGGACGATCAGTCGTATGTAAGCCGTTTAAAGCGGATAAGCGGCGCAGTTTGTCCGGATTTGTTTGTGTGCCAGCTTTCAACAAACGATGCGTCCCACTGTGTGCCACTTGGAAAAACAGGGGAACCTGAGCCGGATATGAAAACGGTAACAGGCGCAGTTACGGCGATTGTTCAGTATGTAAGAGAAAAATGGCGCTGTCCGGTCGTCTTTTATACGAATCCGCGGTATGAAAGCGCCGCATACGCCAAAATGGTTGAAGCGCTGCATACGCTTGCTTCTTCTATGGACTTTTCTGTCATCGATCTGTGGAACGATACGGCGTTTAATCGGATTACGGCTGAACAGCGCGTCCGCTTTATGGCGGATGAGATTCATCCGACCGATACGGGATACCGTGAATGGTGGACGCCGGCGATTGAGAAGGAGCTTGTTCGATTTTTGCTTTGCTGTGAAAGGAAAGCTTTTTTATGAATCGAGATTTGACACAAGGCGGCATAACCAAAACCATGCTGCTGTTTGCACTGCCGATGACAGCGGGTAACCTCTTGCAGCAGTTTTATAATATTGCGGATACCTGGGTGGTTGGACATTTCCTCGGAAAAAATCCTCTGGCGGCGGTAGGCTCTGCATATATGCTGATGACGTTTCTTACGTCTATTCTGATTGGATTATGCATGGGATCGGGCGCTCTGTTCTCCCTTTTGTTTGGCGAAAAGGACTTTGAACGGCTTCGGCGTTTTATTGCCCAGTCGTTTTGGATGATTGGCGCGGTCACACTGGCTTTGTGTGCGGCGGCTTTTTTGTGGATTGATCCGGTCCTGTCGCTTCTGCGTGTTCCGGCGGAGGTATACGGCTTACTGCGCGGCTATCTGCGGGTGATCTTTATGGGGATTCCCGCTGTGTTTTTGTACAATTATTTTGCCTGCCTCCTTCGTGCGGTGGGAGATTCCTTGATACCGCTTGTGTTTCTCTCTATTTCGGCAGTTTTAAATATTGCATTAGACTTGCTGTTTGTAGCCGTTTGGCCAATGGGCGTGATCGGAGCGGCTGCTGCAACCGTTATCGCGCAGGTGATCTCCGGTATTGGGATTCTTGTATATACCTTGCTGCGCCGCCCTGAGCTGCGGGTTTCCAGCCGGCATATGCGGCCTGACATTGCCGCTTTGCGCGAAATTATGCGGTTCTCCTTTCTGACGTGCGCGCAGCAGTCCGTTATGAATTTCGGCATTCTGCTGGTACAGGGACTTGTCAATACGTTTGGTACGGATGTTATGGCGGCTTTTGCAGCGGCAGTGAAGATTGATTCCTTTGCCTATATGCCGGCGCAGGATTTCGGAAATGCGTTTTCCACTTTTATTGCGCAGAATTACGGTGCGGGAGAAAAGGAACGAATGCGGCATGGAAGCCGCAGCGCGCTTTTGTGCTCGTCCGCATTCTGTCTGCTGGTTTCAGGAATTGTATTCCTTTTGGCGGAGCCCATGATGCGGCTGTTCGTCAGTGAACAGGAGACGGAAGTAATCCGAATCGGCGCGCAGTATCTGAGGATTGAGGGTGCATTCTATATCGGAATTGGCATTTTGTTTTTGCTGTACGGCTATTACCGCGCAGTTCGAAAGCCCGGCATGTCGCTTGTCCTGACGCTGATTTCACTTGGACTGCGCGTTGCGCTTGCTTATATACTGGCGCCGATCGTCGGGGAGATTGGAATTTGGATTTCCGTTCCGATCGGCTGGGCGGCGGCAGATCTCGCCGGTTTTTTCTATAAGGGACGAAAGCGATTCGAGAAGGGGCGTCTATCCGGCGGGCGGTCGTAAAAATGTTAGCGCCGCCAACATAGCTTGACAAAGCGCTTCCTCTATGTGGTAAAATAAAGGCGTCATAAAAACGGTCTAACTTATAAAATTTTGAAAGGAGAAATCGTATGGAGATTAGTCGTGTTTTATATTCCGATGCGCGTTACGCATATGAAGTAACGTATACGCCCAATATTGTGTTTGCACACAGAAAAACGGGAGATCTGGCGTTGCAGCTTTTGTCGCCGGTGTCGCCCGATATTCCGCATCCGCAGCATCACGCCATTTATGCCGAGATTGCAAAAAAAGAGAAACATCCGGAGCCGCCCAAAGACACTCGAGTTTTCCCTTTGATTGTCGATGTTCCCGGATCTGGATGGAGCGGCGCGGAGGGATATGTTCATGTTCCCCGCATGGTAGAGCTGGCAAGGCAGGGATTTGTTGTGGCAAGCATCGCCTATCGCGGCACGTTTAAAGACGATGTGCGTTTTCCGGCCGCAGTGCAGGACACAAAGGAAGCAATCCGCTATCTTCGTGCCAATGCCGCTCAGTATCATATTGACCCCGCGCATGTCACGCTGCTGGGCGATTCCTCCGGCGGACATACCGCAGCGATGGCTGCATTGACGGGATCAGAGGAACGATTTAATATAGGAGAGCATCTGGACGAACGGACCGACGTCAGCGCCTGCGTTATTTTTTATGGCCCAAACGATCTGCTGAACCTCGTTCCGGATCGGCTGGCTGAGGGAAAAAAGCTTCGTCCCGGGGAAGGAGAATTTCCCTTTGAGGCGCGTGAGATATTCAAGGATGATTTTCTTGCCGACCCCGCGGGGATGCTTGCTGATGCAAGTCCGATCAACTATATTTCCGCAGATAAAAGGCTGCCGGCCTTTTTGTTTTTGCAGGGGGAAGAAGATCCGATCATTCCAATGGCGCAGGGATTGCGCTTCTGCGACAGAATACGCGGCTGCGGCGGCAGAGCGGAGTTTGTCAAGATCGCGGCAGGCGGTCATGGTACCGGATGCTGGACGCCGGAAGCAATGAAACTAATTGCTCAATTCCTGAAAGCTTATAACTGAGCCTTGTAGGGATGTCAAACATATTGGACAAGGAACTCGAAAGGAGAAAGCCAGCGAAG
>UQQY01000199.1 GCA_900543295.1 uncultured Oscillospiraceae bacterium | reverse complement strand
TAAAGAAAGCGTGCTTGCCGCCGCAAAGTCGAGCGAGAAGATTGCACAGGAGCTTGCCGGAAAGCAGATCATCAAAGAGATCGTTGTTCCCGGAAAACTCGTTAATCTCGTTGTAAGATAAACCTCTCTGCATCAGATACGTAAAATAGACTTGACAACTCTATTGTTGCTTTGCTATAATAGTTTACGTTGCAATATGGAGATTGTAAACCTCTGCCTATGCGGCAAAGGGAGGGAATAAAGTGTCAGAAGTTCGTGTAAAAGAAAATGAGTCTCTCGACAGCGCGCTCAGAAGATTTAAGAGATCCTGTGCAAAATCCGGCGTACTGGCTGAGGTTCGTAAAAGAGAACACTATGAAAAGCCTTCTGTCAGACGGAAGAAAAAGTCTGAGGCTGCACGCAAACGCAAGTATAGATAAGATAAGTGTTTCTTAAAGAAAAAGCGGGCATAAAGCTCGCTTTTTCGTTTATCCGGTCATAGCTTAAGGAGAGTATCATGTCTGTTTTTCAGCCCAACTTGATTTTAAAGGACGTTACACGGATTGACCTTGCGCTGCTTCGCGCAAATGGAATCCGCGGTTTGATACTCGATGTCGACAATACGCTTACACTGCATGACAGTCAGATACTTAGGGGCGATGTTCGCGAGTGGATCGAGTCCATGCGCGCCGCCGGCGTTCCCATGATCATTGTGTCGAACAACAGCTATGACCGCGTAAAGCCCTTTGCGGATGCGCTGTCTCTGGATTTTGTATCTATGGGGATGAAGCCCCTGACTTTTGGTTTCACGAAGGCGCAGAAAAAAATGAATTTGCCTGTGCAGGACATTGCAGTAGTTGGGGATCAGATTTATACGGATATTGTCGGCGGAAATCTGAAGGGGATGTTTACCATCCTTGTTCAGCCAATGCTTTTGGAAAACGGCTGGACCTTTAGGGTGCGCCGAAATTTGGAAACCATCCATATCCGCACCTATTATCGAAGGCGTTCACCGGCGCGTGAAAAAAGGCCGGAACCACATTCTTCACGGAGATGAAAACAATGAAGGAATCACTGAAAAAACTTATGGCAATGCTGCCGGACGATGCGGACGGCGCGATTATTACATCGGATTTAAACCGCCGTTATCTGACGGATATGAAATCCTCTGCCGGTACGCTTGTGTTTACACGCGATGCTGCGGCGTTTATTATCGATTTTCGCTATATTGAGAAAGCGCGTTCGGTTGTGACGGGTTATCCGGTGCTTTTGCAGGATAAACTGACGGAGCAGATCGAAAACTTTTTTGCAGAACATAAGGCCGTCCGTATTTTGGTTGAAGCCGAGACGATGACAATGTCGGAGTACCACGCCTTCTGCGAAAAAATGCCGTCGCTTGAACTGCTGGCGGACGACCGGCTAAGCAGTGCGGTCAATCAGCTTCGCGCGCATAAAACAGCGGAGGAGATCTCTTTTATTCAGGCGGCACAGGATATTACCGATAAAACCTTTACGCATATTTTAAGCTTTATTACACCCGGCGTCACTGAGCGGGAAGTCGCGGTTGAGATGGAGTATTTTATGCGTAAAAACGGCGCCTCCTCGCTGGCGTTCGACAGTATTGTCGTTTCCGGCGTCAACAGCTCGATGCCGCACGGCGTGCCCTCTGATAAAAAGATTGAAAACGGAGATTTTGTCACCATGGATTTCGGCGCGGCGTATAACGGCTATTGCAGCGATATGACACGTACCGTCGCAGTCGGCAAAATAAGCGATGATCAGAAGCGCGTTTACGACACCGTTTTAACCGCTCATCTGATGGCGGCGGAGGCTGTCCGTCCGGGCATGCGCTATTCCGACATCGACAAAGTCGCACGCGATTACATCTATCAAAACGGCTACGAAGGCTGCTTTGGCCACGGACTCGGTCATTCTCTCGGTCTGTTTATTCATGAAGAGCCGCGCTTCAGCGCTTCCTGCAATGGCATTATCGAAGCGGGCGTGATTGAGACAATTGAGCCCGGCGTATACCTTGAGGGCAAATTTGGTGTGCGGATCGAGGATACCGTTTTGATTACGGAAACGGGCGTTCAAAGCTTTGCGCACAGTGAAAAGCAGCTTATTACACTGTGATTTAAAAAAAGAAACGTATAGCTGAAAAATAAACCGCAGCAGAGCGCAGGTATTTTTCATTTTACTATTGAATTTCTTTGGATTTTACGGTAAACTATAAAAAGAATATTTTGACCATTTTATTTGTATAGATGGAGGTAACTTATGGTAACAGCAGGAGACTTCAGAAACGGTATGACCTTCGATATGGATGGTGATGTCTATCAGATCATTGAGTTTCAGCATGTAAAGCCGGGAAAAGGGGCGGCATTTGTCCGTACTAAGATCAGAAACGTTATCAGCGGCGCCGTTGTCGATAAAACCTTTAATCCGACCGATAAATTTCCGACCGCTTATATTGAGCGCCGCGAGATGCAGTATCTGTATCAGGACGGCGATCTCTACTACTTTATGGATAACGAAACCTATGAGCAGGAGCCGATCGATTCCCACAAACTTGGAGATACCTTCAAATTCGTTAAAGAGAATATGGAGTGCAAAATTCTCTCCTACAAGGGCAATATCTTTGGCGTTGAGCCGCCGACGTTTGTTGAGCTTGAGGTTACTGCAACTGAGCCTGGCGTAAAAGGCGATACGGCAACTAATGCAACCAAACCGGCTACGCTCGAAACCGGTGCGGAAATCCGTGTTCCGCTGTTTATCAATGAGGGCGATATGATCCGCATTGATACCAGAACCGGTGAATATATGGAGCGCGCATAAAACTTTTTTCCAAAGAAAACCGAAGGGTTTGAGCCGTGTATACGGCGGAAAGGATGAAGAGAACATGAGTATGATGGAAAGCGTATCTTATCTGAAGGGGCTTGCAGAAGGCCTTGGTATTGACGATTCCACGAAAGAGGGCAAGCTTCTTTCCGCGATTGTAGACGTACTTGACGATATGGCGGCAGAAATTGCCGACATCGAAGAGACGGCTGACGAGCAGGCGGAGCTTCTTGATATCATTGATGAAGATCTCGGCAGCTTGGAAGAGGATTTTTACGGCGACGGCGAGGAAGACGACGAGTGCGGCTGTGATGATGATCTGTATGAGGTCACCTGTCCGAGCTGCGGCGACCAGATTTATCTGGATGAGGATATGCTGCTTGAGGGCGACACCGTTTGCCCGAACTGCGGCGAAAAGCTGGAATTTGATTTCGACGGCTGTGACTGCGGCTGTGAAGATGATGACTGCGGCTGCGGTCATGATCACGAGTAATCGAAAGGTTACAGGCAAAATCAATTTTTATTTTGTATAGGAAAATCTGTTTCAGGGCGAGGTGTAATTCCTCACTGGCGGTGAAAAGTTTTAGCTGTAAGTCCGCGAGCTTGATATTTTCAAAGCAGAATGGGTTAGAATCCCATACCAACGGTATAGTC
>UQQY01000198.1 GCA_900543295.1 uncultured Oscillospiraceae bacterium | reverse complement strand
GGCGGGAGGTGTTTTGACGGATGCACCCGCCGCCTTTGAGAATGTACGCTATGCTTTTTTCAGAGGACTTTCAGGAGAAATGGTTGAGCTTTTTGAAATGGATCCTGACAGAGAGGCCGGTATGTTTGCAGTACCGCAGCCGGGACCTGTAATCAAATAGTAATGGGACAAAGTGAAAGGCGCATAGGCTTCAAGAGTCTATGCGTCTTTCTTTTTCTGATAATAAGGGGTGCGAAGAGTCATATTTTTCTTTGGACAAGAATGAAAAGGGTATTGACAGGGTATATGATGTGTGATATAGTTAATTACACAAGTAATGAACCATGTAACGAGCGAAGCGGAAAGGAGGCGCACTATTTGCAGTTAAACGATGATAAATCGATTTATTTGCAGATTGGACAGATGATCGAGGACAGCATTCTGCGCGGCATCTTTTTGGAGGGGGAGCGGGTTCCCTCAACAAACGAGCTGGCGCGGCTTTATTCGATCAATCCGGCGACGGCGGCAAAGGGAATCAACCTTTTGGTCGAGCAGGGGATACTTTATAAAAAACGGGGTATCGGCATGTTTGTGAACGAAGGCGCTGTAGAAAAAATCCGTCTTGCACGAAAGGCCGGTTTTTATGAGCAGTTTGTCGTCAATCTGATAAGCGAGGCCAAAGCGCTTGGCATTACAAAAGAAGAACTGGTCGAAATGATCCGCAGAGCGGAGCATGACCATCCGACAGAGAAAGGGGTATCAGCAAGATGAACACACAGAATTGTCTTGTATGCGAAAAAGTTGTCAAATCCTTCGGAAAGAACACCGTACTAAACGGAGTGGATCTTACGATTGAGCCGGGTAAAATTTACGGTCTGATCGGCAGAAACGGCATCGGCAAAACTACGCTTTTGAGCATTATGACCGGACAGAACACCTGTGACAGCGGCAGCGTCACATACGGCGGCATGCGCGTTTGGGAGAATGAAAAGGCAGTGAGCCAGATCTGCTTTTCGCGCGAGCTGAGTCCAACCATGCTGTTCGGACAGAATACTTTGCGCGTAAAAGAGTATTTTAAAATGGCTTCCTGCTATTATCCGGCATGGGATGCAGAATACGCTGAGCGCCTGACAAAGGAATTCGGCCTTGATTTGAAGAAAAAGGTCTGCAAGATGAACAAGGGTATGATGAGTATGGTGACCATCACGCTGGCGCTTGCCTCGCGCGCACCGATCACCATTTTGGATGAGCCTGTCGCAGGATTGGACGTCTATATGCGCGACCGCTTCTATGACCTATTGCTTGCAGACTATGAGGAGACAGGACGTACCTTTATTATTTCGACCCATATTATTGAAGAAGCGGCAAATTTGCTTGAAGAGACGATTATCTTAAACGACGGCACTATCACCCTGAAAGAGAATACGCAGGAGCTGATTGATTCCTGCCGCTATGTAAGCGGCCTTGCAGAGACGGTTGACCGTGCGGCAAACGGCTATGAGCGGCTGCATACAGAAGTGCTCGGCCGAAGCAAAACGGTCTGCATCCGTACAAAACCGGGTCAGCAGCTTGATCTTTCCGCATACGGAAACGAGCTGACCGTTTCGCCGGTTCCGCTGCAAAAAATTTTCGTCTACCTGACAAAACGGCAGGGGGAGGCGGTTTAAAATGGGCGCATTTATCAGACGAAATATAAAATATCAAATGCATCTCTTGTGGAAAAGCGCTGCGGTTACCGCTGTACTGTTCGTCTTTTTGGCGCTGTATTGGAATATGATGACGGCAGATACTCCGGATATGGCGGGACAACCGTTTTTTATCGTAATAACAGTGCTGATTCCGTTTACCCTAAGCTATCAGTATGCGGCGCTGTACTTAAATATTGCGCTCGGCACCTGCAATACGCGCCGCAGTGCGTTTGCAGCCGCACAGATCATGAAGCTGGTAAGCGCTGTCATTTTCACACTGCTTGGCGTGGGCGCCGATGCGCTGTCTGTCTATCTGGCGGCGGGAAAAGCTGCTGTTGAGCCGATGCAATGCGCTGTGACCGCCTTGTTGATTGTCTTTATCATGTCGGCGGGTGAGCTGCTCGGTCACTTTACACACCGTTTCGGTAAGATCGGCGCTATTTTATTCGGTATTTTCTGCGGCTTGACCGGCGGTGTGATCGGCTTTTTTATCTCGTATACAGCCGCTTCCGACACAACTGCTTTTACCGTGCCGCTCAATCTGACGGTCATGCCGGAGTGGGTTTACCTGCTGTTTGCTCTTTTTGCCGTCGGTTTTCCGGTATTGGTTTATTTCTGTTTTCTGCGCAAATATGGGGTGAAATAAAAAATGGGAAAGATGGTAAAACGAGCTTTGAAAGCGGAGTTTCTCTGCTGTTTTAAAAACATGCTGCTGCTTGGCTGCATTACGCTTGGCGGATGGATATTTGGAACGGTGATGTCCATTATTATCACCTTTGTAGATCATGAAACGTACATTCCGCTCGGCGGCATCTGTGCGATGGCAGCCGGGCTGATGTCCACCTTGTTTGTTATTGCAGCGTTGTTCAGCGCAGGCTTTGACAATGCGGTCCGGATGGGATGCACAAGGCGGGCCTATCTGGCGGCGCAATATATGTTTTCACTTTTCACTGTTTTGTGTGTGGCGGCGTTGGCCGGTATTTTGATGCTGGGCGAGTGGCTGGTTTGCAGTGATTCTCCGATTTTTGGAATTTTTGAATTTCTTCCATGGTATATTGCTGCGCTGATACCATTGATTCTGCTGATTTTCGGTTCTTTTATCGGGGCGCTGTTTGCGCGCTTTGGCAAAGCGGCGTTTTGGATTGCATACGCTGTCTGCTTTGCACCCATGATTTTAGGCGATCCGATTGGAAGAATCGTGGAAAGCGGAGACACAAGCACTGCGATCGGCAGAATAATCGTGACAGTCGCCGGATGGTTTGCGGCTGTACCCATGTGGGTGTGGACGGCGGTTTTATGCTTGCTTCCGGTGATCTTCCTGATCTATGCTGTTGTCAGCCTGATGCGCCAGCCGATCAACACGTGAGATATGATAAAGCGGCATAAAGGTTAAATTTGGTCTGATTGGGCACCCGATTACATTGAGTATGATGCTTGAATGAGACAGTCAAAAGCGGAGGAATTAGATATATTCATGTTTGTAAATATATTGTCAAAATTTGCGTCGCCGCTGGCAAAGAAAAAGGATTGAATGATATGAAAAATCCTCTGAAACAAGCTGTTTCAGAGGATTTTGGTGCGGGGTACGAAAAAGATGAATTTGCGCTTTTGGCGGTGGGAGCTGAGCCCTGATATGCAATAAATTACTTTTATAATCAATGCTTTGCGAAGCAAAGCCACGGCTTCTCTTATCTTCTCACTTTTCTCTTTTCATTGGAAACGACAATGTGAGAGAAAGGAGAAGAGTGAAAAGTACCAAAAAGAAACGACAATCTCCGGTCGAAAATTGTCGTTTCTTTTTGGTACGGGCGACAGGACTTG
>UQQY01000197.1 GCA_900543295.1 uncultured Oscillospiraceae bacterium | reverse complement strand
CCTTACATCAGCGCTTCGTCGTATACTGCCCGGCTGCCGCCAATACATTTCGGACGTGTGCGGGCGCAGACCAGATTTGCTTCGCCGACTTTTTTGACTGAGACGCGCAGCGGAACCGCTACTTCCTTCAAATGCATGCCGATTAACGTATCTCCAATATCCATGCCTGCATCGGCTTTTACGTGTTCGACCGCGACCGGATGCGCCATCGCATGATATACGCCCGACGCAAAGGAACCGCCCGCTTTCGGCTGCGGAACTACGTTGACCTGCTCCAGAACATGTGATTTGGCGTATTCTGCTTCGACAATCAGAGCCCGGTTTAAATGCTCGCAGCACTGCGCCGCCAAAAAGATGCCATGTGCTTTTAAAACAGGAAGCAATGCGGAAATGACCGCCTCCGCGGCCTCTGTGCTGGAATGCGTACCAATTTTCTCTCCTAAAATCTCGCTTGAGGAACAGCCGACAACAAGCAAATCGCCGGGATGCAGACGCCCCGCCTCCATTATTTCACAAACGGCCGTTTTTACAGCATCAAAAATTTCCTCTATCACATAAAACGCCTTCCTTCTCTTTTTTATAATTATACGCGCTTTTATCAGAAAGGCAAGCCGCGCTTGATAAGCACCAAAAAACAGCGTATAATGAAAGCGATTAAAACCGGGAAAGGAATATAGAGCGCATATGAACAAAGCCGTACGGGGAAGGGAAAAAAGGCGGGTGCTTCATGAGCTGTCGCCTGTTTATGATGAGCATTCGCGCGTGCTGATACTTGGATCGATTCCTTCGCCAAAGTCGCGCGAGGCAGGCTTTTACTACGCGCATCCGCAGAATCGTTTCTGGCGTGTGATGAGTGCGGTATTCGGCAAGCCGTTTCCTGAAACCACGGCGCAGAGACGGGCGTTTGCGCTCTCCAGTGGTTTTGCACTATGGGATGTGCTTTATTCCTGTGAGATTTGCGGAGCGGACGACGCAAGCATACGTGCTCCGGTACCGAACGATTTAAACAGAATCATATGCAGCACGCCGATTGAGGCGGTCTTCTGCACTGGAACGAAAGCCTATTCGCTGTATAATAAGTATTGCAGGACGCAGACTGGGAGGGAAGCCGCCCTGCTTCCCTCCACCAGTCCGGCAAACTGCCGGTACCATACGTTTGACAGCCTCTGCGAGGCATATCGCGTGATACAAAAAGTTTGTGAGGAAGGTGATCGGTGATGGCTGTCCTTGTTTTATGCTATGAAAAGTGCAGCACCTGCAAAAAAGCGCTCGACTGGCTTTGCGCACAGGGCGTTTCCTATACGGTGCGCGATATTGTCGGCGAACGTCCGAATGAGGCGGAGCTTACACAGTGGATTACAGAATCCCATTTGCCGGTGAAACGCTTTTTTAATACCAGCGGTCTAAAGTATAAGGCACTTGGACTGAAAGAGAAGCTTGCAGATATGGAGAAAGCAGAACAGATTTCGCTGCTCGCTTCTGACGGCATGCTTGTAAAGCGTCCGCTGCTGATTGCGGAAAGCGGCGTGTATCCCGGCTTTCGTGAGGCGGAATGGCGCGTGCTCCTTTCGCTTTGAGAATCTTGACTTTACTCTGCTGGTACGATATATTATAAGATATTAGATTGGGGTTCATCACAAAAAGACAGACTGTGTTAAGGAGAGTATATGGAATTAAAAAAGAAAAATCTTGTGTTTTTGGGGGCTGTTTTTGTTGTATTGATTGGATATGTCGTCTGGTCTACCGGATGGGACAATATCCTGCTGCTGGTTCAACAGGCAAATGGACTGTGGATTCTTGGCGGCGTGCTGATGATCGTCTGTTATTGGGGGTTGGAGGGAAGCATTCTGCACAGCGTGGTGCGCTGTTATAAAAAAGAGCATCGCTTTGCGGATACGATGAGCACGACGATGATCGGGCAGCTTTTCAACTGCATAACGCCTTTTTCAAGCGGCGGCCAGCCGGTACAGGCGTATCATATGACAAAAACAGGATTGCCGCTTGGGATGGCGATCGGGTCGCTGATGGTACGTTTTATTTTGTATCAGATTGCGCTAACGCTGTATTCGGCGGTTGTTTTACTTATGAAATGGAATTATTTTTCCGCACAGGTAAGCGGATTCGGCTATTTGGTCTTTATCGGTTTTTTGATCAATACGGCGGTCATGCTTTTCCTGCTGTCCATCTGTTTTTTCAGGAACTTTACACGGAAGATAGCGGTCGGTCTGATCAGTCTGCTTGCCAAAATGCGAATTGTGAAGGACAAGGAAAAGACAGTGGCCTATATTGATAACGAGCTGAATTCTTTTCACGAAGGCTTTACTGTTCTGCGCAGCCACGTCGGTATGATGTGTTCTTCTATGGTGATGTCGGTTTTACAGTTGACGGCGTTTTTTATGATTCCGTTTTTTCTGTTCCGCGCATTCGGTGTAACAACGCTTACACCCGGAACTGTGATCAGCGCTCAGGCGTTTGTTACGATGATTTCCTCATTTGTACCGCTGCCGGGTGCCTCCGGCGGAGCAGAATATAGCTTTTACACCTTCTTTTCCCCGTTTTGTGCAGATCGCGGCGTCATTAATCTGATTATGCTGCTTTGGCGGATGATTACGTTTTATCTGCCGATCGGCGCAGGTCTTGTCTATTTTACATCCGCACTGCGGAAAATCCGTCAGAAGGAAAAGACGGAGCAATAAAAATGACCTTTGCTTCTCTCGGCTATTTCTTCGGCTATGTGCCCCAATAAGTAACACGGCCATTAAAAATTATTTTATCGCTCATGGCAAGCACTTATTCTGCGTACCTATGGTCTCAGAAATAAACCGAACGCTTTATCCGCATATCCAAACCCTTATCCTGATTTTAAGGAGACTTATCATGACTCTTACAGATGCAATCAAGGAACGCCACTCTGTACGCAGCTATACCGATCAAAAAATCTCCGATGAGAGTATTTCTAAGCTTCAAAATGAAATAGAAAGCTGCAATCAGAAGGGCGGACTGCATATTCAACTTGTAACCGAAGATTCCAAAGCGTTCGACAGCTTTATGGCGCATTACGGAAAATTCAGAGGCGTAACGCAATATATTGCGCTCATCGGGAAGAAATCGTCCGATCTTGATGAAAGACTTGGTTATTATGGAGAAAGGCTTGCGCTGTTTGCTCAAACTCTTGGATTGAATACCTGCTGGGCAGCCATGTCATTCAGCAAGGGTGCTGCTCGAAGCAAATGCAAAATAGATTCCGGAGAGAAGCTGGTATGCGTTCTTGCGCTTGGATATGGAAAAACGCAGGGCGCCGCGCACACTTCCAAAACCATTCAGGAGGTCTGTTCCGTAAGCGGAAAAATGCCGGAGTGGTTTTATAACGGCGTATCTGCTGCGCTGCTCGCGCCGACCGCAATGAACCAGCAAAAGTTTTTGTTCACGCTTGACGGCGAAAACCTCGTCTCTGCAAAAGCTACCGGCGGTTTTTACTCAAAAGTTGATCTTG
>UQQY01000196.1 GCA_900543295.1 uncultured Oscillospiraceae bacterium | reverse complement strand
AGCTCATAAATGAGCATCCGGACGCTCTGGTTATTTCCGTTCACCAGAATTTTTATGGGCAATCGAAATACAGCGGGGCGCAGATGTTTGCAGGGCCGCAGAATGAGGAGAGTCTGCGTTTGGCTGAATCGCTGCAAAGTGCGTTTTGCACGTATTTGCAGCCGGAAAATACCCGCCAGGTGAAAACGGCTACAAAGGACGTCTATATTATTTACTATGCGGAATGCCCGACGGTTTTGGCTGAATGCGGTTTTCTTTCGAATCCGGAGGAATGCGCTAAACTGAAAACCGATGCGTATCAGACACAGATCGCTCTGACACTGTTTCAGGGTATTTTGCAATATACAGCCGGACAATAAAGCAGAGAAGTGATGCGCAGGCGGAAACGGCGGTTCAGGAAAGCCTGCTGCAAAAAGATAAAAAGGAAGAGAAAGTATGGCAAAGAGCAAAACGATATTCGTCTGTAGTCAATGCGGATATGAGACGGTAAAATGGCTGGGACGCTGTCCGTCCTGCGGCGGATGGAATTGCTTTGACGAGACGGTTTCCGCTTCGCCCTCAGCTTCTCCGGCGAAAAACGCCGCTATGCATTCGGTGAAAACGCAGCCGCTTTTATCCGTCCGTGAAATTGACGAGACAGATGAAATCCGCTTTCATACCGGGATCAGCGAGCTGGACCGCGTGTTAGGCGGCGGTATTGTAAAAGGCTCTCTTGTACTTTTGGGCGGGGATCCTGGTATCGGAAAATCTACACTGCTTTTGCAGATCTGTGAGCATCTTGGGCAGACGCTCAGAATTCTCTATGTTTCGGGTGAGGAGAGCGCGCGGCAGCTAAAGCTGCGTGCAAACCGTCTGCATGTCTCGTCGGAAAATCTGTATATTCTGACCTCAACGGATGTTGAGGCTATTTGCAGTACAATTTTGCAGCATAAGCCTGATCTTGTGATGATCGATTCCATTCAAACCATGTGTATGGATGGGATTTCTTCTTCGCCGGGCAGTATTACGCAGGTACGGGAGAGCACGAATGCTTTTTTGCGTACGGCAAAAAGCGAGGACATTCCGGTTTTCATCGTCGGGCATGTCAATAAAGACGGCGCTATCGCCGGGCCGAAGGTGCTGGAGCATATTGTGGATGCAGTTTTGTATTTTGAAGGGGAGCGGAATTTTTCCTACCGGATTCTGCGCGCTGTCAAAAACCGCTATGGTTCTACGAATGAAATCGGAATGTTTGAAATGGGGGACAGCGGCCTGCGCGAGGTAGAGAACCCTTCTATGATGCTGCTTTCGGGAAAGCCCCAGAATGTTTCTGGGAGCTGTGTCGCATGCATTATGGAGGGAAGCCGTCCGATTTTGGCCGAGGTGCAGGCGCTTGTTACAAAGACGGGATTTGGTACGCCGCGCCGCACGGCGGCCGGCTTTGACTACAATCGGATGAATCTGCTGCTGGCTGTGCTCGAAAAGCGTGCCGGATATTGCTTTGCGGCGCTTGATGTGTATCTAAACGTTGTTGGGGGACTCCGTCTGGACGAACCAGCCGCAGATCTTCCGGTGGCGGTTGCGCTGGTTTCCAGTCTGCGGGACAAGCCGGTGGACGATGAGCTGATTGCGTTCGGTGAGATTGGTCTGGGCGGCGAGCTGAGAAGCGTGCACAATATTGCGGAACGTGTCCGTGAAGCACAGCGGCTTGGCTTTACCCGTGCAATCGTGCCGCGTTCTTCGCTTCCGCTTTTGCAAAAGCAGGGCGTATGGGAGATCGAATTGCTGCCGGCGGCAAACCTGCGGGATGCGTTTAGAATGATATGAAAAAGAAATGATCTGAGGGGCTGTCGAATGAACTGACAGCCCCTCAGATGTATTATAGAAAAGTTTTAATCGCGGTATTCCGCCATATATTCTCCGTGCGCCTCAATCAAGTCGTCGCAAAGAGAAATAATGTCATCAGTAGAAAGCTCTGCGGCTGTCCGCGGTTCCAGCATAGCGGCGCGGTAGATATCTTCCTTTTTCTTTGTGCGCGCTGCTTCAATTGTCATAAGATGTACATTGATATGCGTCATATTCATTGCCGCAAGCTGTATCGGCAGTCTGCCGACATGGCATGGCGTAATGCCAGAGCCATCTACCAGACACGGTACCTCAACGCATGCTTCCGGCGGAAGATTATCGATCAGACCGGTATTCAGCACATTTCCGCCGATCTTGTACGGTTTGTTTGTTACAATAGCCTCCATAATATAAGAAGCGTATTCTTGCGTGCGCTCATGTGTAATTTCGCCATTATTGAGAATTCGGTTTTTTTCCTCCTCCCAACCTGCAATCAGGTTTACACAGCGGCGCGGATATTCATCCAATGGAATGTTATAGCGGTCGATCAGCTCAGGATAGCGGCTTTTTATATACCATGGATTATATTCTGCATTATGTTCACTGGATTCCGTACAATAATAGCCAAGATATTTGATATATTCATAGCGCACCATATCTGTGTGCTTTTCAGAAGCATTTTTAAGTGCGGCGCGGCGGCGAATCTCCGGATACAAATCATTTCCATCTTTATCATATAGTTCTAAAAGCCAAGCCATATGATTGATGCCGGCGATACGCTCCGTTCTGCCCTCCAGCCTGTCTTCCATGCCAAGTCCGTTTAACAGATCCTTTGAGCAGGCCTGTACACTATGGCAAAGCCCAACCGTTTTTATTTTGGTATAGCGCTGCATATAGCCGCTCAGCATTGCCATTGGATTGGTATAGTTTAAAAACCAGGCGTTTGGGCAAACCTCTTCCATATCGTGGGCAAAACCCCTCATAACCGGGATTGTGCGAAGAGCGCGCATAATCCCTCCGATACCAAGCGTATCGGCAATTGTTTGGCGCAAGCCATATTTTTTGGGCACCTCGAAATCAATGATGGTGCAGGGATCATAGAAACCAACTTGAATAGCGTTGACAACAAAGGTTGCGTCCCGCAACGCCTCTTTTCGCTGCTCCACGCCGAGATATGTCCGAATGGTTGCACGCTGCTCGTTTGTATTTTTGTTGATTGCACTTAAAATGAGCATGGATTCTTCCAGCCGCACCGGATCAATGTCATAAAGCGCAATTTCCGCGTCGCGCAGCGCCGGAGTACACATACAGTCTCCCAGTACGTTGCGTGCAAAAACGGTACTGCCCGCGCCCATAAATGTAATTTTGATCATACTGTTCCCTCTTTTCGCAAATAAAAAATCCGAACGATTTGTTCTGTCTTCATTATATCTGCAAAGAGGGAAAAATCCATCGGCTTGTGTTTCAATTTATTGTCTGAATGTTGCCTTGCAGAAGAGAATATGATATGATCGGAATAGAGGTGAAGGGCAATGGAGGATACGGGAGGACACGAGCTGGTCAGTCTGGAATTTCCGATTCACGTGGGAAATTCCCTGACTCTGTATCGATGCGGCTGGGAAAACTGTTTGCCAAAGCATTCCTTTGGTCCGACGGTTCGATCATATTTTT
>UQQY01000195.1 GCA_900543295.1 uncultured Oscillospiraceae bacterium | reverse complement strand
TAGCAGTTGAATTGATGTGACTTGTCATCAGGTTAATGTCTTCTTGGGTATATTTATACATGCTTCTTCCTTTTGGAATGACATATCTAATGTACTCGTGGTTCTTTTCCAGTTTTCCTTTTTGATTGGAAACGTAAGGATCGCAGTAGAAGACATAGGTACGGTGTCTGCCATTATCATCCGTTTCGATATCCCATGGATTCTTAAATTCAGAGCCGTTGTCTGTTAACAGGACTGGGAAATATTTACGGAACATACGAATTCCAAGGGTATCAGAGAGCGTGTTTATTGCACGAATTACAGACTTTTGAGTACAGTCAGGAAGCAGAATTATAAGCATAAAATTACAACTTCGAAAGAGCAGAGTAAGAAGACATTTGCCAGAAGAACGTCCCCCTTTCACGGTATCCATTTCAACGACATCAATATCTGGATGTGCCTCCATGAAACGTCCAAAATCGATATAGGTGCGTTTATTACGATATACTTGTTGCAAGTTCTTACTTGTACGTGGAGCGGATTTCTTCTTTCTCTTTTTATATCTGACGCGTCTTGGCAGGTCGATATTTCTTGCCTGGAAAATACGCTGATCAAGATAGTTATAAAGTGTTCTTCGGCATACAGGAATCTCATCAGAATGAACTGAAAAAATATGACTGAGTGGCTGTCCTTTGAGAATTAAAGGAGAAATCATATCGTTGAGTTCCTGTAATTCTTCAGGAGTCATATTGATGCCTTGTCTTGATTTCACCAATGCTTTCTCATATTGCTTTTGGGCATAAGCAGCGTCATAGATTTTCTTGGTCAGAGGGCAGCTTCTTTGATCGGGACAAAAGTTGCAGACATAAGGAGGCTTAGAGATCCTGTCACATGTAAAAGGAATAAATAAGGAACATTCACGAGTCGGATTGTAACAATAGCATTTCTTACAATAGAAAGAACAGTGTTTTATATTGTAATGGCTGCAGGACGTTTCACGACTCAACAACTCACAGTCGGCGTAGAGTTTACATGTGATACAGGAACGATTGCTTTTTACGGGTACCAACTTATAATTACGTTTTATTTCCTTTGCAATCGTTGTAGGATCTTTTTTGAGAGTATTGGAAATAAAAGAAAAAGTGCTCTTTTGCAGTAACTCCTGCTCAATATAAGTTCTGTCAGATAATGTTAAGTGTTTCTGATCGTGGATCAAATTATTTTGTGAATTCATGGTTATTCCTTTCTGACAGATAGATAACCATGAAAATTGTATCAAAAACCATGTGCAGGAGTAAATTCCAGATTTCATATTTTTGTGTGTAAACATATGATTAGCTCCTATTAGGAAAACACACTGTCAAAGGGGTATGTAGCGGGGGTTAGCCCGCTACTGCGGGTTTTGTGGTGTTGATTTCAATGTATTCTGCTATGCGTCTAAATTCATCCGCAAACTTAAATCTCACACTAATGTTTCCATTCTCATAAACCTTGATATGGTCGATCAGCTCAACGAGAAGTTCCCGGGAAAGCTGGTCGATATTTTGATGCTTTGTAAAGGCCACCAATGCGGGATGTTCACTCTTTACACCGTTTGCCAGTTCTGCCCGTTCAGCGTTCAGCCGGGCCAGCACATCCGTAAGAGCGATGGTCTGTCGCTCATAATCGGCTTTCATATCCCGGTAGTCCTGCTGGGTAATTTCCCCGTCTTTCCAGTCTTGATAAAGGGACTGCTTGTAGCGGCTGATTTTTGCCAGTTCCCGCTCTTTCGCAGCAATCAGTTCTTCCAAACGGATGGACTGGCTCTTTTTGACCGGGGCGGTGTTAATGCGGGCAATCATTTCCGAGTATGAAACAGCCAGATGGATTTGCTGTTGTACCGCAAAGAGGACAGCGGCCTCCAGACGGTTATGCTTGATTGAGTGCATTGTGCAGGCTGTCCGGGAGCGGTTCTTGTAGGTGGAGCAGGCATAGTACACATTATTGTTGTTGCCTACGCTCCGGGTAATTGCCCGCCCGCAGTCAGCACATTTCAGAAAACCGCTGAACAGGTGGACTTCCCGGCCTTTTGGAGAAGTACGGGTATCCCGCTGTAAAAGGGCCTGTACCTTATCAAAGGTTTCATAATCAATGATTGCCTCATGCGTACCAGCTACTTCCACCCATTCTTCACGGGGGACGCTTTCAACCTCGTGTACCTTATAGCTTTTTACCCGACTGCGGCCCTGTGCCAAATCCCCGGTATAGGTGGGGTTCGTCAGAATGGAGTGGATCATGCGGGCTCCCCACATAGGATCGTCATATCCTCTTGTTGAAACGGGTATGCCCTTTTGCAGTTTATAAGCCGAGGGGCTGGGTACGCCGTGTTCATTCAGATACAAAGCGATAGCCCGTTTCGATGTCCCCTTTAGGAACAAAGAGAAAATAAGTTTGACGATTTCAGCGGCATCGGGATCGATGATCAACCGGTGCTTGTCCTTTGGGTGCTTCACATATCCATAAGGAGCAAATGCGCCGATGTACTGACCGTTGCGCCGCTTGTAGTCAAATACCTGGCGGATTTTCTTTGAGGTCTGGTAGCAGTATTGATCGTTCATCACATTTGTAATCGGGACGATAATACTGGAAACGCTGTCCGGGTTGAGATAGCTGTCCACATTTTCAGCAAGACTGATGAAGCGAACGCCCATCTGAACAAACAGGTTATCAATCAGACTTCCCGCATCGCTGTAATTTCTTGCAAAACGGGAAAGGTCTTTTACTACCACGCAGTTTATTTTCCCGCTCATTACATCGGAAAGGAGCCGCTGGAAATTCTCCCGGTTGGCGTCCGTTCCTGTGTGTCCATCGTCTACATATTCGGAAACACTTTCAAATTCTCCGATATGCTTCTGGTAAAAGTCGTTGAGCAGATCACGCTGGTTGATGACGCTGTTGCTGTCGTCCTTTCCCTTTTTCAAGTCCTCCTTGGAAAGCCGGATATATTCGCCCAGCCGCCAACGGCGGACGGTATAAGAGGGAGAGAAACTCTGTTGCAATCCTCTGTTTTTTGCTCGTGCCATTGTTCCTCCTTCCCTATCACATTACATCTATATTATACCTCTGCCCGGGCGGGACAACAAGGATGCCTCCGCCTCGGGACACTTTGTCTCGAAGTAGAAACGGGCCATAACCGAAGTTACAGCCCGCTTTTTTGCCGGAGCAGAAAGTCCGTCAGCGTGTCCTGCAAGGATGGCCCGCTTTCCGCAAATTCAATTTTTACACCAATCCCGCCGATGCAAAAGCAGTATGGATTTTCTACCGCCTGCAAAAACAGAGCGATCCGCTCCTCCCGAGTGAGAGAGGTGTCAAAGGCCATACCGCTCACATCCGGCAGAGACTCGGGAGCCACTGCGCCGATGTCAACGCTTTTCATTTGTTCCAGTTCCTTTGCCGTTAATCTCACGGTAAAACCTCCTTATCAAAAATAGGATACGCCTCCCACATATCGTGGGGAAACGCAAGAGGGCAGCACCCAAGCGATGCTGCCCTCTTGCCTCACTCCACCTTGGGACACTTTG
>UQQY01000194.1 GCA_900543295.1 uncultured Oscillospiraceae bacterium | reverse complement strand
CGCTGCCGATGGTGTATTCGGAAACGACGTTTCCGTTTACAAGATGGTCGGTTACGACCCGTACCGCTTTTTCTGCGGTCATTTTCACATACGTCGTTTTATTGCCGTCGGGCGTGAAAACCTCGACAACCGGCTCATACTGGCAGATACCGATACAGCCGGTCTGCGACACGCTTACATTTGCAAGGTTGCGTTTTGCCACTTCATCAGTAAAGCAATTCAAAACCGGTCTTGCACCGGCCGCGATTCCGCAGGTTGCCATACCCACTACAACGCGGATTTTGTCGCCGTCTCCCTCGCGGACATTGATGGCGTTTTTCATTTTGTCGCGGATTGCCTGAAGCTCTGCTAAGCTTTTCATAAATTATTGCACCACCTTAAAAAATTCGCTTTGACCCTATTCGATTTCTTTCTCATTTTCTTCGATATACTGCCGGATAAAGGTTAAAACCTCGCTTGAATTGACGGGAAGTCCCTCTAAAATGACTTTAACCTCTCTCGTATCCAGCACAAAGCCCTGTTCATCCTTTTTACAGGTATACACAAAATCAATATCCGGATTAACGCTGATCAGCGAAACCATCGTAGCCGCCATATCGCCGAGCGGCATCATATCGATGTGCTCATAGCAGTACACCGAACAAATTTTCGTCCCAATGCCCGGCTTGCTCTCAATCTGAAAACGGCCGCCGGTTAATTCCGCCGAAAGCTTGAAAAAAGGAACGCCCAAGCCGACTTTTCTCGTTGTGCGCGTGGTATAAAAAGGATCGATTACCCGCGCAACCTGCTTTTCCGTCATGCCGCAGCCATTATCCGCAATAGAAATGGAGAGTTCCTTTTTCTGCGTATTCTTTAAAACGGATATTTCGATCAGAGAGGCCTTTGCCTTTACCGAATTCTGAACGATGTCAAGCACGTTCAGAGAAAGCTCCGGCATCATCAGTCCGTATACTTTGCAAGGATCGTGTCGATGTCGTCTACCGTAACCTTGCCGTAAACCTCGTCGTTTACAGTGAGAACCGGCGCCAGACCGCACGCGCCGACACAGCGGCATGCATCGAGAGAAAAGCGTCCGTCCGCCGTACATTCGCCGCTCTTAATATTGAGCTTTTTGGTGAGTTCCTCAAAAACGTCGCCGGACCCTTTAACATAGCACGCCGTTCCCAGACATACGCTGATCTTGTATTTGCCCTTTGGATACAGCGAAAACTGAGAATAAAACGTCGCAACGCCGTAAACCTCTTCAAGCGGAACATTGAGACCCGCCGCGATCATCTTCTGAACCTCGATCGGCAGATAGCCGTAAATATCCTGTGCCTTCTGCAAAACCGGCATCAGGGCGCCCTTGTCGTTCAAGTGCTCATGAATTACATCGTTCAAGCGCTTCTCCTGCTCAGGCGTGCCCGAAAACGGAATCGTGCTTGTAGATTTAGCCATGCAAAAACCTCCTTGGAAACATTCGATTTCCGAAAATTAAAGTGCAAACCGCATCCGAACCGGAAACTTAGTTTACAAACAAGATAAGTATATCACGTTTTTCTCACGCTGTCTATCGGTTTTGACAAAGTTTTCACGACTATTTTTTGTATATATTAAATTAAAACCGCGCTTTTCCCCTCTTAACATATTGCTATTTTATACGAGGAACGATATAATTAGATTAAAACATATATGCTTTATTGCATATGCGGGCATTTTAAGTGCGCCTGCAAAGCGCGCAACAAAAAGACCGGAGGAATCGACATGACTGTAAACGACATTAAAGCAACTCTGAAATGTAAGGTATTTGCCGGAGAAGAACTGCTGGACAGAGAGGTTCATACTGCGTGCGGCTCCGATATGATGAGCGACGTTCTGGCCTATGTAAAGGATCAATCCATCCTTCTGACCGGCCTTGTAAATGCGCAGGTGGTCCGTACCGCCGACATGATGGACATGCTCTGCGTCGTGTTGGTGCGCGGAAAACAGCCGACTGAAGAGATGATAACGCTGGCCGAGGAGCGCGGCATTACGCTGATGTCCACGCCGGAGCGTATGTTTACCGCCTGCGGCACGCTTTGGGAAAAAGGACTGCGGGGAGGTAGGCTGAACGAATGAGTGCAATCAAGCTGCATTATGAAATAGACGGCACCGACTTCACCCGTGCGGGCGAGGCCTCCGCTTCCGTTAAAAAGACGCTTCGCCAACTCGGCGTGCGTCCCGACGTAATCCGGAAGGTCGCAATCGCGCTGTATGAAGGAGAAATCAACATGGTGATTCATGCGGACGGCGGCTATATTGACGTTGACATTGATTCGGAAAAGGTGTCGCTGGCACTGTGCGACCATGGAAAAGGCATTGAAAACATTGAGCTTGCCATGCAGGAGGGATATTCCACCGCGCCCGACGAGGTTCGCTCGCTCGGCTTCGGCGCCGGCATGGGGCTTTCCAATATGAAAAAGAATTCGGACGAGATGCGGATTGAATCGACGGTCGGCGTCGGCACCAGCGTGTATATGACGATACGCCTGTGATTTTCCGTACTCCGGCCAGTGGAGAGGATTTTGTGAACACATTTTTTCATTCCGTTACGCTGGACAAGGACAAGTGCAAGGGATGTATCAACTGCATCAAGCGCTGTCCCACCGAAGCAATCCGCGTGCGGAACAAAAAAGCGATGATTATTCCCGAACGCTGCATTGACTGCGGCGAATGCATCCGCGTTTGTCCGCATCATGCGAAGAAAGCGATCTACGACTCGCTTGACGTTCTCGATCAATTTGATTATACCATTGCGCTGCCGGCGCCGGCTTTGTATGCGCAGTTCAATCATCTTGAGGATGTAGAAATTGTACTGAACGCGCTTCTGGAGCTTGGATTCGACAGCGTATATGAGGTTGCAAAGGCTGCGGAGCTTGTTTCGGATGCAACGCGGCGCTATATGGCGCGGCCGGATATTTTAAAGCCGGTTATCAGCTCGGCATGTCCGGCGGTAACAAGGCTTATTCGCGTACGCTTTCCAAGCCTGATTGAACATGTGCTTCCGTTCAACGCGCCGGTAGAGGTTGCCGCGCGGCTTGCAAAAAAAGAGGCAGCCAGACAGACGGGGCTGCCGCCGGAGAGAATCGGCACAATTTTTATCTCTCCCTGCCCTGCCAAGGTCACGGCCTCTAAAATGCCGCTTGGGACGCAAAAGAGCGCGGTTTCCGCCGTCGTCGCCATCAGCGAGGTATATCCAAAGCTGTTAAAGCATATGCATGCGGAGCTTACCGGAGAGGCCAGCGCACAGTCCGGTAAAATCGGCGTGTCGTGGGCAAGCAGCTCGGGAGAAGCCTCCGCTCTCTTAAACGACAACTATCTGGCGGCGGACGGCATTGAAAACGTCATCAAGGTTCTTGAAGACCTGGAGGACGAGAAATTTGAAAATCTCGACTTCATTGAATTAAACGCCTGCAATGCTGGCTGCATCGGCGGCGTAATGACAGTTGAAAATCCGTATATTGCGCGGACAAAGCTGAAGCGGCTGCGCAAATATCTTCCGGTTTCTCTCAATCATGCGGAAAAGATTTACAAGGAGCTGGACTGGGATACGCCGCTTGAATATACGCCGGTTCTAAAGCTTGACGAAGACTTTTCC
>UQQY01000193.1 GCA_900543295.1 uncultured Oscillospiraceae bacterium | reverse complement strand
TCAGAAGCTGATGAAGAAAAATGAAGGCAAGCCGAAATATATTCTGCATGACGGCCCGCCATACGCAAACGGCGATATTCACTTGGGAACTGCGCTTAACAAGGTGCTCAAAGACATGGTGGTAAAGTATAAAAACATGTCTGGCTTTCAGGCTCCGTATGTTCCGGGATGGGATACGCACGGTTTGCCGATTGAGCTGAAAGCACTGAAAAAGGATGGAGTGGATCCAACTTCCATTGATTCTGTTTCTCTGCGTAAAATTTGCCGTGAATTTGCTCTTTCGTTTGTCGATAATCAGAAAGCTCAGTTTAAGCGTCTCGGCGTTTTAGGTGATTTTGATGATCCTTACCTGACTTTAAAGCCGGAATTTGAGGCAAAACAAATTGAAATATTCGGCGAAATGGCCAAACGCAATTTTATTTATAAAGGTCTGAAGCCGGTTTATTGGTGCACAGAGTGCGGTACGGCGCTGGCCGAAGCGGAGATTGAGTACGCGGAGGATAAGTGCCACTCTATCTATGTGAAATTTCAGGTGACGGATGACAAGGGCCTTTTCTCTGAAATGGGAATCGATCTGAGCAAGGTCTATTTCGTAATTTGGACAACCACAACATGGACGCTGCCGGGCAACGTTGCAATCTGCCTCGGACCGGATTATGAGTACACGCTGGTTCATGCAAATGACGAATACTATGTCATGGCCAAGGAGCTTGCGCCGAATGCAATGAAAGCGGCACATATCGACGAATATGAAATGGTCGGCTCCTTTAAGGGACGCGATCTCGAATATATGAAAGCACAGCATCCGTTTCTTGACCGTCAATCGCTTGTTATTTACGGCGATCATGTCACGCTGGACAGCGGCACAGGCTGTGTTCATACTGCGCCAGGTCATGGTGTTGAAGACTTTGAAGTTTGTAAAAACTATAAAGAAATTCCGATTGTTGTTCCAGTGGATGCAGCCGGCCGACTGACAAAAGAGGCTGGGGAGTTTGCAGGACTTTCTACGGACGAGGCAAATAAGGCGATCGCAAAGAAGCTTGACGAAACCGGTCATCTGTTTGCACTTGAAAAAATCATTCACCAGTATCCGCACTGCTGGCGCTGTAAAAATCCGGTTCTGTTCCGTGCGACCGAGCAGTGGTTCTGTTCCATCGACGGCTTTAAAAAGGAAGCAATCGGCGAACTTCCGAAAATCAAATGGGTTCCGGAATGGGGCGAAAAACGTATTGAGGGCATGATCCGTGACCGCAGCGACTGGTGCATCTCACGCCAGCGTACATGGGGCGTGCCGATTCCGATTATCTATTGTAAGGACTGCGGCAAACCGATCGTCAACGATACAACAATCAGGGCAATTGCCGATTTGTTCCGTAAAGAAGGCTCTGATGCATGGTACGTTAAAGATCCTTCTGAGTTTATACCAGATGAAGTTGCATGTGAGTGCGGCTGTCATGAATTCACAAAAGAAACCGATATTATGGACGTTTGGTTTGACAGCGGCGTTTCCCATGCGGCGGTTTTGGCAGAGCGTCCGGAGCTCCAGTGGCCGGCCGATCTCTATTTGGAAGGCGCAGATCAGTATCGCGGATGGTTCCAGTCATCACTTCTGACCTCTGTTGCGTGGAAAGGCAAAGCGCCGTATAAAGCAGTTTGTACGCATGGATGGGTTGTTGACGGCATGGGTCGTCAGATGCACAAATCTTTGGGCAACGGCATTGCGCCGGAGGACATTATCAAAAAATTCGGTGCGGATATTTTGCGTCTCTGGGTTGCATCCTCTGATTATCATGCAGACATCCGTATTTCTCCGGAAATTTTGAAACAGCTTTCCGACGCCTACAGAAAGATTCGTAATACGGCGAAATATATCCTCGGAAATCTTTATGATTTTAATCCGGATACCGACATGGTGGCGGATCAGGATTTAATGGAGCTCGACCGTTTGGCGCTTGATAAGCTGAGCGGACTTATCCGTAAGGTAAACGAAGCGTATGAAGCGATGGATTTCCATATCGTCTACCATGCGATTCACAATTTCTGTGTGGTTGACATGTCGAATTTCTATTTGGATATTACAAAAGACCGTCTTTACTGTGAAAAAGCGGATGGCGTAAAGCGCCGTGCGGCACAGACTACGCTTTATCGTATTTTGGACGCTCTGACTCGTATGCTGGCGCCAATTCTGGCGTTTACTGCGGAGGAAATCTGGAGCTATATGCCGCATAAATCCACCGACGATGCAGAATCTGTTCTTTTTAACGAGATGTATCAGGAGCTTTCGGTTGAGACAGACGATGCATTTCATGCGAAATGGGATCTTGCATATGCGGTTCGCGACGACGTACAAAAGGCGCTGGAGCTGAAACGCGCCGAAAATCTGATCGGTAAGTCGCTTGAGGCAAAAGTCACGCTGCACTGTGAAGGCGCACTGTATAATTCGTTAAAGGACATGAAAGATCAGCTTGCGGAGATTTTTATCTGCTCGCAGGTTGAGGTCGTGACCGGCGATGCCGGTGAAGTGAAAGCTGCAACGCAAGGACTCAGTATTACGGTATCGAAAGCAGAGGGCGAGAAATGTGACCGCTGCTGGATTTACAGCGAAACGGTCGGTCAGCATCACGAGCATGATAAATTGTGTGCACGCTGTGCCTCGGTCTTGGAGGCTTAATAACAAAAATGTATGACAAAATAGACGTTTGAAAAACGTCTATTTTGTTGTGATTATGGAGGAAAAAGTGAAAGCATTACGTTCAAAGATTCTGGTTTTGCTTGGCGCTGTCGGTTTGATCGGTCTCGATCAGCTCTTTAAATGGCTGGCGGTTCGGTATCTCTCTGGTGTCACAACTCATCCGCTGATCGAGGGCGTGTTCCATCTGACGTATGTGGAGAACCGCGGGGCGGCCTTTGGCATTCTGGATGGGAAGGGAATTTTCCTGATTTTACTGACGGCCGCAGTTCTCATTGCATTGATTGTCCTGCTTTTTATGGGAAAATTCCATCATCCGCTTTTGCTTACGGCAATTACACTGTTTTTAGGCGGTGGTATCGGCAATCTGATTGATCGGATTTTCCGTCACTATGTTGTGGATTTTCTGGATTTCAGGCTCATAAATTTTGCAGTTTTTAATTTTGCCGATTGCTGTGTAGTCGTCGGTACGATTCTGCTGTTCGTTTATGTTTTGTTTTTCATGGATAAGAATAAAAAGGAAACTGACACTGTTTTGAAGCATGAATCGGAGGATATGCAGACGCATGACGGACAAGCTCAATCTTGAGGTGCAGGAGGGATTGACCGGCGTTCGTGCGGATGCGTATCTTGCACAGGAGCTTCAAGGATTTTCCCGTTCCGCCCTGCAAAAGCTAATTGAGCAGGGAGCTGTTTTGCGAAATGATTTTCCCTGCAAAAAAAACGATAAGCTTAAAGAAGGGGATCGCCTTACCATAACAGTTCCGGAGCCGGAGGTCCTTTCAGTTGAGGCGGAAAATATCCCGCTCGATATTGTCTATGAGGACGCAGATTTGCTGGTTGTGAACAAGCCAAAAGGGATGGTGGTGCATCCGGCGGCGGGAAATCTTTCGCATACGCTTGTCAATGCGCTTTTATATCACTGCGGCGATTCGCTT
>UQQY01000192.1 GCA_900543295.1 uncultured Oscillospiraceae bacterium | reverse complement strand
GGCGAGCTGAAAGGCACTGTTGTTGTCAAGGTTGGCGAACAGAAACCGGAGGTTGACAAGTCCGCTTTGGAAGCGCTTGTCGAAACCGCAGAAGCGATCGATACCGAGAAATTCACGGAAGAGACGGTAAAAGTCTTAAAAGAAGCGCTTGCAGACGCAAAAGCAGTTCTTGCTGACGAGGATGCAACCCAGGCTGAGATTGACGCAGCGTATGCCGCACTGGAAGCAGCGCTCAACGGCCTTGCCGAAAAAGGCGAAACGCCGGTAACTCCGCCGGTTGATACAGGCGATTATACCAATATGGCGCTACCCATTATTCTTGTAGTGCTGGTTTTGGCTGCCGCCGCAGGATGCATAGTCTTCGTTGTAAGAAGACGGAGAGCGTCCAAATAAAATAAGCTGTTTTCTCAATATATTTACTCTTTTTCTTCATTGATCTAGCAGCAAAAACGCCCGGTAAGCTTATCGGGCGTTTTTGCCGTCTGTTATGAGTAAAAAAGGACTCTTTCTTAATTAGAGAAAGAATCCTTTTTGGAAAACAACTCGATTAAAGCGTCAGAGAAATGAAAAAATTGTCGTATAAATCGTCATAAAAATCATAAGGATTAACGCCGCCGCCGTTTGTACTCTTTAATTGGTTGCAGCTATATTCTTCTCCGGCGGCAATAAGCTCACCGGGCGTTATCGGATAGCCAAGTGCGGAAGCTATATTACAAAAAGCAAGCATTGGTTCGTCTTCTTCCCGCGTTTGTAAAAGCTGTGCCCTTATTGCTGGCGTCCTTCTGGCCTCAGCGAGCAGACTGTCAAGCATAACGCCGATTTCTTTCATACAGACCGCCTCATCTGCTGTAATAGCCGTTGCTGCACAGCCGGTCGAAGCAACAATTCACCTCGTCGTCTGTAAACAGCGTGCTGAATTCCGGCCGTACAACAACCGCCTCTGCGGAGAGCTCAAGCTTTCCGCATTTCGCAAGCGCAGGAAAACCGGGAGATTCCTGCTTGCGCCGCAGGAGCTGCTGTAAAAATCGAAGCGCTCCATTTTTTTCGATCAGTCCAATTTCCCGGGAAAAATCGGCTTGCAGAACTGTCTCCGCCCGTTTCATATTGGCCAGCAAAGCGTTTTGCAAAACGGTTTCTGATGGATTTGTCATAATAGAAGTCCTTCTTTCTATAGCGCGTTTCTAAGGTGATTCTACACAGTATATGAGAAAAAGTCAAATCGAATCGAAGAAACGCACTTTTTTCACTTTTTCTGTGACAAAACTGTCGGAGTATGCTATACTTTTTATATAGTAAAGAGAGAACTTCTCATTCGCTTTTAAGGAGGAAGAGAAAAATGAAGCTTTGTCCCGTTTGTAAAACGGAATGTGAGGATGGCGCGCTCTATTGTTCAAACTGTGGGTGTGCACTTCCGCCGGCCCCGATTGAGCCGTTCGTTCCTTCGTTTGAGGCATCCGCCGCACCGGAACCGTCGGAATCGAAAGAATCCGCTGCACCGGTGACGGACGGCGCAGCTAATCCGCAGCAGGAAACGCCTTATGCGCATGCGCCGCAAAATTCGGCATATACCGGACAAAGCGATACCCGTGCGCCGCAGGGAATGGCTGGCCAAGCGCCAAACTATACCGCGCCGCAGAATTTCTATCAAAATGCACCGCGGGGAACAGCTCCATACGGCCAGCCGTATTCGTATCAGAATGTATCACAGAATGGCGCGCCCTATGGCCAGCAGCCCAACGTGCATCAAAACGTACCGCAGGGCGCGTACAGCCAGCCGCCCTATCCAAATCCGCCCCAAAAGAGCAAAAAAGGACTCGTTATCGGCTTGGTGTGCGGCGGCGCTGCACTGCTTGTGATCGTCGCAGTGATCGTGTGTGCAGTCCTGTTCTCAGGTATGCTGGATTCTGCGGAAAAGGAATCCTCTCTGAATTTGGAGAGCTCGGACAGAAGCGAGATTTCCTTTGAAGAAGAGCCGGAACAGAGCATCGCTTTGCCAGATGATCCGCATGACCTTAATCTTGCAGTATCCAATCCCTTCATCACAGAAGAGAACGGCAATGTAACCTTTACGGTTCCTGCTCTGTTTTTTGAGGCGGGCGGTCAGGATGTAGAAGAGATCAGAAGTCTGATCCAGTCGCTTGGAAGCGCCAATATTCAAGCTTCGGCAGACGGCGGACTTCAAATCACAATGTCCAAAACGGCGTATAATCTTTTCCTTTCTTCGTTTGATGCCGGCTTGAAGATCGGCTTTGACGAAATGGAGAAGGATGGAACCTTTACATCGGTTATTGATATTGAGCCGGACGGCACGTATTCTGTCATAAAAGTGACCATCGACAGAACAGCAGAAGACGCGGAGCTTGACGAATATACGGCTAATCTGACGGTTTCCGCAATTGGCGGGCTTCGGCAGATGCTCAGCGGTGTTCCGGCTGAAATGACAATGGTGACGGTACAATTTGTAGACGCTGCAACAGGTGAAATCTATAATGAGCAGGAAAATGTCAATCCGGCACAGTACCTTGCGGATCTGATGTAAGAAAGCAAAATGTCCAAATTGTAATTTATATCCTTTGCATTCCGAATAGTAAAAAATCCGGCTCCGGAATTTAAGTCCGAGGCCGGATTTTGCTATATTGCGAATCACTGCGATTTTTCATCAATAAGCTGTGTTATATAATCGGGATTCAACAATTCGCAATCCTCAGGATATTGATAGACATAATCCTTTTCTGACATAAAATAGATAATATGTTCTTTTGGATCCGGAAAGATACTGATAATACAACATATTTTCTTTTCGTTTACAACAGCGTCAACCTGAATTCTGGCAGGAGAAAGGAAGTCTGCATCTTCGGTATCAAGCAACGGATTATCCTCTGATTCATATTTGAGCATTTTATATTGCTGTTTTGACCACAGCTCAAGATATTGATTAAATTGCAAATCCCCAGGCTTGATTGTAATAGAAGATTTTATTCCGCCATAAATTGTTGTAGCTAAATGAAATGCTGTAATCTCTTCTGATTTTATATGAACTCCCTTAAAGGCTAAAATTTCTTCGAGCGAAACGTCTCTGCTTTCGATTGCCCAGCGAAGCGTCCACGCCGCGGCTATCACAATCGACAGTGTGAGGGGAATAATCGATACTTTCTTTTTCATCTTCTTATCTATGACTAACTCCGCTTCATATACGGTGATGATCTGGCGTATTCACGAATTTCTTTATAATCTGGTCCTTTCTTTCGCCCGATCAAATAATCTATATAGTTTGGGTTCAGCAGCTTGCAGTCCTCGGGGTATTGATAGAAATAATCATGATAATACATTCTCCAGAAAACACGGGTATCTTCGAACGGAAAGGCATCAATGTCAAGGGCAAGCTGCGTCTTTCCGTCGATTACAGTGTAATATAATACTCTGGGAGCAGGAAGCCATGTTTCCTCATAAGCAAGAATAGGATTCTCCGCTGCATCATATTTTTTCATTTTAAACTGGCGGCTTGTCCACAGCGCAAGATACTGCTCGAATGCTGGATCTCCCGGTTTAAGTATAATGGTTTTTGCATTATATTTTTCTTCATCTAAAAATTCAACAGTAAAGAGATGTCTTTGCAAATGAATCTCTGTAATATCCTGCGCCG
>UQQY01000191.1 GCA_900543295.1 uncultured Oscillospiraceae bacterium | reverse complement strand
TTATTGAGCTGTGCAATCAGGAGTTTACGTCAGGAAGCCGCATCCGCATGATGCCGGATATTCATGCGGGGGCGGGCTGCACCGTGGGGACAACCATGACAGTATCGAATAGAATTGTGCCCAATTTGGTAGGCGTTGACATCGGCTGTGGGATGTATACGCTGAAATTGAAGGAAAAGCATATAGAGCTGCAAAAGCTTGACAAGGCCATTCGCGAAAAGATACCGTCCGGCTTTGGCATCCGTTCCAAGCCACATGCATTGGCCGAAGAGGCTGAGCTTTCCTCGCTTCGCTGCATCAAGGCAGTAAATCCGGCGCGTGCGGAGCTGTCCATTGGTTCGCTCGGCGGCGGCAATCATTTTATCGAAGTAGATAAGGATGAAAACGGCGCGCTATATCTCGTGATTCATTCGGGAAGCCGTCATCTGGGTGTGGAGGTTGCTGGATATTATCAAAAGCGCGGATACGACCGTCTGAATCAGTGCGACGAGGCTGCAATGCGCCGCCTGGCAGAAGAGCTGAGGGCGGCTGGAAAGCAAAGACAGATTGAGACGGAGCTTACAAAATGGAAAAGTACAAAGCGAACTGCCGTTCCCAGACATCTCGCTTATGTAGAAGGGCAGGATTTCGAGAATTATCTGCACGATATGGAGATTGTGCAGGCATTTGCAGAATTAAACCGCCGGGCGATAGCTGACCAAATCGTAAAGAGCATGAAGCTGCATGTAGTCGATGATTTTACAACAGTGCATAACTATATTGATATAAAAAGCAGAATCCTACGTAAGGGCTCTGTTTCGGCGCAAAAGGGAGAAAGACTTCTCATTCCGATCAATATGCGCGACGGAAGTCTGCTTTGTATTGGGAAAGGAAATGAGGACTGGAATTGTTCGGCTCCGCACGGCGCGGGGCGGCTGATGAGCCGTGCAGAGGCCAAACAAAGCTTTACAGTGTCGGAATTTAAAAAGCAAATGACTGGAATTTATACAACTTCAGTTGGAGCGGATACGCTTGACGAGTGCCCGATGACCTATAAAAGTATGGAGAATATTGTAAACAATATTTCGCCGACTGTTGAGATTGTTTCGGTGATGAAACCGATATATAATTTTAAAGCGGGAGCAGAATGAAACGCACGGTGTAAACAGGTTATTAGTTAATACGAAAACGGGCATCTTCCAAAGAAGATGCCCGTTTATCAATCAGAGTTTAAATAGAATCGCCGCTTATTCGTCTTTTTTGGCCTGTTTCGCCGCAATGTCCGCCATTGCGTCTTTGCGGGAGAGATTGATGCGTCCCTGCGCGTCGATCTCTGTTACCTTGACGAAAATCGTATCGCCGACGTTTACAACGTCTTCAACCTTGGCCACGCGATGGTCGGCAAGTTTTGAAATGTGCACCAGCCCCTCTTTGCCCGGCGCGATTTCAACAAATGCGCCGAACGCCATCAGCCGGGTGACCTGTCCCTTGTAAATAGCGCCGACTTCCGGATCATTGGCAATGGAGTCTACGATTGAAAGTGCGCGTTTGACATTTGCCATGTCCACGCCCATGATGACGCAGCTGCCATCATCTTCAATGTCGATTGTGACATCGCAGTCCGCGCAGATTTTCTGAATTACCTTTCCGCCGCTGCCGATAACCTCGCGGATTTTGTCCGGACGAACATAGGTCTGAACAACCTTCGGCGCGTACTGAGATACCTCCGGACGCGGCTCGGCAATTGCCGGAGCCATGATCTCGTCAAGGATATACAGTCTTGCTTTTCTGGTTTTCTCAAAGGCTTCTGCAATAACCTCCATCGAAAGGCCGTCCACCTTAATATCGACCTGGATGGCGGTAATGCCGTTATGCGTGCCGCCGACTTTGAAGTCCATGTCGCCGTAGAAGTCCTCAAGTCCCTGAATATCGACCATCGTTTGGAAGGTGCCGTCCTCTTTGGTGATTAAGCCGCAGGAGATACCGGCAACCGGGGTGCGGATCGGAACACCGGCATCCATCAGAGCCAGTGTGGAAGCACAGATAGACCCCTGAGAAGTAGAACCGTTCGAGGAGAGAACCTCAGAAACGGCGCGGATCGCATAGGGGAAGGTTTCGACACTTGGGAGAACCGGCACGAGCGCGCGCTCCGCGAGAGCGCCATGACCGATTTCACGTCTGCCCGGCCCGCGGCTCGGCTTTGTCTCGCCGACGGAATAGGACGGGAAGTTATATTGGTGCATATAGCGCTTTTCCGTGTTTTCGTCAATGCTGTCAAGCATCTGTGCATCGCGGATCGGCCCTAAGGTCACAATGTCGAGCACCTGTGTCTGGCCGCGTGTGAACAAGCCGGAGCCATGCACGCGGGGAAGCACGCCCGCTTCGGCAGCAAGAGGACGGATTTCGTCCATACCGCGGCCGTCTACACGCTTGCCGGATAACAGCCATTCGCGGACGATATGCTTTTGCAGCTTGTACATAACCTCTCCGAGCGTCGGCATGTATTCCGCGTATTCTTCGCCGAATGTCTCTTCAATCTCTTCGATAATAGGTTTAAGTCTTGCCTCACGGACATTTTTGTCGTCGGTATCAAGCGCGTATTTCACCTTTTCAGAAACAAGATCGGAGACAGCGTAATAGAAATCCATGTTGACGCCGACTTTTTCAAAATCGGCCTTTTCCTTGCCGATTTCGTCCTGAATCCCTTTGATAAACGCGACGATCTTCTTGCTTTCCTCATGCGCTCTGCGGATTGCTTCAAGCATGGTATCCTCGGGCACTTCGTTTGCGCCGGCTTCAATCATGACGACCTTTTCCGCAGAAGCGGCGACCGTTAAGTCAAGATCGGATTTTTCGCGCTGCTCTTTGTTCGGGTTTAAAATCAGCTCGCCATCGACCAGCCCGACGTTTACGCCTGCAATCGGCCCGTTAAAGGGTACGTCAGAAATGGAAACCGCGATGGAGGCTGCAATCAGGGCGGTGATCTCCGGAGAGTTATCCACATCGGACGACAGAACGGTTGTTACGATCGAAACGTCGTTGCGCAGTCCTGCCGGAAAGAGCGGACGCATCGGACGGTCGATCATGCGGGAGGTGAGAATGGCGTTTTCAGTCGGACGGCCTTCTCTTTTTAGGAACGAGCCCGGAATTTTACCCACGGAATAAAGTTTCTCTTCATAGTCGACGGAAAGCGGGAAAAAGTCTACGCCGTCGCGCGGTTTTGCGCTCATTGTAACGTTTGCCATAACGACGGTTTCGCCGTAGGATACCCAGCAGGAACCGTTTGCAAGCGCACAGGTTTTACCGGTTTCTACACGAAGCGGACGTCCTGCGTATGTGGTTTCAAACACGCGGTAGTTTTCAAACATATATTTTCCTCCTTATTGTAAAATCGGCGGAGGAAGCAGGGGTTTAGCACAAAATCCTGTATCCTTCCGAAAGAAAAGATACACGATTTGATGCTAACACCTTTTTGCCTCCGCCGTAAATATCTTTTAAGGCAGGCGGCGTACGCCGCCTGCCTTAAACAGACGCAGTAAAAATTATTTGCGGATGCCAAGTTTTGCAATCGTTGCACGGTATCTCTCAATATCAACCTTTTTAAGGTAGTTTAAGAGATTGCGGCGATGACCGACCATTTTGAGCAGGCCGCGGCGGGAATGATGATCCTTCTGAT
>UQQY01000190.1 GCA_900543295.1 uncultured Oscillospiraceae bacterium | reverse complement strand
GTTGAGCAAAAGTCCGCGTGGGATTGATGTGGTATCTTTAACTTTGGGAAACTCCTCTTTCCCATTTGGATACGGCTGATTCCGTTACATGAATCGTTTCTGCCAGTTCCTTCTGCGTAAGCCCCGCTTCTTTTCTCTTTAAAACGATAAACTTTCCGAATTCTGTTTTCTCCTCCATACGGAATCCTCCTTTTTGATTTGCCCTCATTCTATCCGCTTTCTCTGATGATAGCAAGAAAAATCTCTTTTTTCCCGACTCGACCGTTAAGCCAGTCCCCGTTTTACTGGCATTGCGGCTTTTGCACTTTCTGCCTCCCTGTGTTCTGCAAAATAAAAGGAAGACGGAATGCGATATTCTGTCTTCCTTTTACTTATCATCTTCTCGATTTTACATCGCCGGTTTTTCCAAATGCCGTATCGCAATGTCACAATGCGAATCTGTATCCTGATGCTCATCCAGAATGATCTCACCGATTGCATCCGCTTCAATATACCCGCTCCTTGGATTCTTCACGCTGTCGATCTTTCCGCAGACTGTCGCCTGTACGTCGCTGTATTCAAACGAAAGATCGGCACCCTCCATCTCGCAGTCCTCCAGAACAAGTCCTTTCGCATAGCAAAGCGGCTGCGTTCCGATGATTTTGCAGCGGACAAGACGCAGATTTTCGGAATACCACGCAAGGTATTCTCCTTTTACAATGCTGTCGTATACCGTAACGTTTTTACTGTGCCAAAACGCATCCTTCGTGTCTAAAACGGAGTTGCGGATCGTCACATTTTCCACATACTGAAAAGAATATTTTCCCTGCATGGCAAGATTCTCGATTTTCAGATCGGCGCTTTTTAAAAAAGGATACTCGGTTTTCAGCTCACAGTCCGTCATATGCAGATTCCGGCAAAACCATCCAAACTCCGTCGAATCAATGGCGCAGCCTTGCAGGCGGATATTCCCGCATTCCCGGACCGCCTTAATCCCGCCGAGCGTACAGTCCTTGAGCACAATGTCCTGATCGTACCAAAGCGCGGCACGGCATGTCTCCGTCATATTGCAGTTGTCCACATTCGCCCGCCGGACATGCCAAAACGGATAGCGCAGCAGGAAGGAACAATTCTTCACCTGAATATCCCGGCACTCCTTCAGCGGGGATTCTCCGTCGGCCGGTCCTGCAAAGGTGCAGCTTTCTATCTCCGCGTTTTGAATACCATAAAGCGCCCGCTCCTCATCAAGCGTCAGATTTTCATATTTCATTTAAAATCGATCCCCTCTTTTTTATCATGAAAAAAGACCGGAAAGACGAAAAAAACGCCCTTCCGAATCTTCTTTCCGGCCGTCTCCCAGAAAGGAAACTGCACCGATATTTTTTCGCTGCCTGCACAGGGGCAGGATGCTCTTAATGCTCCTTCGGCGTACCGTCCGCATTGAACAGCGGCAGATATTCAAGATACTGAATATCGTCGCGGTATTTGGCGTCACCCTCTGCAAGAATCGCCATGCGTCCCGCAACAATACCGCCGGACTGCTTCACAAGCTTTTCAACCGCGCGCAGGCTCTCTCCCGTGCTGATTACGTCGTCAATAATCAAAACGCGCTTGCCCTTCATCAGCGCAACATCCTCGCTGTCGATATAGAGCATCTGTTTTTTGGCCGTTGTAATAGAAGTTACCTCGGTAGAAACAACATTCTTCATATACAGCTTCGGCGCTTTGCGCGCGATCAGATATTTGTTTTCTCCCGACTGTCTCGCCATTTCATAGACAAGCGGAATTCCCTTGGATTCCGCCGTAATCATAATATCGTGCTCCGGCGCCACCTTTAAAAGCTCACGGGCAGAGTTTACCGTCAGCTCTACATCGCCGAAGATAACGAATGCGCCGATATAAAGCTCATCCGATACCTTGCACAACGGCAGTTGACGAGTAAGTCCCGCAACCTTCATCTCATAAAACTGCTCCATTTTTATAAACCTCCGAATCCTGTGTCCAGTCTGTTAAAATTCATCGCTGCACATCACTTTAAAGCCGTTTTCTGTAAAAATCCGGACGGCAGCTTCATTGTCGGCAACGCGAAGAATAACATATGCCGTATCCTCCGCGCGGCTGATAAACGCATACATGTACTCGACGCTGATCGCATTGTCACGCAGCACCTCCATTGCAGCAGCCAGCCCGCCAGGACGGTCGTCAATGCCAATTGCCACAACCTGCGTCAGCGCTACCGTAAAGCCATCTGCTCTGAGCACCTCGGCCGCCTTTCCCGCATCGCTTACAATCAGACGCAGAATTCCAAATTCCTTGGTGTCCGCGATGGAAAGCGCGCGGATATCCACATTGTTTTGTTTTAACACGTTGGTGATTTCCGCAAGCCTGCCGCGCTTGTTTTCAATAAATACAGAAAGCTGATTGATCGTCACAGTCTCCGCCTCCTTACCTCTTCCAGTTTAATCGAATACACGCCGATTGTCAATGACCCGTTTTGCTTTACCTTCAGAACGTGCGATTGTCTTCGGTTCTACCATTACAACCTTTGCCGAAAGTCCAAGAATCGAGAGCAGGCCGTTGTGAATCTCCCGCTCCTTGTCCTCCACCATGCGCACGGCGTCAAAATCCATATCCGGCGCCATTTCAACCTGTACCTCAAGCGTATCGAGGTTGTTCACCCGATCCACAATAATCTGATAATTGGCCGTTACGCCCTGCGTATGGAGCAGAACCTCCTCGATCTGTGAAGGGAATACGTTTACGCCGCGGATGATGAGCATATCGTCGCTTCTGCCGCGTGGCTTTGCCATCCGGACAAGCGTGCGCCCGCACTTGCACGGCTCTCTGGTAAGCGCGGCAATATCCCGCGTGCGGTAGCGGATCAGCGGCAGCGCCTCCTTGGTGATACATGTAAACACCAGCTCGCCGTATTCGCCGTCCGGCAGAACCTCGCCGGTATCCGGATCGATAATCTCTGGGATAAAATGATCCTCATTGACATGCAAACCGTTCTGATATTCACATTCAAACGAAACGCCAGGTCCCATTACTTCGGACAAGCCATAAATATCATGCGCCCGGATTCCGAGCTTTTCTTCGATTGCCTTTCGCATTTCCTCTGTCCATGGCTCCGCGCCGAAGATGCCGGCTTTTAAATGGATGTTGGAAAGCGGAATCCCCATTTCCTCGCGGGATTCGCCCAAATACAGTGCATAGGACGGAGTACAGCATAAAATGGTCGAACCGAAATCCTGCATGATCGTAAGCTGACGCTTCGTATTGCCGGAAGAGGCTGGAATCACGGTCGCCTTCATTTTTTCGCCGCCGGCATGAAGGCCAAGTCCTCCTGTGAACAGGCCGTATCCATAGGAGACATGCAGAATATCCTTCCGCGTTCCGCCGGCCGCCGCAATGGCGCGCGCCGCACATTCGCCCCAGACGTCCAAATCCGCATCAGTATAACCGACAACCGTCTGCTTGCCGGTTGTGCCGCTCGATGCATGGATGCGCGTTACTTCTTCCAGCGGCACGGCAAACAATCCGTAAGGATAGTTGTCGCGCAGATCGGTTTTTTTCGTGAACGGCAGCTTGGAAAGGTCGTCCACACCTTTGATGTCATCGGGCGAAACGCCGTGCTCATCCATCAGCTTTTTATAAAACGGGACATGCTCATACACCCGCTTTACCATGCTGCAAAGCCGCTCAGACTG
>UQQY01000189.1 GCA_900543295.1 uncultured Oscillospiraceae bacterium | reverse complement strand
CATCCTTCAGCGATGCAAGATAGGCGTCGAGATAGGCGTCCACCTTGTCGTTTCTGACGCCGCTTCTTGCGATGTAAAGCGTGGCTGTATCGTGCTGATACGTCGGTCCTCCCATTTCTTCCACATAGGTCATCAGATAGTCCGTAGTTTTTTCGAGCTGCTCGCTCAGTCCGTTGGCGTCCGCTGCAAAAACCGGCAGAGACATGGCGCAGAAAAGCGCCAGCGCCAGTGCAAGGGACAGCATGCGTTTTTTCATAGGAACAAATCCTCCTTTTGTTTTCTGCAAGCGTTTTCGACGCCGAATGCGGCCGTACGAAAAAAACCGGAAGCCGTTTCAGGCCTCCGGTCAAGCATCGCAAAAAGCAGTACCGCCAAAACGGCGTACTGTTCCCGTTCGCTTATCCGTCTCCCTCCGAAACGTCTTGCGTTTTGCATGTCCGGCAGGTCTCCTGGCTTCAAGATCATCCGGCGCTGTCCGTCTTCCCGGTTTTCCCAGTGACTCCGCGCAAAGGCGGATGGACGCGCCGTCCCTTGTTACAGTAGCGGGGGCTGTTCCGGATTTGCACCGGATTCCCTTTTAAGCCTGTCCCCGTGCGAACAGGCACCGAACCGCATTTTTATTGTAGCATAGAATGGGTATTAGGGCAAGCGGCTTTTTGCCTCTGCGGGCTTTCTAAAAAGTTATTTTTGCCGCTTTGTTGGAATCTTTCTCTGATTTAAAAAGAAAATCCCCCTTCATGAGAGGGGGAGAATAAAACCCTTTTCGTAATATGCAGTCTACGCCGTTTTTTTATTCAGCCGTAAAAAACGGCGAAAAATCGAACGTCGCAAAATAGTCCTTCGGCGTTTCCGCACGGCGAATCATCTGCACCGTACCGTCCTCTTTAAGCAAAAGCTCGGCCGAGCGCAGTTTGCCGTTGTAGTTATAGCCCATCGAAAAACCGTGCGCGCCCGCGTCGTGAATTGCAAGATAGTCGCCGATATTGATTTTTGGCAGCATCCGGTCGATAGCAAACTTGTCGTTGTTCTCGCACAGCCCGCCTGTTACATCGTATTTGTAATCGCAGGGCGCCTTTTCCTTGCCGAGCACCGTGATATGATGATAGGCGCCGTACATTGCCGGACGCATCAGGTTCGCCGCGCAGGCATCCAGGCCGATATACTCCTTATAGGTGTGCTTCTCGTGCAGTACCTTTGCAATCAGTAATCCGTGAGGAGCCAGCATGAAGCGGCCAAGCTCCGTAAAGATCGAAACATCGCCCATGCCTGCCGGAACGAGCACCTCCTCGAACGCATGGCGTACCCCTTCGCCGATTGCAA
The DNA here is from genome assembly GCA_900543295.1 of uncultured Oscillospiraceae bacterium. GTDB lineage: Bacteria > Bacillota > Clostridia > Oscillospirales > Ruminococcaceae > Paludihabitans. The sequence continues at coordinate 2,414 of UQQY01000189.1, read as the reverse complement.
AAATGTCGTTTTCCTCCTGCTCCGGATGGTACGCCACGCCAATACCGCCCGAAAGATTGATGTATTTGATGTCGGCGCCGGTTTTCTCGCGGAGCTCCACCGCGAGGGAAAACAGCGTGCGCGCAAGCTCCGGATAATAGTCGTTGGTAACCGTATTGCTTGCAAGGAATGCATGGATGCCAAAGCGTTTCGCACCCTTTTCCTTTAAAATGCGAAAGCCCTCAATCATCTGTTCCTTTGTCATGCCGTATTTGGCGTCGCCCGGATGATCCATGATCTGGTTGTCAAGCATGAAATGCCCGCCCGGGTTATAGCGGCAGAAAATCGTCTCCGGAATACCGGTCAGCTTGTCCATCCACGCGATGTGTGTAAAATCGTCCAAATTGATGTATGCCTGAAGGTCATACGCAAGCTTCATGTCCTCTTCCGGCGTGACGTTGGAAGAAAACATGATGTCGCTGCCCTGAAAACCGCAGGCTTTTGACAGCATCAGCTCTGTAAGCGAGGAGCAATCCACGCCGCAGCCTTCCTCCTGCAAAATTTTCAGCAGATAAGGATTCGGCGTTGCTTTTACAGCGAAATACTCCCGAAAGCCTTTGTTCCATGCAAACGCCTTTTTCACGTCGCGCGCTTTCTGGCGGATTCCTTTTTCGTCATAGATATGAAACGGCGTAGGATAGGTTTTTGTAATCTCCTTCACCTGTTCAAGTGTTACAAAGGTTTTTTTCTCCATTGTGTTGGCTGCATCCTTTCCGGCAAAGCGTTCGGCGCGCCGTGCCTGCTGTGTGTATCATATACTGAAAATACTGTTTCAATATACCGTAGAAAATGCGCTTTGTCAACCGGATTCGACTGCCGCTCCAGCCAGCCGTAACCCTTTAGCGGATATGATACAGAACCCTGGCATTTGCTTTCATGGGATATGCGCAAAGCTTGCGGCGATTCTTTTTTTCTGCTATAATACCATCGTCTCATTTTATTGCATGTATGAGACAGCCTGTTTAAAAGAAAGGAGGCCTGTATGAATACGTCCGATCAGAGAATGCTCGCATACTAACGGGGGATGACGCCAATGTCAGTGAGGCATTCGATACACCTACTGCTGGATGATGGTGAAAACCGTGATACGCTGACCGGCATAATTTCAATTTGGAGAAAACCGGTACCATGCGGATAAGGGGATGTAATATGCTCCTTTGAAGTAGGAAGCAGAAGTATTCGCCTTAAAAGAGAACGGCGGAGAATCGGTCCCTGCCTTTGCCAAGCCTGAAGAAAGCCTGTCTTTCAAGAGGAAACAGAACCCCGCCCTCAAATATTTGAGTTTCAAATATTTGGAGGGCTCGGTGTGAGCAGAAAAACAGAAAACAGCGCGTTTATTTGTGCGCACTGCCATAAGGCTGTACTGCCTTTGTCAAATGGAAGTTACCGCAATCACTGTCCGCATTGCCTGTATTCATTGCACATGGACGAAAAGCCCGGCGATCGGGCGAGCCGCTGCGGCGGACTGATGCGTCCCGTGGGTATTGTACGGCACAGCAAAAAAGGATTGCAGATCATACACCGATGTGAAAAATGCGGTGTGGTGCGTGTCAATAAAATTGCAGAGCATACGCAGATGCCGGATGATCTATTCCTGATCCTTCGGCTGATGAGCGAAACAGTCTGAAAAAAGGAGGCGTTCGCCTCCTTTTTTCAGATCCGCGGCATAACGTTTCCGCCGCAGACCGGCAGATATACACCCGTAATATAGCTTGCAAGCTCGGAGGCCAGAAACAGCACTCCGTTTGCAACCTCCTGATCGGTCCCGCGGCGACGCAGCGGGATAAGCTGGTCGCTCTCCGGCTGTACCTCCGTACCGTTTTCGCGGTCACGGTCGGAAATGGTCCAGCCCGGCGCCACCTGGTTTACCGTGATGCCATAGGGGCCTGCCTCTCTGGCCAGTACGCGCATGATTCCATCCATTCCGCGCTTGCCCGAGACATACGCCGCCTGGTTTTGAAAGCACTGCATTGCGCACTCCGTGTTGATGCCGATCATCCGGCCGTAGCCCTTTTCCTTCATCGCGGGGAGGAACGCCTTCGCCATATTGACGTTCTGCATCACGCAGCTTTTAAACTGGCTTTCAAAATCCTCCGGCGCCTGATCGAGCACATTCGTCCATTCGTATTGGATGACCGCGTTGTCTACAATAATGTCCGGCAGAACGAAATCCCGCGCAATTTGATCCCGCATGGCAAAAACGCTCTGTGTGTCGCCGACGTCAGCGCTCACTGTCATGCATCGAACGCCATAGGCGCGGATCTCGTCTGCAAGGCGTTCGGCAGCCTCCTTGTTTGTGTGATAATGCAGAATCATGTCGGCGCCCGCTTTTGCAAGCGTGCGCGCCATCACGCGTCCAAGCTGACCTGTGGAGC
>UQQY01000188.1 GCA_900543295.1 uncultured Oscillospiraceae bacterium | reverse complement strand
AGATTCCAACACTGTACTGTTCCTGCATTTTCTTCTTTAACCTCCCGAAATGCAGTGCGTATCACAATCAGAAATCCTGATTGTATTATACCACCGCGCCGCTGTTGATTCCACTGGGCAAAGTGCCGGGATTCACAGCGCCCTTTCCAACTTTTCCATCGTGAGGGCATCCAATACATCGCCCATCATCAAATCTCCGGCGAAGAAGCTGCGGACATGGTAGATGGTGCCATCTTCCATATAGAGATCTACCTGGTCGGGAATCCGTAATTTCTTGGGTTCTTTCGGGCGGTTATTTTCCATGCGGTTGTATTGACTTTGCATATTCATTTTTCCTCCGTATTCGTCGTGTGTGGCACAGCAGCCCACCGCAGTCAAGGAATCGGCTTCGCCTCGCTGCGCGTCCTTGACAGCGGTGTTCTGCCGTGCAGATAGGTAACCAAGGCGGCAAAGCCGCCCCTTGCAAAAGGGTTTGACTGGTTATGATTCTGTTTACATGACGCGCTCCTTCCCACTGGCGGGGAGGGCGACGGAGGAAACGAAAAGAGCCGCATGACGGTAAAAAATCTTCCCATACCGACACCACAGAAACCCACGCGGATTTCTGCGTTCATGCGGCATTAGGAAGACTTCGCTTCGTCAGCGGCTCCACAGCACAGCTACTTTATTTGATTGATTTCAGTATATCAGGAACAGGCGTTCGGGTCAAGGCTTGCAGAACAAAAAGTGTTCGTGTTGGCGTAAAAATCGCACTGTAAAAGGGCTGGGGCTGAGATTTGAGAGAATAGCAAGCACAGCAAGTGTAGCTACACTTGCGAAAAACGGCGTGGGTTGACCGGGATTTCCTTGCAGAGCAGCAAGCAAATCCGGTGAGTACCCACACCGAAAAAACAGGGCGTTCCGGCTGACCGCTGAAACGCCCTGTTTTCATTTTTGGGATAGTCCCAAGCCCTTATGTTTGTGAAAAATTGCGAAAGCTCACCAGCTATACTCTGATAACTGGAATGTGTAGGATTCGCCGGGAGTAATGTCATAGATCACAACAGAGTTATCCTTGAATTTATCTCCGGCGCTCAGAGAAGGTAGGTATATATTGCCGGAGTCTACCAGATAACCCGCACTGTCATACAACTTATAACTAATCATATCATACCCGGAATCACTGCTCCCGCTCTTCTTTTCTCCGGTAATCGTAATGGTTAGTTGTGGAGAATAGTCTTTGTCAAACTTAAATTCGGCTCCTTGAATTTGGATCACGGATGCCGTACTCCCCATGAAGTCTTTCACCTTCAGATCCAGCGGAAATGAATCAAACGTCACTTGAACATCTTCAATAGGCAAGCAATACAGAGCATCGCAGTTTACTTCGTCAAACTGAACTGCGTTTTCCTTGTACACGGTGAAATAAACCTTCCCGCTTGCAGACGTTCCGGCTCTGATCTCAGCAGCAGGGATTCTCACATTGGCAAGATATTGCTCTCCGGCAGCTTGGCTGGTATAGTAGCTGAAATCATCAGTAGAAACGGACTTTGTACCAGTATAAACCTCTTCATCCGCATCATTTACGATTCGAATATCCACATCGACATCGGCTGACAGGGACTTATCATTTTTATCAGCCAAGCCAAAGAAAAGGCTGTAATCACTTGTCCCCTCGTTATACTGGAAAGACCAGCTTTTCAGTGTTTCAACACGGGATGCCGACGATCCGCACCCACTCAGCAACAATGCAATTACAAGTCCCCACATAAGAAAGAATCGTTTCATTTCTGCGTCTCCTTATCTGTCTGTGCCTTTATTGCACGGAACATTTCTTGTTTGAGCAAACGCTTTTTCTTTGGATCCATTGTACAGTAATTGCGATTGCACTGCTCGCTTAGAAAGCAAGTCTCGCAGATAAGCTGTTCAACTTCCTGCATAATCAGTTCATCATCACTGGGAAGTTCGTAGGCTTTGATCTTTTGGATGCCTGTCGGGTTACGCAGTCCGTAATCAATCAGTTTTCCATTTCCGGTTTTTACATAGCGATAGACCTCGGCACCAAACGAAACACTGTCACCAGCGTTGTACTCTTCAAAGCCGGATTTGTCCATCCAGACGTGATCCTCTTTATCATCAAACATTGTCCCATCGGTGTACATTCCACTAATGAAAATCCGCTTGAAGCAAATATGTTTTGGCTTGACTTTCTCAATCTGTCCTTTGAATTCAAGCAGATAATTAAATATGCCGTTTGCAAATCCGGAACGATAAGCGTGCCCTAAAGAAGCAAGCTGGACATCCAGATATTCATCATAGGACATCTTTTCTGCGCCAACGACATCCTTACGAGAATCCGGATTGAAAAATACGAGACCGTCTTCTTCATCTACGCATGTATCTTCTCCATAATTGATTGCCAAAAGCGATTTTTTATCTGGATACTTGGCAATCAGAGCAGCGGCTTTTTTGAGCCGATCCTGCCGCTTTTGCCTTTCGCAGCGTTCGCACTCATGCTGCTCCGCAAGAATGCGATCCTCTATGTGTCTGCTTTCGTCTTTTGTCAGCAACGGCAATAAATGGTCAACGCAATCGTAATCTCCATTTTCCATGCGCGTTTTGAAGCGGGCAAGAACTTCTTTAAGTTCCTCAGTGGTCAGATACCTTGCCTTGCTAATAGAACAGCTATGGTAACACCCCGTGTTTATGTTGCCATGCCCATCGCCGTACATAATGGCGGCATTCCATGGGCAAAAATAGTGTTCTTTCTGGACAAGCCTTCCTCGCTTCAAGCCCTCCTCAAATTCCGGAAAGACCGCTGGATTGCCGCAGCCTTCGTGATCCTCCACCCAAAAGCCGGAAGGGCCTTTATCTGCATGGCGGATCATTAAGTCGAGTGCATGGATCGTTGCCTTTTTTGCCTGTTCGTTTCTCATCTCTGAAACCTCCGTTAATAAGTGCCGCTAATCAGCGGCCTGACATGTTAACGAGGCGTTCTGGGAAATTTGTTCAATTGAATTATAGCGCAGGATTGCATACTTGTCTATTCTGTTTATTCAAAGCAGAAATAGGCGAATTTTGCCGTTTATGTTCTGCGCGTCAATATACCGGCTGTAATTAGAACTCTTGCGGTTCACGAAATTGAAAATAGCTGTATTCAACCATATAAGAATACACGAACTGGTAAACGCAGTACACGGTTCAAAGAACCGCTAAAGGGTGAAAGCGGTTCTCCTTACCGCAGTGTTTTATACGTTTTACACATGGATTGATTTTTCAATGTGATTCTGCCTGTGATTCTGAGAGTCAGCAGCAGTCACCTTGTCGGCGGGGCGGAAATCGGCACTTATTTGGCGTATGAGCGGCGCTAGTTGGGGAGATAGGAATCATACGTCCCTGTCTTTTCGTGTCTTTTACAGACGAAAAAAGCCGTCATTTTCGACCCTAAATCGCACATAAATCTGTCCTATCCGTCTGTCGTGTCAGCTCTGTCCGGATTGGTCATCTAACTGCCCGCGTCCTGATTGATAGATTGATATTTGATTCCATGGGTATTTCTTTCTTTGATAATTACTTTATTCAGTATTTATTTATGCGGGATTTTCCCTATGGGGATTTGCCACACGGGGATTATCCAGATGTGGATTTCCCGCGCAAGGGTTTTCCCATTCTGGCTCCGAGAAAAACAACGCTCACATACGGTTAGCTGATACCCAGCCACCCGTGTGTGGGCGTTGTTGTAGATTTCTGATTGCATCCGCACCGCTGTTTTTTTGTCATGCTTTATGCAAGTCTGTC
>UQQY01000187.1 GCA_900543295.1 uncultured Oscillospiraceae bacterium | reverse complement strand
GCGGTTCTCCCGATTTTCGCCGAAGTTCCGACGGTCGCCGCGGTTCTCCGAACGATTGTCGCTCCGGTTCTCGCCGAAGCTTCTGCGTTCGGTACGGTTAGCATTCCCGTTTGCAGCTACAGTATTACTGCCGGTACGATCGCGGTTATCGCGGCGCTCGGCATGTTCTGCGCGAGGTTTTCTCTGCTCCGTACGGTTCTGCTGCTTGGACTCTTCCTTCTTTTCAGGAACGGACGGTTTTTCCGCCTTGACCGGCTCGGCCTTTTCCTCCTTTGCCGGTTCCTCCTTTTTCTCTGCACGAACCGGCTCTTCCGCTTTCCTTTTCGGCTGCTTTTCCGGTACAGGGGCTGCCGGCTTTTCCTCCGCCTTCTTTTCCTCCTTTTTGACAGGTTTTATATCCGCGGAAGCAAAGTATTCGTTAAAATTTGCAACAGCGTTTTTCGAGGTAAAATGCTCGAATACGACGTTCAATTCCTCCTCCGTCAAAACGGTGTTCGGTTTTTTAGCGCCTTCGCTGACGCCCTCCAGCACAGCGCCAACCTCCTGCACCGTACTGCCGAAGTCTTTTGCCACATCACTCAATTTATATTTTGGTATCATTCTGTAATCCTCCTAATTCACCCTGTCCGACGGCGGCCGCATCTTTTAAAAGCTTTTCGCCAAGGGATTGATCGGTTATGCACATAATGCCGACCGGCTTTCGTGTAATACGGCCGATCTGCTCAAACGAATGTGGAATCAGACAGATTTCCGCCTGATATTTTTTCGATAAAAAGCGCATCTCCTTCTGCGATTTCTCGGAAAGCTGCTCAGAGATAACGACAACTGCCGCACGCTGCGCCTTCAATGCGCCTGTTACAGCATCGGTACCCAGGCAAAGCGCACCGGCACGCCGGCACAGCCCGATATCCTGCAACACTTTATCCATTTTGAGAAAGCTCCTGTTCCATCTGATCGTAGACCTCTTCGGGAATTTTGCATGACAGCGCGCGCTCAAAACCGCGTGACTTTCTTGCCTTTTGCAGACAGGAAAGCTGCGGACAGACATATGCGCCGCGTCCCGCCTTTTTTCCGGTTAAATCAAGCGAGATTTCACCCTCCTTATTCTTTACAACGCGGACAAGCTCCCGCTTGCTTTTCATCTCACCGCATCCCATACATTTCCGAAGCGGTATTTTTCGATTCTGCATTCGTCTCCCCCTCTTCAAGCCGCATGCTTTTTCTTATTCCTCTGCTTTTGCCTGTGTAGATTCCTGTGTCTCAGCTTCTGTTTTTTCTAAAACAGAAGACTCTTTCTCCGCCGAATCCTCCGGCACATCGCTGCTTAAAGGACGGATATCGATTTTATAGCCGGTCAGACGGGCGGCAAGCTTTGCGTTTTGTCCCTTGTTGCCAATGGCGAGCGAAAGCTGGTCGTCCGGCACAATAGCGCGGCAGGAACGCTCTTCCTCGCTTAAAATATCCACGCGGATAACGGAGGACGGCGCCAGCGCCGCCGCGATAAATTCAGCCGGATTTTCACTGTATTTGATGATGTCGATCTTCTCGCCGTTTAGTTCGCGCACAATGCTTGCTACGCGCGAGTTGCGCTGGCCAATGCATGCGCCGACCGGATCAATGTTCGGATCTTTGCTGTAAACGGCGATTTTAGTACGGGATCCAGCCTCACGCGAAATGGATTTTACCTCGACCGTGCCTTCAAAAATCTCCGGTACTTCCATTTCAAATAATCGCTTAACCAATTCTTTATGCGTGCGCGTTACTTTAAGCGAACAGCGGCGGTCACCGTTGATGACATCGCTTACATAGACCTTGACGCTATCGCCCTCGTGCAGCATTTCGCCCGGAATCTGCTCGCTTGCAAACAGCATGGCTTCATTCTTGTCGATCGAAACGGTGATATTGCCGGTGCGCGGCTCAACTTTCTGCACACGCGCATTGACGATTTCATGCAGCTTATTCTGATACTGCTCCATAAGCTGCGCTTTTACTGCATCGTTGATTCCCTGATGAATCAGGTTTTTTCCGGAAAGCGCCGCAATGCGCCCAATCTGCTTGGTATCGAGCTTCATGCTGAGCTTCCCGCCGACGCGCACGCGCTTATTTTTCTCAAGTGCATCCTCCAGACTGATCTGAGTAGTCGGATCTTCAACTTCTTCCACGATGTCTTTTACGATCGCCACACGGAATTTCTGTTCCGCGCTGTCAATCTCAACTTCGACGTTGTCCTCGCCGACATTATAATATTTCCGAACCGCCACTGCGATTGCATTTTTGATGCTGTCGATCACCGCTTCCGTTTTGACGCCTCTCTCCCGTTCGAGCGCCTCCAGCGCTTCAAACAGATCATGATTATTTACCATTTTGTCAGCCATCCCTTTCATTATATCACTGATTCATTTTATTTGTATTCTATGCTTAAAAAACTGCGTACAGCCGTACTACTGCAATATCGTTTAACCGGAAGGCGTATTCGCCGTCCTCCGCAGAAAGATACACGGTCGCATCCTCCAGCTTTAAAAGCGTACCGACAAATTCCCTTACGCCGTTGTATGGGCGAATCAGACGCACAACGATTTGCTGCCCTTTGCAGGTCTCAAAGTGCCAGTCCTTTGTAAGCTCGCGCTCAATGCCTGCGGAAGACACCTCCAGGCAGTAGCTTTGCTCAATGGGATCCACTTCGTCCAGCTTTTTGTCAAGCGGACGCGACATTGCTTCGCAATCATCAATGGAAACGCCGCCCTCTTTATCGATGACGACCAACAGCACCCACATCGCGCCTTCTTTTTCAAAGCGAATATCCCAGATCGTCAGGCCAAGCTCATCGGCAATCGGTTTTGCAAGCCCGTACACAAGCTCTGAAGTTTTGTTTGTACTTCGTTTCACGTATTTGCCTCCCTGTTAAACAAACGAAAGACTGGGAACCTTCCCAGTCTTTCTACCTTTCTTATTACTGTAATTTAGTATACCACAGTCTTTCTCAGATTGCAACTGTTTTTTGAAAAATTCGCCATGCCGTTCAAAACGGATACGACTGCTTTCCCCGGAACGCGGCTTTCTTATTTAAACCGCTGCGCACACAAAGCACTGTAACAGTACACAGAAGGCCCGATGCAAGCATTATTGTTTTTCGCGTCAACAAAAAATATGCAGAACCGGCTTTTTCTTTTTTGAATATATCCTTTTGTTTGAGAGATACTACGGCTGTAAATGATTTGCAGCTATAATGGAGGATATATACGATGAAAGCAACAGGTATTGTCAGACGCATCGACGATTTGGGCCGCGTGGTTATTCCCAAGGAAATACGCAGGACGTATCGGATTCGTGAGGGAGATCCGCTTGAGATTTTTGTCACCTCCAACGGTGAAGTGGTATTTAAGAAATATTCGCCGCTCGGCGAAATTTCCGGCTGCGCCAGCGACTATGCGGAGGTTCTGACAAAGGCCGCAGGTGTACCGGTTATCGTTTGCGACAAGGATCATGTTATTGCAGCGGCAGGTATCCCGAAAAAGGAACTTTTGAATCGGCGCGTTTCTCCCGAGCTCGGAGAGCGGATTGAAAAACGCCAGCCCATTCTCGCCGGAGAGGAAGAGGAACGCATTCAGCCGGTTGAAGGATCGCAGCGCTATGCGGCGGCAGGCTATCCGGTTATCGTTGACAGCGATACGGTGGGCTATTTAATGGCGCTTTCCGATAAAGGCCGCATAGGAGAGTTTGCAGCGGAGCTTTTGCACATTGCCGCCGAGCTGCTGGCTCGACAAATTGCAGAATAACCATTTTGGAGAGAAGG
>UQQY01000186.1 GCA_900543295.1 uncultured Oscillospiraceae bacterium | reverse complement strand
CGCTTTTATATTGGCAGTCTTTCCTGCCTTTTATCTTATTTCAATCAGATTGACGCTGCCCGGCGCAAGTGTAATTCGTTCCGGATCCGCCTTTTCCATCCGAGTTTCCACACAGCAGGAATCAATGCTGCAAACGCTGTCCCATGCGGGCGCGGTAAGCGTTGTCATCTCGCACTGCGGCGCACTCGTTTCCACCGCAATCGTATGCGGTGCTGAAAAATCGCGGTTCACCGCCGCAATGCGTACGGCGCCATCCTCTCCCCGTAAAGCGCTAAAGTGCAGCGCATCCAGCGGATCAGCCGCGCCGCCGTCTATCATCACTGGCTCGTGCACCGTGCAGAGCCGCTCGCCTGTCATCTTTTCACGGTACAGCAGAAACGGGTATGCGATCGTTTGCAGCCAGCTCCCCTTCTCCTCCGCAATAATCGGCGCGATCATATTCACCATCTGCGCCATGTTTGCCATGCCGACGTGCGGATTCGACAACAGGATATTGAGCGCGCCCGCCACCCAGACCGCGTCACGCCAGTTATAATGCGCGTCCAGCCCATATGTCGCGCTGTTGTCCGCATTCCAAATATTCCACTCGTCCACTGCGATCTGCAAAGCGTCCTCCCGCGGCGGAAAGCGGTACCACTGATTAAAATCCGTCACTTTTTCCGGATATTGCTCAAGCAGCGCGGAGGCTTCCTCCAGCATGAAGACAAGCTGCCTTTCTCCCTCAAACGGGCCGTAAACGCCCCTGCCGTTCTCGGCGGAGTAATGGTGCAGCGATAGATAGTCCGCCATCGGGGAAAGCGCATCCAAAACCGCTTTGTTCCATGCCGGATCGTCGCTTCCGACCAGTACCGTCTTAATGGATTTGTCGGTCAGCTTCATAAATTTAATAAACTCGCGCGCATCCCGGATGTAAACCGCCACATCGTTTTGCGTGCCGATATCCGGCTCTGCATAGCACTCGTTGCCAATACACCAATACTTCACGTTAAATGGCTTTTCATATCCGTGGCTGCGGCGCAAAGCAGCATAATAGCTGTCGCCCATCCCATTGCAGTATTCCACCCAGTTGCCCGCCTCTTCCGGCGTACCGGAGGCCATATTCACACAGATCATCGGTTCCGCTCCGATTTCCCGACAGTAGCGGACAAATTCCGCCGTACCAAAGGAAGGATCGATCTCGCCGCCCCAGATCAGGTTCTTCCTGCGCATCCGTCCCTCCATGGGACCGACCGCATCCTCCCAGTGATATAAGCACATCACTGTCCCGCCTGGAAAGCGCAGGACCGGCGGCGCAAGCCGTTTGGCGAGCGTCCTCACATCCGACCGTATTCCGTTTTCATCGGCAAAGCGGCTTTTCGGGTCATACACGCCGCCGTTGATACAGCTTCCCAAATGCTCAATAAACTGCCCGTAAATTTTCTCGTCGGCTCTGCCGCGTCCAGGCGTTATCATAAGCTTGGTTATGTGTTCCATATGCATCCTCCGTCTTTCGCAATGCTTTATACCATTATACGTTTTTTCCGCACAGAGTCAAGCAGGAAATACGTAGAAAGTCAAGTACTGCCGGCGAAGCCGGTGGTTGTCTTTAGCCATCCAAATAAAAAGACGGTCTTATAGACCGTCTTTTTATTTGGATTATACTTCCTTCGTATTGTCCACGGAGCTGTTCGCGGCTACAGCGTTTTCCTGCGACTGTGCGGCGGCAAGCTTTCCTCCGGCGATACCTGCAAGCAGCGCCTGCAAATCGATACCCGTGGATTCTTTTACGCCGTCCACAATCTGGCTTGTACTGTTCATTACGTCCTTTACGAGCTTTGTGGAGTTGCCGTCGCCGTACATCACGATCTTATCGGTCTGCGCGAGCGGCGCCGCAGCGTTTTTCACAACCTCCGGCAAAGCGGTTAAGTACATTTCAAGCACGGACGCCTCGCCCATCTTCTTCTGCGCTTCGGCTTTCTTTTCGATTGCCTGCGCCTCGGCAAGGCCCTTTGCACGGATACCCTCGGCCTCCTGCTCCATGGAGAAGCGGTTTGCTTCGGCTTCCGCCTTCTTCGCGAGCGCCTCCTGCTCCGCCTCGAAGCGTTTTGCCTCCGCTTCCTTCTGACGGCGGATCAGTTCAGATTCCGCTTCTTTTTCCGCCTTGTACTTCATTGCGTCCGCCTGCTTGCGGATATCCGCGTCAAGCTGGCGCTCCTTCAAAGCGATTTCCTTTTCGGCAAGCTCCGCCTCTTTCTCCTTACGGGCAATATCGGCGTTTGTGCGCGCGATCTCAATGGTCTTGCGCTGGTTCTCCTGCTGAATGGAATATGCGGCGTCCGCCTCAGCCTTTTTGGTGTCGGCCTTAACTTTCATCTCCGCCTGCTGTACGGCGAGTTCCGCATTCTGCGCCGCAATCATCTTGTCGGCCTGCACCTTGACGGCGTTGGCCTCCTGCTGGGCGTTCGACGTCGCGATCGCGATGTCGCGCTGTGCGTTTGCCTTGGCGATCTGCGCATTTTTACGAATCTGCTCGACATTGTCGATACCCATGTTCTCAATGGTTCCCGCGCCGTCCTTAAAGCTCTGGATATTAAAGTTTACAACCTCAATACCGAGCTTTTCCATGTCCGGCACAACGTTTTCCGTGATCTTTTTTGCAACGCCCTGACGATCCTGCACCATTTCCTTTAAGCCGACCGAACCAACAATCTCACGCATATTGCCCTCAAGCACCTGTGTCACAAGGCTGGTGAGTTCCGGCTGGCGCATGCCGAGAAGCGACTCCGCCGCCCGTTTTAGTAAATCCGGATCAGACGAAATTTTGACGTTGGCCACGCCGTCGACCGTTACGTTGATAAACTCGTTGGTCGGAACCGCCTCTGTTGTTTTCACATCAACCTGCATAACGCGCAGCGAGAGCTTATCGACCCGCTCGAAGAAGGGGACGCGCCAGCCTGATCTGCCGATCAGGATACGCTTTTTCCCAAGTCCCGAGATGATATACGCCGTATCCGGCGGCGCTTTTAAGTAGCCTATCACAATCAGAAGAATAACGATGAAAACCCCGGCGCCAATACTGATGGCGGTAATCATTGTAGAATCCAAATTCATTTCCTCCTTTTGCGGCAAAGCCGCATTGTCCTTTAAAAAATTGATGTGTGCCAAATGAACTGCGCAGAGAAAGGCGGCTGCAGCCATCCTTTCCGTTTGCCAAAAGGCGAATGTTTTGCCTCTAAAAAGCAAAACAAGACTTTTACCTCGGCGGTAAAAGTCTTGTTAAAATCAAAATAATTTCCGCGCTGCCCGGGCCATTGGCCGTCATGACGGTGCGCGCCGCCTGAATACTCAAGCAGAACTACTCCCTTTTAGCACCATTATCGTATCATATTCTGAAAAGAATTGCAAGAGACAGCGTATAGGAAAGCGCAATATTATACATAACAAAATCATTATGTATTCTGCTTGTTCGTTATGATCCGGCAATAAAGAAAGCGGAGCTGCCTTCGTACCCCTCTGTTGTTACTGGTGCATAATCTCCGATATGGTATCCATGATCTCGTCATGGCATCCGCCGCATCCGGTAGAACAATGCGTTATTTTCTGCACTTCGTCAAACGCCCGCTCAACCTCGCTGAACGTCTTAGAAGCATGCAGCACCTGCTCAATATCCGCATAGGACACCTTTTTGCATTTGCAAATCAACCTGTTCTCCATGAATGGTTACCCCTTTCTAAACCGACAAAACGGATTTGTTCTTTTTCATTATAAAGCGGATTGACAGGAAATGCAAGCAGAAAGGACATCTTTTCCGGCGCATTACTCCATGCGTTTGGCGGCAATTGATATATGCAGGATTTGGAGCATTCAAAAGCAGAGAACC
>UQQY01000185.1 GCA_900543295.1 uncultured Oscillospiraceae bacterium | reverse complement strand
GGCGAGCTTCAGAATCCGCATGGAAGCGTCTATGTCTGCTGCGATGAGGAAACGGTGGCGGGATATGTGAGCATTGCCTTCGTTTTGGACGAGGGGAGCATCAATAATATCGCCGTCCTGTCGGCGTACCGGCGCAGGGGCATCGGGGACGCGCTGCTGGATTTTCTCGACGGGCAGGCCGTCCGGATGAAGCTTGCGTTTTTCACGTTAGAAGTGCGCGCGTCGAATCAAGCGGCGCGCGCTTTGTATGAAAAGCACGGCTATCGTCCGGTCGGATACAGGCGCGGCTTTTACACAAAGCCTGCGGAAGACGCCGTGCTGCTGACGAAATTTTATAATACGGAAGGAAACGAATAAATGAAAATACTTGCAATCGAGTCCTCTTGCGACGAAACGGCCGCCGCAGTTGTGGAGGACGGCAGATGCGTTTTGTCAAACATTGTGGCGACACAGATCGCGGAGCACCGGTTGTACGGCGGCGTCGTGCCGGAAATCGCGTCGAGACGTCATTGTGAAGCGATTGTCGGCGTGACGGAGGAGGCGCTGAATCAGGCGGGGCTTGCGCTCGCCGAGGTTGACGCCGTCGCAGTTACCTATGCGCCCGGGCTGATCGGCGCGCTTTTGGTTGGGGTGAATTTTGCGAAAGGTCTGGCGCTTTCGGCGGGAAAGCCGCTGATTCCGGTGCATCATCTGCGCGGCCATATCGCGGCGAACTACTTGGCCTACCCAGAATTGGAGCCGCCGTTTCTCTGCCTTGTCATTTCAGGCGGTCACAGCCATATCGTGGAGGTGAAAAGCTACACCGACTTTTCCGTGATCGGGCGCACACGCGACGATGCGGCGGGCGAAGCGTACGATAAAGCAGCGCGCGCAATGGGGTATCCGTATCCGGGCGGGATTGAAATTGACCGCGCCGCGCAGAAGGGAAAGCCCTCCTATAAGCTGCCGCGCCCATCGGTAGAGGATCATCCGTACGATATGAGCTTTTCCGGTTTGAAGACTGCGGTATTGAATCTGTTAAACCAGTCGAAGCAGAAGGGCGTCGAGGTAAACAAAGAGGATCTCTGCGCAAGCTTTCAGCTTGCGGTATGCGATATTTTAAGTGACCGTCTGACGCTTGCGCAGGAGGCGTCGGGATACCGTAAAATCGTACTGGCGGGCGGCGTTTCCGCAAACAGCGGCGTGCGTGCGCGGATTGCGTCGGAGTGTGAAAAGCGCGGTTTTACGCTCTATATGCCGCCCTTGTGCTATTGCGGCGATAACGCCGCCATGATCGGCAGCCAGGCGTTTTATGAATATCAGGCGGGTCATGTCGCCGGGCTGGATTTAAATGCCGTTGCATCCCGTGCGATTGATTTGGGGTAATTCCGTATCGATGCTGATTCGGAGGTGAAAGAGATATGACGGGCAGGATTGAAAAAACGAAAGCGTTTCTGCTGCAAAAATTTGATGAAAACCCTCGTTATATCGAGTGTAAAGCGGAAAAGGACTACCGTATTGAACACACCATGCGCGTAGCCAATCTCGGAAAGCGGATTGCCGAAGCAGAAGGGCTGGATACCGAAGCTTTGGCAATCGCCTGTCTGCTGCATGACGTGAGCTATTGTGAGACAATGAACGGCAGAGAGGACTGGCTCAACCACGGACGGCGCGCGGCTGCGATTGCCAGACCTTTTTTGGAATCCTTGCAGTTTGAGCCGGAAAAGGTGCGGGAGATCTGCTTTGGCATTGCGATTCATGTGGACGGCAGGGCGGATTTTGACGGGAACCGTACACCGCTTGCCGTTTCGGTGGGCGATGCGGACAACTTGGATCGTTTTGACGCCTATCGAATCTACGAAACGCTCGAATGGAAGGGCTATAGCAAAATGGCTTTTCCTGAAAAGAGACAATTGGTTGCGGATATGCTGAAAGACCTCGATCGCCTTTATGGCACGGTGTTGGGAACCGCCTTTGCAGCAGAGCTGTGGCGGGAGCAAATTGATTTTTACCGCGCTTTTTATCGAAAATTGGCTGACCAGCTTGCAAACAGTACGTTTCCGGCAGAATGTCCCTTTTGAGTAGAAACATAAAACACGGAAGAACAGAAATAGGCCGTTCTTCCGTGTTTTTTCAGTCAATCTTTCCGTATATCCTCGACCGTCAGATCAATCGGACGATTTTTATAATAGTACAGCCGGTCGTGCCCGCCGATTTCGCGCAGAACCCGGCACGGATTTCCCGCGGCAACAACGTCTGCCGGAATATCCTTTGTGACAACACTGCCCGCGCCGATCACACTGTTATCGCCGATCGTGACGCCCGGCAGAATCACTGCGCCTGCGCCGATCCAGACGTTTTGTCCGATGTGTACGTCAATGTTAAATTGTACGGCGCGGCTTCTAAGCTGCGGCTCTACCGGATGTCCGGCAGTTGCAACCGTCACGTTCGGCCCGAACATCACGGCGTCGCCCACATAGATGTGCCCGTCGTCCACAAGCGTCAGATTGAAATTGGCATAGACATTTTTTCCAAAATGAACGTGCCTGCCGCCCCAGTTTGCACGAAGAGGCGGCTCGATGTAGCAGCCTTCGCCAATCTCCGCAAACATTTCGGAGAGCAGTTCCTTCCGTTTTTCAGGCTCGTCCGGACGAGTCATGTTGAAACGGTAAAGCTGTAAAAGGCACTGTGTCTGTTCCTTGAGAATGGATTCGTCTTCCGGCGAATAGAGCCGGCCTTCTTCCATGCGGCGTCGTGTTTCTGCTGCGTCCATCTGTATTTCCTCCGTTATCGCAATAATTCTGTAAAGCTCTCGATATAATAATCTGCGGCACTCTCAATCTCGCCGCGCTGTTCCTTCGAGGAATCGTCGTATACGCCAACAACCGTCATACCGCCTTTTTTGGCGCCGCGGATACCGTCGATAATGTCGTCGAATACCATGCAAT
Source organism: uncultured Oscillospiraceae bacterium (assembly GCA_900543295.1). Taxonomy (GTDB): domain Bacteria; phylum Bacillota; class Clostridia; order Oscillospirales; family Ruminococcaceae; genus Paludihabitans. The sequence continues at coordinate 953 of UQQY01000185.1, read as the reverse complement.
CCTCCGGCGGCACACCCATTCGCTGCGCCGCAAGCAGATAGACGTCCGGCTCGCTTTTACCGTGGGGCACTTCATGCAGGGAGGCGAACGCATCGAAGAGCTCATAAACGCCAAGACGCCTGAGTGCCGGAATGTAGAGCTCCGGCGCGCAGGCGGTCGCCACGCTCAGGCGAACGCCCTTTTCCTTTAAAAGGATCAGATAATCGTGCGCGCCGGGCTTTAGCGCCACCGCGTCATGATAGGCGCGTCCGGCCATTTCCATCCACCACGCAATCAGTTCCTCCGGCGTATCGGAAAGACCGTAGCGCGCAATCGTATAGTCTGCGGCCTCCCGAATGCTGATCTGCTTAATGCGTTCAAAATACGCCGTTTCTTCCGGTAATCCGCGCGAGCGCAGAAATGCATAGTCGATGTCAACCCAGATGTGCATGGAGTCGAGAAGCGTACCGTCCAAGTCAAAGACAGCGCCCCGAAACGCAGAAAGCGGCTTCATAAGAAAAAACCTTTCGCATCGGTAAGCTCCGCCACCACCAAAAGCGTGCCGTCCCGCACGGAGATTTGCGCCGTCCGCCCGATAAATTCATTGCTTATGCCAAGCGGATAATCGTTTGTAAGCGTTCCGTTTTCCATCGTGTATTTCAGCCCCGCAATGGTAACGCCTTCCGCCTTCTCGCTCATGGAAAATACCGAGATATAGCCGTCAAACTCCGGCGGCAGCGTGATCGTTCCGTTATGCACGGCGGTAATCATGGTCTTTTTCCCAATCAAACAGGACCGCGCGCCGCGCTTGGCCAGCCAGATCAGCACCTGTAAGTTGCCGACCGTATGGTCAAACCGATCGCCGCCGGTGCCGCCGTAAAGGATAAAGTTGCGATAGCCGCGGGCATAGCCCTCCTTCACTGCAATGAGCAGATCGGTATCATCCTTTTCCCGCTGATATGTACGGATATTTT
>UQQY01000184.1 GCA_900543295.1 uncultured Oscillospiraceae bacterium | reverse complement strand
GACTTTTATTATGACCTGCCGCAGGAGCTGATTGCCCAAACGCCCGTCGAACCGCGCGACAGCTCAAGGCTTCTGGTCTTGAACCGCCAAACCGGCGAAATCTGTCACCGGCATTTTACCGATATTCTCGACTATTTGAATCCCGGTGATCTGCTCGTGCTCAACAATTCCCGCGTTATTCCGGCCAGACTTTACGGAAAACGCACCGATACCGGCGGCGATGTAGAGCTTTTGCTTCTCACACAACGCGAAACAAACATCTGGGAAACGCTCGTAAAACCCGGAAAGCGTGCCAGAGAGGGCGCACAGATTACATTCGGCGATGGACTTTTAACCGGCATAATCCGCGAAGTAAAAGAGGACGGCAACCGCATCATCGAATTTGACTGCAAGGAAAATATTTATGCTGTTCTCGATCAGATTGGTCAAATGCCGCTCCCCCCATACATAACAGCGAAGCTTCAGGATAAAGAGCGTTATCAAACCGTCTACAGCAAGGATTTGGGCTCCGCTGCTGCGCCGACAGCCGGCCTTCACTTTACGTCGAAGCTGCTGAACCGCGCAAAGGACAAAGGCGTTGACATCGCCGAAGTCACGCTGCACGTCGGGCTTGGAACGTTTCGCCCTGTAAAGGTAGAAGACGTTACACAGCATCATATGCATACGGAATGGTATCACATCCCGCAGAGCGCCGCAGATAAAATCAACCACGCGAAGGAAAGCGGCGGCCGCGTCATCTGCGTCGGCACAACAAGCTGCCGCACGGTTGAAAGCGCGGCGCAGAAAGGCCCGCTTCAGGAAATAAGCGGCGACACCAGTATTTTTATCTATCCCGGATATGAATTCCGTGTGATGGACGGGCTGATTACCAATTTTCATCTGCCGGAAAGCACGCTTATCATGCTGGTATCCGCTTTTTGCGGCTATGAAAATACCATGCGCGCCTACAAAAACGCGGTGGAAGAGCGCTACCGCTTTTTCAGCTTCGGCGACGCAATGCTGATTCTTTAAAATCAATCGAACAGGAGTTTATCATGTACAAGCTGCTAAAAACCGAAGGCAAGGCCCGCCGTGCGGAGTTTCATACCGTTCATGGTATTGTGCAGACGCCCGCCTTCATGAACGTCGGAACCTCAGCCGCAATCAAAGGCGGCATTTCGTCCTATGATCTGGTTGACCTGAAATGTCAGGTTGAGCTCTGTAACACCTATCATCTGCACGTTCGTCCAGGTGACGAGCTGATCTACCGCCGTGGCGGCCTGCACCGCTTTATGGGATGGAGCCGGCCGATTTTAACCGACGTGGGACGGCCCAATGCTCACCGACAGCGGCGGATTCCAGGTATTCTCTCTCGCCTCTCTGCGTAAAATCAAAGAAGAAGGCGTGCACTTTCATTCTCATATAGACGGCAAAAAGCTGTTTATTTCACCTGAGGTAAGTATGCAGATCCAATCTCATTTGGGTTCTACCATTGCGATGGCATTTGATGAGTGCGTCGAAAATCCTGCTCCATACGAATACGCCAAAGCAAGCTGTGAGCGGACAACACGCTGGCTTATGCGCTGCAAGGCGGAGATACAGCGTTTAAACAGCCTGCCGGAAACGCTTAACAAAAATCAGCTTCTTTTCGGCATTAATCAGGGCTGTACTTTCGACGACCTGAGAATCAAGCATATGCAGGATATTGCCGCGCTCGATTTGGACGGCTATGCCATCGGCGGCCTTGCCGTCGGCGAGCCCAAAGAGGTGATGTATCACGTCATTGAAATGATCGAACCGTATATGCCCAAGGATAAAATCCGCTATCTGATGGGCGTAGGCACGCCCTCCAACATCATTGAGGCAGTGGCGCGCGGCGTGGACATCTTCGACTGCGTTATGCCAAGCCGCAATGCCCGTCATGGACACCTGAACACATGGGAGGGCGTCATCAACCTGAACAATGCAAAATACGCAGAGGATGACCGTCCGATCGACGAGACTTGTGACTGCCCTACCTGCAAACGCCATTCCCGCGCTTATATCCGCCACTTGCTCAAAGCGAATGAGATGCTCGGCATGCGGCTGGCGGTGATGCACAATCTCTATTTCTATAATACGCTGATGGAACGGATTCGTGAAGCGCTTGATAAAGGCTGTTTTGCATCATTCCGCGCGCAGTATTCCGACCTGCTTGACCGCCGTATTTGAATCGGCCACATAAATATAAAAGAAGAAGGTATTTCTTTCTATGAGTATCGTTGAGCTGCTGCTGATCGGCATAGGACTTTCCATGGACGCATGCGCTGTATCCATGACGAACGGCATGTGCTATAAGCCGAAATTCCGCCAGACATTTTTGATCGCCCTGTCATTTGGCCTGTTTCAGGCTCTGATGCCGTTTATCGGCTATTATGCGGGTTCTCTTTTTGCTGAGCAGATTTCTTCCTTTGACCATTGGATTGCGCTCATTCTTTTAGGCTTTATCGGCGGAAAAATGATCTGGGACGGCTTTCATCACGACGAAGCGTGTCCGGTGAAACCCTTTGGCCTATGGCTTCTGCTGATGCAGGCTGTTGCTACAAGCATTGACGCGCTGGCAGTCGGCGTAAGCTTTGCGGCTGTTTCCGCCAATATTTACCTCGCTGTCTCCCTGATCGGCGCAACCACTTTTGTCCTGAGTTTTATCGCAGTAAGAATTGGGCAATGGATCGGCGACAAACTGAATGCAAAGGCAGAAATCTTCGGCGGTACAATTCTCGTACTCATCGGATTAAAAATTTTCATTGAGCACATGTGGCTCGGATGAAAAGCAGTGAAAAACAGACCGGCAGAATCTCTTTTCGGTTTTTTGTCTCATCTGGAAGAGGCTCCGGTTTTCGTTTTTATCTTTCATGAAGGCGTCAAAAATTCTGCGTTCAAAGGGTGTTTTATATAATGCGGGACTATAGTATTTCCGGTCCTTTTGGTCAAGTAAAATTGTCCCCTTCTTTCCCGAAGCCTTTATATCCAAGCCTCGACTGGATTGCCGACGCCGGCTGGCATCGAGTAAACGAACAATACCGCATCCATCGCCCCAATGGATTGACAGGGTATCTTGTTCTTGTAACGGTTAGCGGATTCGGAAGAGGATACATTCAAAATACCTGCTTTGATCTTATGCCAAATACAGTGTGGATAATCCCGCCCGATGTATGTTCCGGCTATTATACGCCGTCAAACGGAGTTTGGGAATTTTACTGGGTCCATCTCATTGGAGACAATGCAGCACATGTTTTAAATGATCTGCTCTCGCTGCATGATTTTCGTCTTCATCTTGATACATCGGTTCTTGTGCGCCGCATCGGCCAGCTTATAGAGCCCGATATTAACGACGCGTTTTTTATCTCCAGAACTGCTTCCAAGCTTTTGTTTGATCTTCTTTCGGGCGTCACATGCAGCGTTTCCGAAGGAGCTGGCGGTGTAGGCGCAGTATCCACGCTTCTTTCCTGGATTGAGGAAAATTATACGCAGCCGTTTTCCCTGTCTGCTGTCTGTGCAGAAACCTTTTTTTCAGAAGAACATTTCATCCGGCTCTTTCGTAAAGCCACCGGTGTCACGCCATACCGGTATTACAAACAGTACAAGCTGAAAAAATCATCTGAACTGTTGGTTTATACAGATATTCCGGTTAAAGAAATTGCGTCCTCTATCGGCTACTCCGGCGCGGACAGCTATGGCGTCCAATTCAAAAAAGAATTCGGAGTTTCTCCATCGAATTACCGAAAGCAAAACAGAGTTTATTGATATTGATTTGTATTCTTCTTTTTTTGACGTCCTTCTCATTTGACGTTGACTTTCTTTTAAGCTTGCAATACAATTCGCAGCAACGGCGGCGTATACCCGGCGAATTTATCGGACTCCTATTGAAAAGAAAGGA
>UQQY01000183.1 GCA_900543295.1 uncultured Oscillospiraceae bacterium | reverse complement strand
CAGGATCAGAGAAGAAGATTTAATGAAAGATCCAACAAAACTGAATAAGGAGGATTGCAGAAATGTGCTTAGATGATCCAATCGGCCAGTACCGTATGGAGAGAGCACAGAGATGCATCCGCTGAATAAATGGATGCCGGTTTCAGCGAAAGAGAAGAAACGTTCTTCCACCGGTATAATCTTCACGATTAGCAGATACAGCGGACGGCATCTCGCAGCAGAAGCTGATTCGTTCTTTCCATACAAAAATGACAGCGGTGCATCCGCCGCGTAAAAGACAGGATGCTTGGGATAGATTATTCATCCAAGAATATTTTCCATGAGAGGAGAAAAGGTGATACCGATGTACAGGTAAGCTGTATATCTGAAAAATTGTGTGAAACAGGTGTTACCAATGAAATAAGTCAGGCGGCTCCTATCATATCAAAATGAAAAGGTGAGTCCAATGATTTAAATTCTTTCGTAAGAACCGAAATGGCAATGCGAAAGGGAGAATGACGATGTGTACCTTGACAAAACGCAGGTTGACTGAAACAGCAGGAAGGAGATTCTCCGCCGAACAGTTTAGCCCGTAAGGTGCCGCGATAGCAAAAAGCTGTCGCGGGAATCAAAAAGCACCGTCTGTATAACAAGTAAATAATAAAACAGCCGCCTCATAGGGCGGCTGTTTTATTATTTGGGCGCATGCATTGCGGTTGTAATTCGCGGCAAAAACGTGTATGATAAAGAAAAAGACAGATATAGGGGGAGTTTTATGGCACTCGATGGTGCATTTTTATATCTGACGGCGCAGGAGATGCGCGGCATACTGGTTGGAACGCGTGTGGAAAAGATTGCGCAGCCCTCCAGAGAGGAGCTGGTCATGACCTTTCGGCTGCGCGGCGGCAGTAAAAAGGTGCTTTTTTCCGCCAACGCGGCAAGTCCTCGTGTTCATTTTACAGAAATTGCACTCGAAAACCCGAAATCGCCGCCGATGTTTTGCATGCTTTTACGCAAGCATATCGGAGCTGGAAAACTGCTTGCTATCCGGCAAAATGGACTGGACCGCGTTTTGTCCTTTGATTTTGAAACCGTCAACGAGCTTGGCGACGTGACAGTGGTCACGCTGACGGCCGAAATTATGGGCCGCTATTCCAATCTGATTCTGACTGGCGCAGATGGGAAAATCATCGATGCGATCAAGCGCGTTTCCGATGAGGTTTCAAGTGTGCGCACCGTTTTGCCGGGCGGAATGTACGAAGCGCCGCCCGCTCAGGACAAGCTTGACTTGCTTTCTGCGGAGGATAATGAAGTGATGGCGCGGATTTTTTCTGCACATACGCCGGATTGCGCTAAGGCCGTGATGCAGTCGCTTTCAGGCGTTTCGCCGGTTCTTTCGAGAGAGCTTGTTTTTCGTGCGTTAAAGGGGCAGGACATCGAGAAGGACAGGCTGTCCGACTACTATAAAAATCGGCTGCGCGAGGAGATATCCGCGCTTCGGGAAATCCTGAAAGCAGGAAGGGCGGAATATACGGCTGCTTTGGATGAGGAAAAAAAGATCTGTGAATTTACGCTCTGTGACATTGAGCAATACGGCGCGGTTAAGGAAAAAAAGCGATACAATTCGCCGAGCGTTCTGCTTGACCATTTTTATGCGGAGCGCGATCGTGTTGCGCGCATGAAACAGCGGTCGCATGATTTGCTGAAACTGCTGATTAACGCAACGGAGCGTATTACAAAAAAACTGGCGCTTCAGGAGGAAGAGCTGCGCGCCTGCGCAAACCGCGAACAGCTTCGCGTTTGCGGCGATCTTTTGAACGCAAACCTTTACCGTATGAAAAAGGGCGATCGGACAGTGACGCTCGAAAACTTCTATGAAGCAGATATGCCGGAGCTTATCATTAAGTTGGATCCGCGGTTAAGTCCTGCCCAGAATGCACAAAAGTACTATGCGGAATACCGCAAGGCAGCGACGGCGGAGGATATGCTGAAAGGTCTGATGGCCAAATCGCGTCAGGAGCTTGAGTATCTTGACAGCGTTTTTGACGCAGTTTCCCGCACAGGGGGGGAAAGCGAGCTGCTGGAAATCCGCGAAGAGCTGGCTGAACAGGGTTATATCCGCCTGCCGAAAAAGCAGAACCGCATGCTCAAGGCTCAGCCGCCGCTTGTATACCGCTCCTCCGACGGCTTTACCATTCTATGCGGGCGCAATAATAAGCAAAATGACAAGCTCACATTAAAAACTGCGAAAAATTATGATCTCTGGCTTCACACGCAGGGAATTGCCGGTTCGCACGTCATTGTTGAGGCAGACGGCAGAGAAATTCCCGACCGTACGATTACCGAGGCTGCGATGATTGCAGCGTATCATTCAAAGGGACGGGATTCCGCACAGGTTGCGGTTGATTATACGTTAATCAGGAATGTGAAAAAACCGGCGAGCGCGCGGCCGGGTATGGTGATCTTTACGGATTATAAGACTGCGTTTGTCACGCCGAATGAATCATTTGTCCTGTCTTTAGCGGATAACAGCGCGAAATTGTAGGTTTGTCAAACATATTGGACAGCGAACTCGACAGGAGAAAGCCAGTGGAGTGGTCTCATAGGCAAGTTGTTAGAGCGGTGGTTGTGGATAGCAATTTGTCTCGCAAAATCATCAAGAGTCGAGTACTGGAACAGGCGAAGCTCCGGATCCGCAATGCAAACCCTCGGAACGACCTTGACATTGACTTGAACGCGTTCGCCTGGATGCGTCATTTGCTCGTAGGGTTTCGGTTTATATTGTTTTTTCGGCTTTTTCGCTGGAGGCAGACTCATTTTCCGCATGACCCGGAACAGGCTTTCTGGGCAGCGGGTATAGCCGCGCTGGCGCAGGCGGTGCCATAATTCGATCATGCCCAGCGTTGGATTGCGGCGGCGCATATCGCGGATGAGCTTCAGCTCAGCTTCCGCGTACTTCATTAGGGATTGCCTGTGGGCCATGTCTTGTTTATACTTTTGTTTATGAGGAATATGGTCTCCTTTCAGGTTGTTGTGTGGTAACTCAACTTTAACACATGAGACCTTATTCCTCATTCTTTTCCAAGATGTATTGTACTCCTACAGGCCGAAAATAAAAGTAGAGCGCCGGATACTTGACACAGGGAGTGCGATGTGCTATACTGCGAATCAGTAAAACGATAGGAGATGAAAGAATGCATAATTTTTCCTGCTGATTTATTTTTGCAGAAAAAATAGTAAGCGGTGCAAGGCCGTTTCTTTTTGCTGCACAAAAGCGGGAAAATGAATTCTTTCGTCCAAGTTTCGGCTGCGTCCTTTTAAGAGGCGTGGCTTGTTTCTGATTGAAAATCTTACTGGACGGCGGTTTTCCCGCCGTCCAGTTTTGTTTTGGATAAGAGGCATAGAGCAAAGCTTTTGCCGCAGCAAAACAGAAGGGATGGATGCGGCAATCTATACAACAGGAGGAATCAAAGCCTATGTCTCTTATTCAAATAAAGAATCTTACCTTTTCCTATGACAACGGAGGCCTTCCGGTTTTCGACCATGTTTCGCTTTCTCTGGATACCAACTGGAAGCTTGGAATGATCGGGCGAAACGGACGGGGAAAAACAACGCTTTTGAGGCTGCTGCACGGAGACTATGCGTATCAGGGGGAAATCACTGCGAGCGTCTCCTTTGAATATTTTCCATATCCGATTGCAGAGCCGGAGCGGCTGGCAGTTCAAATCGCTGAGGAGGCGGCTCCGGAAGCAGAGCAGTGGCAGATTATCAGGGAGCTTTCCCTTTTACAGACGGACAGCGAAATTCTTTGGCGGCCTTTTAACACGCTCAGCAACGGGGAACAAATCAAACTGCTGCTTGCCGCCTTGTTTCTGCGGGAGAATCACTTTCTTCTCATCGACGAGCCGACCAATCATATGGATGCGGTGG
>UQQY01000182.1 GCA_900543295.1 uncultured Oscillospiraceae bacterium | reverse complement strand
CTGGAGAGTCTGCGATGGAACAAGATCATCATTTGTACAGATGCCGATTACGACGGCTTTCAGATCCGCACGCTGATTTTGACGATGCTTTACCGGCTGATGCCGACGCTGATCGAAAAAGGATACGTCTATATTGCGGAGTCGCCGCTTTATGAAATTACAGCAAAACGGAAGGATAAGGAGAAAACATACTTTGCTTATACGGAGCAGGAGAAGACGGACATTTTGGGCATGATTGAGGGACAGAAATACACGCTTCAGCGGTCAAAAGGACTTGGTGAAAACGAAGCGGATATGATGTGGCTCACGACAATGAATCCTCAGACCAGACGTCTAATCCGGGTTCAGCCGGAGGATGTCGTCAGAACGGCGCAGGTGTTTGATCTGTTTTTAGGCGACGATTTGCAGGGGCGCAAGGACTATATCGCAGAAAACGGCCAGATGTATCTCGAACTGGCGGACATTTCATAAGGAGGGCGGATAGAATGGCAAAGAAAAAAAAGGAGCCGGTTTCACCGCGCAGAACCAACAATGACGCATATATTGCCGGCGCCGGAACTGTGATAGACCAGCCGATCACGGCTACGCTTCGTGAAAACTACATGCCGTATGCGATGAGCGTCATCGTTTCCCGTGCGCTTCCGGAGATTGACGGCTTCAAGCCCTCGCACCGCAAGCTTTTATATACCATGTATAAAATGGGGCTTTTGACCGGAGCGCGGACAAAATCCGCAAATATCGTCGGACAGACTATGCGCTTAAATCCGCACGGCGATCAGGCAATCTATGAGACGATGGTACGTCTCTCGCGCGGATATGAAGCGCTGCTGCATCCGTATGTGGATTCTAAAGGGAACTTCGGCAAGGCGTATTCCCGCGATATGGCGTTTGCTGCCTCCCGTTATACGGAGGCAAAGCTCGCGCCGATCTGTATTGAGTTTTTCCGCGATATGGACCGCGATACGGTAGATTTTGTGCCGAACTATGACAATACCACAACGGAGCCGACGCTTCTTCCGGCGACGTTTCCTTCTATCCTTGTAAACGCAAACGTCGGCATTGCCGTTTCGATGGCGTCGAGCATCTGCCCGTTTAATCTAAAAGAAGTTTGCGAGGCGGCAATCGGACTTTTGCGTGATCCGGATTACGAGGTATCGGAGGCAATCAAAGGGCCGGATTTTCCAGGCGGCGGACTGCTGCTGTTTGACGCGGCGGAGCTCAAAAAGGTCATTGAAACCGGCAGGGGCAGCTTTAAGGTGCGGTCAAAATACCGTTATGACAAGCAGAACAACTGCATTGAGGTTGTAGAGATTCCGGCAACGACGACGGTGGAAGCCATTATGGATAAAATCGTAGACCTTGTTAAGGAAAATAAGATCCGCGAGATTGCCGATCTGCGCGATGAGACGGATTTAAACGGCCTAAAGCTCACGCTTGATCTAAAGCGTGGACAGGATCCGGACAAGCTGATGCAGAAGCTCTATCGGATGACGCCGCTTCAGGACAACTATTCCTGCAACTTCAATATTTTGATTAACGGCTATCCACGCGTGCTCGGCATCAAAGAAATCCTTTCCGAGTGGATTGCATTCCGCTCGGAATGCGTCCGGCGGCGCGTTTGCTTTGACCTGAATAAAAAAATGGAGAAGCTGCACCTGTTAAAGGGCTTGCAGAAGATATTGCTCGACATCGACAAAGCGGTGCGGATTGTGCGGGAGACAGAGGAGGAACGCGAGGTCGTTCCGAATTTAATGATCGGTTTCGGCATCGACGAGGTGCAGGCGGAATATGTGGCGGAAATCAAGCTGCGCCATTTAAACCGCGAATATATCTTAAAGCGCACATCCGAGATTGAGCAGCTTGAAAAAGATATTGCCGAGATGGAGGACATTCTGGCGCATCCGCGCAAGATTAATTCGATTATTGTTTCAGAGCTGCGCGAGGTGATTGCGAAGTATGCCCAGCCCAGACGTACCTTGTTCCTCTATGCGGATGACATTTCCGAGGAGGAAGAGGCAGAGGAAACAGACACCGATCCGATTCACCTGTTTTTGACCAAAGAGGGGTACTTCAAAAAAATCCGTCCGCAGTCGCTGCGCATGAGCGGAGATCAAAAGCTTAAGGAAGGTGACGAAATCGTTAAGCATGTCGAAACCATCGGCAGCGCGGAAGTTCTGTTCTTTACCAACCGACAGCAGGTGTATAAAACGCGTGCGGCGGACTTTGCCGATACTAAGGCGAGCGTGCTCGGCGATTATATTCCGGCAAAGCTGGGCTTTGATACAGAGGAACACATTGAAACCATGGCGGTGACGACTGATTACAGCGGATTCATGCTGTTTGTTTTTGACAACGGACATGTGGCGAAGGTGCCGATGAGCGCCTATGAAACAAAGACCAAGAGAAAGAAGCTTGCAAACGCCTACTGCGGGAAATTCGGACTCTGCAAAGCCTTGCAGATTGCGCAGGACGGCGAGTTCGTTCTGACAACAACGGCCAAGCGCAAGCTGATCTTTGATACGGCGGTGCTTTTGCCGAAAACGACGCGCGACACGCAGGGCGTTGTTGTGATGACAGTGAAAAAGAATCATTTTGTTGTTTCGGCGGAGCCTTTTGATCCGGAAAGGCTTGCAAACGCGCACCGGTTCCGCGCAAAGACGCTGCCTTCAACTGGCGCGATTGTGCGGGAAGAAGACGAAGGAGAGCAGCTCACCATTGAATAAGGAGGAAAACCCGTGGAAATTCAGGCTTATTGGGACGCCGTACTGCGTCAGGATGCTCAGGCGATGCGTCGTTTTTTCCATCCGGAGGCCCTTGTCCGGTGGCATAACACCAAAGAGCAGTTCACTGTAGAAGAGTTTATTCATGCCAACTGTGCATATCCCGGTGATTGGGAAGGGACGATTAAGCGGATAGAAAATATTGGAAGTCTGCTTGTCACCGTAACACAGGTATATACGTGCGATCGTTCGCTTTCTTTTCACGTTGTTTCCTTTTTTCAAATGGAAAACAGTCTGATTATGGCAATTGACGAATACTGGGGCGATGACGGAGACGCGCCTCAATGGCGGCAGGAGATGCATATCGGATCACGGATACCATGACGCTTTGCGGTATTGATACGGATTTCATGAATAAAAATACGGAGGAACAGCCATACGGCTGCTCCTCCGCTGCAGCAGAAACTGCAAACACACAATGGGTAATTTCTGCGGCAGTGATAGTATGCGCCAAGCGCTGCGGTTTTATTCAGACGTCTTTTGTGCAGTTTCCGCAAAGTGTGCGAAATGCGGAATGTAATTTTGTTCTATACAACAAATGTGCATATTTTGCGAATTAATATGCAGAAATCGCTTGATTTTTGCAAAATTAGATGTATAATATACATCAACAGATGACAGAAAATCAGGGAGGACAACGACATGGCAAAATACAACAAAGTGGTTTTAGCATATTCGGGCGGTCTCGATACATCCATCATTATTCCGTGGCTTAAAGAGAATTATGGCTGCGAGGTTATTGCCGTAGCGGCAAACGTTGGCCAGGCTGACGAACTTGACGGCCTCGAAGAAAAAGCGATTAAGACAGGCGCTTCCAAAATTTATATTGAGGATTTGCAGGACGAGTTTGTTGAGGATTTCATTTTTCCAACTGTTAAAGCGGGGGCGGTTTATGAAAACCTTTATCTGCTCGGCACCTCCTTTGCACGGCCGGTTATCGCGAAGCGTCTAGTTGAGATTGCAAAAGCGGAAGGCGCTGACGCGATCTGCCACGGCTGCACCGGCAAGGGCAACGATCAGGTCCGTTTTGAGCTGTCCATCAAGGCTTTTGCTCCCGAGATGAAGATTATTGCTCCCTGGAGAATCTGGGATCTGAAGTCCAGAGAGGACGAGATCGAGTATGCAGAAGCTCACAAC
>UQQY01000181.1 GCA_900543295.1 uncultured Oscillospiraceae bacterium | reverse complement strand
GGCATATACCGGACATATTACGACCAAAAGTGTCGTATGGATGCCAGCCTTCAGCAGTATCTCCCGTTCTTCCGGCAATGTCGCGCTGTAAAGCGTGCATGCGCCGTATGCGGAAAGCGCGTCGTATACCGCTTCCGCTGCCTTTTTACAGGTGTGCGCAGGGGAAAAGTACAAAACAGAGCTGGTCATAGAATCCCTCTCTTCTGTCTCTGCCGTTTTTATTATCTCTATTTTACATCATACGGACGAAAGCGGCCATAGAATATTCAAAGAAAAGTAAAAAACAGGCTGGACTTCCCGCTCTGTTTTTCGTATAATGAAGCCGTAGCAAACCGGATAGTCAGCCGCCTTAGCTTGCGGCGGAATGTATTTTTAGGAGGACGCCATGGAATTGAAAGTGACGCTTATGGAATCCGCCGCGCGCTTTGAAAAGCAGATTAAACTGCTCGGCGCGGTTACGGACATTGTGTGCGGCGAAAGCGGGCTTGCCCTCTCCTGCGAAAAGGGAGAGAACGGCCTGACCGTTACAAAGAAAAACAATGCTGCGCATATCGCCTATGAAAAAGACGTGGAATTTTTCCGCGGTCTTTTGACACTCAAAACAAGGGCGGAGGAGGAGAGCTTCTCCATACAGGAAAAGGCCCGTTTCGCCTTTAACGGCGAGATGCTCGACAATTCGCGCAATTCTGTCCTGAATATGAAAACCGCGAAGGAAGTCATTATGTACTCCGCACTTCTTGGCCTTGATAACGTGCTTTTGTACAATGAAGAGACGTTTGAAGTGCCGGAGGATCCGTATTTCGGCTACATGCGGATGGGTTACACAAAAAAGGATGTGCGCGAACTGACCGACTTTGCGAGGGAGTTCGGCGTAACCATCGTACCTTGCATTCAGACGCTTGCGCATCTGGCGCAGACACTGCGCTGGGCGTGTCACCGCGACATCTGCGATGCAGGCGATACGCTGCTTGTCGAAGAGGAAAAAACATATGCTCTGATTGAAAATATTATTAAGTCCTGGCGCGGCTGTGTGGATACCGATATTGTGAATATCGGTATGGACGAGGCATTTTATCTGGGCCGCGGCCAGTATATGGATAAGCATGGCTACAAACCGCATTTTGAGCTGATGTGCGAGCATTTAAAGCGCGTCATTCAAATCTGCAAGAAGTATAACTTCAAGCCCATGATCTGGAGCGATATGTTCTTCCATCTGGTGTTCGGCGGCTACTATACCGACGGCGTGATCGACCAGGAGCTTCTTGACATGGTACCGGAGGATGTCATTCTTACCTATTGGGACTACTATTCGACGGATAAGGACAAGTACGACCGTCAGATCAAAAAGCATCTGGCCTTTAAAAACAAGATCGCGTTCGCAGGCGGCGCATGGAAGTGGAGCGGCATTGTACCGTCTATCGACCACAGTATGAATGTGACGAAGCTGGCGCTTGAGGCGTGCCGGGAAAACGGAATCGATATGGTATTTACGACGGCGTGGGGCGATAACGGCGCAGAGGCTTCCATCATGACGATCCTGCCGGTGCTCGCGCTGTTTGCAGAAATAAGCTATTCCGACGCGGATGTTGACCAAAAAGTTTCGGACAAGCTGAAGGCGCTGACCGGCTACGATACGGCGGACTTCATGACGCTGTGTTCTTTAAACCGCACCACGCAGACGGAGCCTATTGTGCCGCACAATAATCCGGCAAAATATCTGTTCTTTCAGGATCCGCTGATGGGGCTTTTCGATTATCACGTCCTGTCCTCTTTTCCAGCGCACTATGCCGCCTGCTCCAAAACGCTCGATGCCCTTGCTTCCCGCGGAGAAAAGCTTTCTTATGTGTTCGACACGCTTGCAAAGCTTTCTTCCGTTCTGGAGCTGAAGTGTGATTTAGGCGTCCGGCTCAAAGCGGCGTATGACGCGGATGACAAACCGGCGCTCTTGCAGCTTGCGGATGAGGTTATACCGGAACTGCTTGCTCGTTTTGACACTTACTATGAGGCGTTTCGAAAACAGTGGTATAAGGAGAGCAGGCCGGGCGGCTTTGATGTGCAGGATCTGCGCTTCGGCGGCTTAAAGCAGCGTATTCTGAACGCACAGCGAACGGTTCGCGCTTATGTAAACGGCGAGATCGAGGCTGTTTCAGAGCTGAAGGTTCCGCGCCTTCCGTTCGACTGCCGCACCTCCGACGAAGGATGCGACATCAATGTGGACTGCAATTTATGGGACTATATTTCCACACCGAATGTAAACTCGAAGGTTAGATAAACGCAGGGATCGTTTCGCATACAGGCACTGCGAGAAATACGGACGACTGTAAATCGTCTGTATTTTTGTCGCCGTGCCCCTGCCCAATCAAGCAAATGAAAGGTTCTTTTTACTACAAACAGGAGGTTTTTTATGAAACAGGAATATCACAGCTTATATCTTGAGAAAGCAAAAGAGCTCGTCGCGAAAATGACTGTCGAGGAAAAAACAAGCCAGCTCTGTTCAGAGGCCCCCGCTATTGAGCGGTTGGGTATTCCGTCCTATCACTGGTGGAACGAGGGTCTGCATGGCGTTGCGCGCGCCGGTATTGCAACCATTTTTCCGCAGGCTATCGGACTTGCGGCAACCTTCGACCGCAGAACGCTTGCCAATTGCGGTCGCATCACGGCGCTGGAGGGCCGCATCAAGTACAATGCCGCGCAAAAGCACGGCGATCATGCCATCTATAAAGGCTTGACCTTCTGGAGCCCGAATATCAATATCTATCGCGATCCGCGGTGGGGCAGGGGACAGGAAACCTACGGCGAGGATCCGGTGCTCACCAGCGTTTGCGGCGAGAGCTATATCAAGGCGCTGCAAGAGGGCGAGGATGAACGCTATCTGCGCGCGGCAGCATGCGCCAAGCATTTTGCTGTGCACAGCGGCCCGGAGGGCGGCCGCCACGGATTTGACAGCGTGGTTTCCGACTTCGATCTAAACGATACCTATCTTCCAGCCTTCAAATGGTGCGTGGAAAAGGCGGACGTTCAGTCGGTCATGGGCGCATACAACATGATTAACGGCGTGCCGTCCTGCGCGCACAGGGATTTGATCGGACGTCTTCGTGGGGAGTGGGGATTTAACGGCTATTTTGTGTCCGACTGCGGCGCGCTTGCGGATATGCATATGTTCTGCCTTGTGACACATACGGCGATTGAGTCTGCCGCGCTTGCGTTAAAAGCGGGCTGCGATTTGAACTGCGGTCAGGTCTATCTTCATGTTTTGCAGGCATATTATGAGGGAAAAGTTACAGAGGAGGATATTGACCGCGCGGTTATCTGCCTGATGGCGATACGCTATAAGCTCGGCATGTTCGACCCAACCTGCAAGTATAACGAAGAAACCGATTATGCGCTGGTTGAATGTGACGCGCATCGAAAGCTCGCATATGAAGCGGCCGTCCGTTCCGTTGTCATGCTTAAAAACAATGGCGTTCTCCCACTGAAGAAGGACGAACTCAAGACCATTGCAGTCATTGGCCCGAATGCGAAGAATATCCGTGCATTGGAGGGGAACTATAACGGTCGTTCCTCCGATTACCGCAATCTTGTGGATGGTGTGAAGCGTGTCTGCGACGAGAAGGTGCGCGTGCTGTATGCGCAGGGTTGTCCTCTCTATCAGATGACCGACGAAAGCTGTGCCGGTCCGCGTGATAACTTTGCAGAGGCGCTTTCCGTCGCAGAGGCCGCCGACGCGGTTATTATGTGTATGGGCATCGATCCGTCTATCGAGGGAGAGGAAGGCGACGCAAACAACGAATATGGTGCGGGCGATAAGCCGTCGCTTGCCTTCCCAGGCTTGCAGCAGGAGCTTTTGGAGCGTATCAAGGCAATCGGAAAGCCGATGATTCTCGTCACACTGGCCGGCGGAGCCCTTGATTTAAACTGGGCAAACGAAAATGCGGATG
>UQQY01000180.1 GCA_900543295.1 uncultured Oscillospiraceae bacterium | reverse complement strand
GGCCGAAGAGAACGCCAGCGAGGAGGTCCTCTTTGCGGATCGCGGACTGGATCGCCATACGCAGGTTCAGGTCGTCGCGGATATAATCTTTCGTCCAGCCGAAAGAAATGAGCGTGCGGGTGGCGGAACCCGTGGAATCCCACGTTACAGGCGAATTCTCCTGCAGCTTTGTGCAGGAAGAGAGATCCGCGTTGATTACAACGTCGGCGTCGCCGGATTCGAGGGAGAGAAACTGTGTGCTGATATTGCCGATGATGCTGATTTGAACATTTTTGATCGCAGGGGCGCCGGCCCAATAATCTTCATTCGCCTCAAGGACGATTTTTTCACCGCTGGTTCGGGAAACGAACTTATAGGCCCCGGTGCCAACCGGGTGAGCGGCATATCCTTCTGCGCCGCCGACCTCTTCATAATAAGCCTTATTGATAATGACGCCCATCTGCGTGCAGAGCATGTTCAGGAACGCAGGGCTGACATGGGAAAGAGTCGCCTTGACGTGCGTATCGTCGATCACTTCGCCCGCGGCAAGGCCGTTCAGCATGGAGGTAGCCGCCGTGGGGTTCTCCGCAAGTGCAGTCTCCCAGCTGAATACAACGTCTTCCGCCGTCATCTTTTCTCCGTTGTGGAAATAAACGTCGTCGCGAAGCGTAAACGTCCATTCCAGGCCGTCCTCGGAGACCTCGTACTCCGTTGCAAGCCAGGGTTCCGGATTCCCCTCCGCATCCAGACGGAACAGCGTGTCGTAGACCTGCTGAAAGAAAACACCGTCTCGGGTCTTATCTGCGCTGTAGTCAACGTGCAGGGGAAAGACACCGATGGGGTCCGCGTAAGTGACAACATTGAGCGAGTCCTTTGCTTGCGAGCCCTGTGTGCCTTGGCTGCCGCTCGTAGAGGCGGCGCCGCTTGCCGGGGTGCTGTTGCTGCTGCCGCAGCCTGCCAGTATGGATCCTGCAAGTACCAATACCAGAACCAGGCTCAGCACTTTGTGAAAGCGCATCTTGTTCATTTTTGTTTCCTCCTGTTTTATAAACTGGTCGGATGCCGACCTTAAGCTGACTATATTGTATACAATTTATGCGTGTTTGTAAATCTGCATTTTTTATATATTTTCATCCTTATATCTATGTACACTATACAAATTTTTGCACATTTCGCCAAGATAATCGTTTGGTATTTATTTCTTATCGTATAATATAAAATATAGATAAATAAAATTAAAGGCTTATTCGTCGGGCGTTTTCTGCAATTTTTATGCTGTATGATCTAAAAAACACTGCCGTTTCCATAGATGTTTTACCAAATAACAAGCCGTTTTATTGCGTTGCAAGTGCAATTTTGTATACATTTTCCAAACGTGCCTCACCAAAGTGCGCTTGAGGCAGCGCCACAGAAAAAGCCTCCAGCCTATTCCAAAGAAGGACTGGAGGCATATAAAAACGATACGCGGCGACGTATGACGCCCATTGAGACGGATACCCCGTTCACCCTTTTGGGAGGTACGGCACAAAGCGGTTCTTGCAGGTCACGATCACCGGAGCGCATCAAAAATATTTTCACCATGAAGCACACTTGAAATAAAAACGGTCCTGCCATTTTTCATTTCAAGCGCGATACCGCCGTCACTGCGCCCCACGCGATACATGACCGTGCTTTTCAAAAACCTTACGCGTCGAATCTCATTGCGGGAAATGGAAACTTCTTTGCCAGGCTGTCCGATCCAATTTGTTTTTTGGTGCAGAACTCTTTCGGAAGTTACCAATATGTAAGAGCGCTTTGCAAAACAAATTGCCCAGAGCCCGCCGTAGAACAGCGCTGCACCGATAAACACGGACAGAATGACAAACAAAGCATTGCCGAAAGAAGCCATATGGAACAGTGTGTCGAATACAACGAACAAACCGATAAACACAAGAGAAAGCCCCAGTAGTGTTTCCGGCTTCCTGTGCGAAAATGTAATGGGGTATTCCTCATTTTTCAGCTTGTCCTTCAGCCATGGATACTGACGTAAAAGCATCTCGGAATAATACTGTTCAGGCCTGTTTTGTGAATCTCTTTTTTTTATCAAAACTCCATCCTCCGCTTTTGCATTTCACCGACCCAGCGCCCAACCAACTGTTTTCGGTAATTCCTGGTTTGTTCCTTACGCGCTGCCGCCTGCGAAATTTCGATGTCGGAACGCAAGGTTGTGTGCGATATCGTTTTTATTTTTAGATATATCATGGATGGACCAGCTTGTCAATCAACCTCCCCGGCCTTCTCCGTCGACGTTTTTTATTCCAAATGCAGTCCGCCTCCGGCCTCAGCCCTCCTGCATTTCGTTTTCGTTTCAACGAATATGTGAGGTGTCACGGGAGCAAAAGCGCTACTGCAACGTCATTGACATTTGTGCCGGTGGGGCCAGTGGTAATCAGGCCGTTCACCTTGCTCAATGCATGGTAGGCGTCGTTTTCATGCAGAACAGCAAATGCGTCAAGCCCCTTGGCGGCAAGAGCGGCGGCGGTTTCGCCGTCCGCATAGCCGCCGGCAGCGTCGGTGGGGCCGTCGGTGCCGTCCGAACCGACGCTGAACACCGCGGCCTTCAATCCCGCAAGGCCGGGGGCGGCAGCAAGTGCCAGCTCCTGGTTGCGGCCTCCCAGGCCTTTGCCGGTCAGATGCACAACGGTTTCGCCACCTGCGATGTACGCCAGCTTTTTACGGTCTCCCCGATGGGTGCGCAGGATGCTCGCCAGCATACTGCCCGCCTCACGCGCTTCGCAGCAAAGCTGGTCTGTCAGCAATACCGGCTCGTAACCCAAAGCGCGGCACTCGGCGGCGGCAGCGGCGCAAAGCTCCCGCACGCTGCCGGTAATTTGGGTGGTCACATTGGCAAGAACCTGCGGAGTCTCCCGGCGCAGCAGCTCCATCGCCTGGGCCGAGAACGCCAGCTTGTATTTTTCTACAACAGCGAGCGCTTCGGCGCAGGTGGATTTGTCCGGGTAGGCGGGGCCGGAAGCGATCATATCCAGTGGATCGCCCAAAATATCGCTGAGTACGACCGAGAACACCTGTGCGGGGGCGCAGGCTTCGGCGAATCGGCCACCCTTTACGCGTGAAAGCCGCTTGCGGATGGTGTTTATTTCGACAATGTCCGCGCCGCCGGCCAGCAGCTGGCGGGTGATGTCCTGCAACTCTTCGCCGGGGAGCAGAGGCTGTTCAAACAGCGCACTGCCGCCGCCCGAAAGCAGGAAGAGCACTGTATCGTCGGCGGAAAGGTCGCTTATCAGGTCCAGTGCTTTTCCGGTGGCGGCAAAGCCGTTCTCATCCGGCACCGGATGACCGGCCTCGTAACAGTCAACGCCTGGAATATTGCCCCTGATATGATCGTATTTTGTTACCACTACGCCTCCGTCTACATGGCCTAGCGCGGCCACGGCGGCATACGCCATCTGCCAAGCGGCCTTGCCGGCCGCCACCAACAGGGTTCGTCCGCCGCGCGGAGAAAAGGCTTTTAGGGCGCGTTCAACGGCTTCATCGGGCAGTACGGCCCGGATGCTGGCAGTGACGATTTGATTTGCGTCCTTGCGCAAAGTTTGGTTCATAAAAGTCAGATCCTTTCCGAAAGAGCAGAAAGATTCGTAGCAGCAACTCTGAATTTTTCCTCTCTGCACTGTGAATTCAAACAGAAAAGGGGCCTTGGCCACCGGTCCGGCGTCTCCCTGTACTGCGCCAGAATTTATCTTGTCCGGAAGAAAACGGCGGGGCGGGGACGAGACGTTTCAATACATGCATTACATTGTTTGTACTGCCGTGATTGCTTCCTTCGCCCACGCCGAATTTTTCAGCAATGCACGGCCCGCGCCGATAAGATCGGCTTTGCCATCTTCGAGCAGACACTCAGCGTCTGTGCCGGTCTGGACACCGCCGGTCAGGAGCACGGGAATGTTTACCGCCTGTTTGACGGCTTGCGAAAGCGGACTGAAATAACCCGGTTCCATATGTCCCGG
>UQQY01000179.1 GCA_900543295.1 uncultured Oscillospiraceae bacterium | reverse complement strand
CCGGTTCCACGGGAATCACGCCGCTCTCCAGATACGAGCGGATTTCGGAGAAAATCCATGGCCGTCCATAGGAGCCCTGCGCCACCATTACAAGGTCGCAGCCTGTCTCACGGTACATTTCTTCTGCGGAAGCAGCGTCCGTAATGCCGCCGTTGCCGATGACGGGAATCGATACGCTCTTCTTGACCTGCCGGATGATGTCCCGATCGACCGGGGGACGATACATTTGCTGTCTGGTGCGTCCGTGCACGGCAATGGCGGCGGCGCCCGACTGCTCCATCAGGCGAGCAAACGAGGGAGCGTTGACGCTTTGTCCGTCCCAGCCCTTGCGGATTTTAACAGTAACCGGAACCGGAACTGCCTCCGCTACAGCGGCGGTAATCGCGGCGGCTTTTGCAGGATCCTTCATTAAAGCGCTGCCGCTTCCGTTGCCCGCCACCTTGGGAACAGGACAGCCCATGTTGAGATCGATCATGTCCGGAGCATACGGCAGGATAATCTTTGCCGCTTTTGCCATAAATGCGGGATCATCGCCGAACAGTTGAATGGAAAACGGCGAGCGTCCGGAACAGCGCCGAAGCAGCGTCAGCGACTTTTTATCGCCGAAGCAGAGCGCTTTGGCGCTCACCATTTCGCTTACAGTATAAGCCGCGCCGTACCGCGCGCACATTTCGCGGTAGGCATAATCCGCAACCGACGCCATCGGCGCCAAAGCCGCCGTTTGTTCGATTGCGACGTTTCCAATGGATATTTGCTTCAAAGGAGGTCTCCTCTTTTTTCTGATTGATATTATGGGGGGAACATGCTAAAATAAACATAGATATATTTTGCTGCCGCGGGTGCAGCAGATAAATCTATTTTACAGGAAAGAACCGGCTTTGGCAACCGGCGGAGGATCAAATTTTGAAACTGATGGCGATTGACGGAAACAGCATTTTAAACCGCGCTTTCTATGGCGTGCGTCTGCTCTCCAACAAGGACGGCGTGTTTACCAATGCGATTTTCGGTTTTTTGAATATTTTTCTGAAGCTTTTAAAAGAGCACAGTCCGGATGCGGTGGCAGTCGCATTTGACGTTTCGCGCAAAACCTTCCGGCATGAGCAGTATGCCCTGTATAAGGCCAACCGGCACGGGATGCCGGAAGAGCTTCGGATGCAGCTCCCTCTGATACAGGAGATTCTCGCTGCGCTCGGCTACGCGGTCGTGGGCTGCGAAGGCTTTGAGGGCGACGATATTCTCGGTACGCTCTCTTCCGCCTGCGAGCAGAATGGGGAGGACTGCGTGGTGGTTTCGGGAGACCGCGACTGTTTGCAGCTTGTGACGGACAAAGTTTCCGTAGAACTTGTGCGCACAAAGGATAATACGCTCTATACGCCGGAGATATTTTTTGCTGAGTACGGCTTTTCTCCGGAACATATGATCGATTTAAAAGGGCTGATGGGCGACAGCTCGGATAATATCCCCGGCGTCAAAGGCATTGGAGAGAAGACTGCGAAAGCGCTGCTTTTGCAGTATGGAAGCATAGAAGCGCTCTACGCCCTGCCGGAGGAAGAATGGAAGGTTACGCCCTCTGTGCGGAAAAAGCTTATCGAGGGAAGGGAACAGGCACTCCTTTCCATGCAGCTCGCTACGATTGTAAAAAACGCGCCCGTCGAAACGGCGCTGTCCGCCTATGTGCCGCGGGAATGCGACAGGGCGGAGGCTGGCCGTCTGTTTCAAATGCTGGAGCTGAACAGCTTCTATGCAAAATTCGGGATTGACCCGGTGGAACAGGCGGAGCAAACAGCCTTGTCCATAGATGCGCCGAGCGTCTCTCTTGCAGCGGGAGAGCTTCCGTCCATCCTGAAGGGCGCCCGTCTTTATCTGCTGTACGGCGCGAATGGGGATCTGCTTATTTCTGACGGCGCTGCGTATGCGCGGACGGCAGGGAAAGAGACCGACAGCGCGCTCTCCGCTGTATTTTCCTCCGATTCTGCGGTTTATACCTTTGGAGCAAAGCCCCTTTACAAAGCGGCAAGACGGCTGGGCTTTGACAAAACGCGGACGCTGTTTGACGCAGAGCTTGCCGCCTATCTGTTAAAGCCGGATGCGAAGACGTATGATCTCACAGCGCTGGCTTTGTCCTATCTGCCGGAGCTTACGGCGGACGTTCCGGAGGAGCTGAGAAGCCTTGCACTGCTGCCGGAACTCTGCGGCGCGCTGTATGAACAGCTCTGTGCGCAGGGGATGGATACGCTGTTTAATGAAATCGAGCTTCCGCTGTGCGAGGTGCTCGCCGATATGGAGTATGAGGGCTTTGCCGTAAACAGAGAAAGCGTGACAGAGTTTGGAAAAATGCTCGACGAGGGCATCGCGGAAGCGACGGAAGAAATCTATCGTCTGGCCGGCCGGCGCTTTAACATCAATTCCACAAGAGAACTGGGAGAAATTCTGTTTGAAGAGCTCAATCTTCCCGCCGGAAAAAAGACCAAGACCGGTTATTCTACCAGTGCGGAGGTGCTTGAGGAGATTGCGGCGCTGCATGAAATCGTACCGGCAGTGCTTGAATATCGCAAGCTTACGAAGCTTTCTTCCACTTATGTAACCGGACTGCTGAAGGTTATTGCGGAGGACGGGCGCGTCCATTCAACGTTCAATCAGACGGAGACGCGCACAGGACGTATCAGCTCGTCTGAACCGAATGTGCAGAATATCCCTGTGCGCACCAGGCTTGGCAGTGAAATGCGGCGCTTTTTTGTTGCGCGGGAGGGATACGTTTTGGTTGACGCCGACTATTCACAGATTGAGCTGCGGATTCTGGCGCATATTGCGGCAGATGAGAATATGATCCGCGCGTTCAATGAAAAAGCGGACATCCATACGGAAACGGCGGCGCAGGTATTCGGCCTTTCTGCCGATATGGTGCCGCCGGAGCTCAGAAGCCGCGCAAAGGCGATCAATTTCGGTATTGTATACGGTATCGGCGCGTATTCGCTTTCCAGACAGATAAACGTTCCGGTCTATCAGGCGAAGGAATATATTCAGTCCTATCTTGAAACCTACAGCGGTGTTGCCGCTTATCAGCGCAATATCGTGGAATCGGCGCGGCGCGACGGCTACATTAAAACCATGTTCGGCCGCCGCCGCGAGGTACTCGACATCTATTCCAAGAATAAAAATGTGAAAGCCTTTGCCGAGCGTGTCGCGCTCAATACGCCGGTGCAGGGGACGGCGGCCGACATCATCAAGCTTGCAATGATCCGCGTATGCCGCCGCATCCGCGACGAGAGGCTTCACGCCAGGCTTGTTCTGCAAGTGCACGATGAATTGATTGTGGAAGCGCGGGAAGATGACGCGCAGCGCGCAGCCAAGATCCTCTCAGAGGAGATGGAGCATGCGGCGCAGCTTCGCGTAAAGCTTGTCGCCGACGTGCATATCGGGAAAAACTGGTATGAGGCCAAGCAATAGCGTCAAAGGATAAGGACAGAAGGGAGAATGGTGATGAACCGGATTTTGGTTATTTGTTCCCAGAATGTGTGCAGAAGCCCGATGGCGGAGGGAATTATCCGAAAAATTATTTCGGATTTTCATATTCCCGATACAAAGGTACAGAGCGCGGGCCTTTCCTGTTATGACGGCGATTCGCCAAGCGAGTATGCGGTGGAGGCGCTGAAAGAAATCGGCATCGATATTAACGGGCACCGTTCGCGCCGTGTTCTGCGCGAGGATATTGAAGCGGCGGACAGCATCTATGTCATGACGCAGCAGCACCGCGACGTGATTCTTGACGCTGTGCCGGAGGCTGCGGCTAAAATCCGGATTATGGATATTCCGGATCCGTTTGGTCAGCCGCTTGCGCGCTATCGTCTTTGCTGTGCGCGGCTGATCGAGTATTTTAAGCATGAGCTGGCGGTGGATGAACTGTGACGATTCGACCGATGGAGGAAAAGCATGTGTCTGCGGTTGCGGCGATCGGCAGGCAGTGCTTTTCCGAGCCGTGGAGCGAA
>UQQY01000178.1 GCA_900543295.1 uncultured Oscillospiraceae bacterium | reverse complement strand
GTTCCGTGAGAAGTTTGAGGTGAAAGTCCTCTTACTTACTCGACTGAGAGGACGGCGGCTAATCACCGCCTCCTACTCGATCAATATCAGTACTTGTCCATGCTTGACATGTCCAATCCCCGCCATATGATATTTCCGTTGTTTGTAGATGTCTCTGTTATGCCCTGCGGCCCGGTTTGATGAGAACTGCATCAATATGTACACTGACATTATTCGGACCTTTTTGTACATGCAAGGTTTGTATTTCCAGTTGTTACCGCCGTGTTCTGAATTTTTAGGACTGCTTGCCGTTGCCTACGGATTCAAAGAGGCTGCGTATTGTTGACATGCTTTCCTGCGGAGAGCTTTGCGCCTACAAAATCTCAGAGGATTATGAAAGAGGGTAATTTTATGAAATCCATGAAAATCTTTGAACCTGCTATGTGCTGTCCGACTGGACTTTGCGGCGTAGGTGTTGACCCGGAGCTGCTGCGAATCTCCACCGTACTTGAGTGGCCTGTGCCACTGCCGTTTCCTTGCGGACACCGGGAAGGAGTGCTGTTAATCAGCACCGAACCAGTTTCCAATTGCCCCGGTAGAGGCCGCTGCTGAATATTGTGAAAGCGTAATTGTGCCTTATCGCGGTAAACTGCCGGAGACAATCATTGCGAATATGGAGAAACAGCTTTCCGGCTCATGTACCGTGGAAATCGCGGCGTTCAATGAGTTTTACAGGCTAAATACAACCATATTATTTTCGATACCGCTCCTATCGGCCATACTCTGCGTATGCTCCAGCTTAAGTCCGCATGGAGTAACTTTATCAGCGAAAGCACTCATGGCACATCCTGTTTAGGGCAACTCTCCGGGCTGAGCTGATAGTGAACGGCGTATTTTCCAGATTTGACGATGATGTGTCACGGAACCTATATAACAAACAGCAAGCGGCACTTGCTACCCTGCCGGACAGCCTACGCCCATTACCTATCCATATGGTACCGCTGCGGGCTTACAACGTCACTGGCATAGAAAACGTCCGCGCGCTGTTGACAGGCGAGTTTGATTTTACGATATAATCACTCATATTGCCCAGAATCCCCAGCAAAAAGCCATGGTAAAAAGCCTCCTTTGCATCCATATAGCTGATACACTCCTTTAGCAGCCTGGACAGTTCATTCTCGAAGACTTGCGCATTCCCATCCTGCATGGCCCGGTACATAGAAGATAAATCCCTCGATTATATCTTCTCGGTAAACTAGTTTTCTATCATATTCGTGTAAATATATTTGACCTCCAGGTTCGGAATTCCCATTGTAATATACCGATTCTCCCCTTCCAGCCTTCGGGATATTAATTTTAAATAGCCGGTTAAAAAAAGAAAATTCCACAGGTTATCCTCTGAGTCGTACACACTGTCATATGTGATTTCTTCATGGACTGGCTTTTCAATGGTTCCTCCTGCTAATAAGACCTCCAATTCACCTTTGACCGAAGGATCTGCGTTCTCAATCAGGCTGCGTACAATGCTGTTTGAACTGGTATTTGCCCAATAGGGAGATGGAAGCTTCCAACATTCTGTCTGCAGCTTCGCAAAGAAATGGATGCGCTTGTCGCTACACTGCCGGAATACGGTACTGTTATGGGCATATATGGCGTGGGTAAAACTTACGGTCCCCAGCTCATCGCCGAAATCGGTGACGTATCAAGGTTTACCCACAGGGAAGCTTTGACTGCATTCGCAGGTGCTGATCCGGGCGTTGACGAATCTGGCAGCTAAGATTTAAGAGCAACAAGGCTTCAAAGGTTGGCTCTTCAAGACTTCGTAAAACGCTGTTTCAGGTCATCCCCCCTTTGCTTCAAAACGCTCCAACTGGCTGCCCAGCTCCCTGCTGGTTGCAGCACTTTCCCATAAAGCGCAGCAGGGACAGTTTGCCTAAGAAAGCTGTCACTGCTGCTTTTTAAATCCATTTTTTAATATTTCCCAGCTTCCAAGGGAAGAGACATTGATTTCGCCACTTTCAAATGGGTAAGTGCTACCGGTTGCGCGGCTACGGAGTCAGTATCCTTTAGCTTGAATTTCCCAACCAGTTGTTTTAGCATACTTGCCTGACCGGAAAGTTCCTCGCTGGCCGCCGCGCTTTCTTCGGCGGTAGCGGAATTTGTCTGTACCACGGCAGAAATCTGGTCGATGCCTGTGGTTACTTGATTCAGGGAAGCCGATTGTTCATCTGTAGCCTCAGAAATACGCGCTACCGTGGTTTCAATCACTTTGGCGCTTTCCACTATCATTTTCAGGCTTTCCGCTGTGCCTTCTGTCAGTTTTGTCCCGTTTTCAACCGCATGGATGGAACTTTCGATTAGCGCCGTCGTATCCTTCGCAGCCTCGGCAGACTTGCTGGCGAGACTGCGTACCTCATCGGCCACTACCGCGAAGCCCTTACCTGCCGCGCCTGCGCGGGCCGCTTCCACTGCCGCATTGAGTGCAAGAATATTTGTCTGAAACGCAATGTCCTCAATCGTCTTAATAATCTTCTTGATTTGACCAGACGTTTGGCTGATCTCATCCATCGCAACGCTTAACTCCTGCATCTGCCGATTACAATCCAGCACTTTCATCCCGGTGCTGTCTACAAGACTACTTGTTTGTCGAGCGTTATCGGCTGTTTCCTTGACCTGACCACTGATTTCGTTGATGGTTGCCGCAAGCTCCTCCACAGAGCTTGCCTGTTCCGTCGCACCTTGGGAAAGCGCCTGCGCGCCGGCGGAAACCTGATCAGAACCGGCGGAAACCTGATCCGCGGCCATATTAATTTGCCCCAACGTATCGCTAAGAGATATTATAATTTGATTAGCCGATTCCTCAATTTCCTTAAAATTCCCCTTATAGTCCTCTTCAGGGGAAACATTGAAATTTCTGGCGGCGATTTCGGAAAATACGCGGGATAGGTCGCTGATATACATGCGGATTTTGGTTGCAGCTGCTGTGAAAGAATTCGCCATTTGCCCGATTTCATCTTTTATATCGGTATGTACGTCGATTTTCAAATCTCCCTGCTCCAATTGTCCAGCAGCTTTTTGCACCGCGATGATTGGTTTGGAAATGCTCTTTGCCATCAGAATTGCAAACAAAATGGAAATCAGGGCAGATGCGGCCACAATGATAATAATCACAAGCATCGTGATGGTGGTGCTGTTGGACAGATTTTCAGAAACCTCATTGCCCATCTTGACGTTCAGCGTCATCAACTGGTCCCCAGCCGCCGCCACCCCCACCATGAATGGCCGCGTTTCGGAGTAGAAAATCTCCATAGCCTCGTCATTTTTGTTTTGCAGCCCGAGCGCAATAACCCTATCGCGCGATGCACGATATTTTGTCAAATTCTCGTCTAAAGTGCTGATAAGCGAAAGTTCCTCGGGTGTCTGGCAATTGGGCCTTAACCGCGCAAACGCGTCGTTTGCCATTGTGGTGGCGTTTTCCAGCTCCTGCTGGGAGGCTTTAATATCGTCCAAATCGGTTTGCAGGACAATATCAAGGGTGAGCGCGGCGCCTTTATTCAAATAGGTATTGAACTGACCGATGTCCCCCTGAGCAAAGCCGTTGATGACGAGCGCATCACTATATTTCGTGTCGGTGTTTTTGAGCATGAATAGCCCGAGGATGCCGGCAATGCTGGATATAATGGTAACAATAATAAAACTCACAATGAGTTTCGTGCTGATTTTTTTCATATTCTTAAACATATTCTTTTCCTCCGTTTTCGCTTAGGCTGTCCATAATTTCGGCTGACAGTATTTTGGCCGCGTCTACTAGCAGCACAATCTTTCCCTCCTGCTTGGCAACGCCGGTGAGATAAGTGTTGTTCGGGCAATCGTCCGACACTTTAGGCGGCGGGGCAATCTGTTCCTCGCTGATAGCGGCCACCTCGTTTACTGCATCTACGATAAAGCCGATTTCTTTTTTACATATGGAAGTAACGATGACGCAAGTGCGCTCGGTATAGTTCATCTCCGGCTT
>UQQY01000177.1 GCA_900543295.1 uncultured Oscillospiraceae bacterium | reverse complement strand
TGCTCGCCGCCGGAAAGCTGCGCCGGGAAATTGTCCTTCCGGTCAGAAAGGCCAACACGGTCGAGCGTTTCCCCTGCATCCAGCGGATTTTCACAGATCTCACTTGCAAGCTCGACGTTTTCCTTTGCCGTCAGGTTTTGCACCAGATTGTAAAACTGGAATACAAAACCGATGTCGCTTCTTCGATAAGCGGTCAACTGCTTTTTGGTAAAGCCGCTGACGCAATGACCGTCAACCATAATTTTGCCGCTGGACGGACCGTCCATACCGCCCAGCACATTCAGTATGGTGGACTTTCCTGCGCCGGACGGACCGACGACAATCGCGAATTCGCCTTTGTTTACAAAAAAATCAACACCGTCAAGCGCCTTGATGTCAACCTCGCCCATGCGATATGTTTTGGTTACCTTTTCAAATGAGATAAACGGCTCCATATGTTCCTCCTTAAAACCGACTCTCAGTCGGTTTTCTCGCATTCAGTATAACATGGCGGCATTTTCTATTCGTAAAAAAGCTGTGAATATTTCGTGTATATCCAAAATTCGCTTTTTCCAATGAAAAAAGTGTGGTAAACTATAGTCAAAATAAACAAGGAGGCGCTTATGGAACAAAAAATCGATTCTGTTTTGGCGGAACCGCTTTTGAAAAAGGGACGTTTTACGCTTCGTACGGCTGATTTTATCCTGCTGCTTGCGGTTACAGCAATCGCGTTTCTTGCACGCTTTGGATTGTTCTCTTATGTATCAGGCGATTATACAAGTTTTCTTTCCAATTGGTTTGACACGCTCAAAAACGCCGGTGGCCTTGCCGGAATTGGGATGAATATCGGAGATTATACGCCGCCGTATCTTTATATTCTGGCGCTTCTCACCTATCTGCCGGTGGAGGCTCTGTTTTCCATCAAGCTGGTTTCCTGCATTTTCGATTTTCTGCTTGCCCTCTATGCGGCGAAAACGGTTTTCCATCTGACGCAAAGCCGTGCCAAAACGCTGCTTGCCTATACGCTGGCGCTGCTTTGCCCCACGGTTGTATTAAACGGAAGCGCATGGGCGCAGTGCGACTCCATTTTTACATTTTTCCTGCTTCTTTCGTTTTACAGCGCACTGAAAAGCCGTCCGTGGCGGGTCTGTATTTTTTTCGGCATCGCTTTCGCGTTTAAATTGCAGGCCATCTTTTTTGCGCCGCTGCTTCTGCTGCTTTGTATCAAAAATCGGCTCTGGTTGCGGCATTTGCTGACGATACCGGCCGTTTACCTGCTTTCCATCCTGCCCGCATGGATTGCCGGAAGAAATTTTTGGGATCTGCTTACGATCTATTTCAATCAGGCGGGACAATACCATAACCTTTCCAAAAACGCGCCGAATGTCTGGAGCTTTCTCGCCTCCAGACAGGACAGCGGCCTGAGTCTGTTCGGCATCATGCTGGCCGGCGCGGCAGTGATCTTCCTGCTGTATTTTTTATGGGAAAGATGCCGAACACTTTCCGACGACACGCTTTTGACGGCGGCGCTCGCCTTTTTGCTGGCGATTCCCTTTTTTCTCCCGCATATGCATGAACGATATTTCTTTCCCGCCGACGTGTTCGCTATTCTTTACGCGCTGAATAAGCCGAAGCGTTTTCCTGTTCCTTTGCTTGTTATTGGCGCATCGACTGTTTCCTATCTGCCGTTCTTGTTCGGCGAATCCCCGGTAGAATTGACAACCGCCGCTGTGTTGATGGGTGCGGCGCTGATTTTTGTTCTGTGGGATTTGTATCGCGCGCAAATGCGCGGCGCTGTCAAATAAAATGCGCAAGTATAAGCAAGCACCGCACCGGCTAACCGGTGCGGCGCTTGCTTATTTGTATACAATAGAATTTTAGCCGTGCATTTTTCACATTGCTGTTTTTACAATCTCTTCTGCTGCTATGACAAGCGCGCGGACGATCGCGTCTAAAGGCAGCGAAGGGGTCTGCTTCTGCGCGGCCTGCTCTGTCGTGAGGGGAACGTGAACAAAGCCCGCACGCATAGAGGGATACTGTTCTTTTGCGATACGAAGAACGTGATACATGACGCAGTTGCAGACAAACGTGCCCGCTGTATAAGAAACTTTAGCCGGAATTCCCGCATCGGAAATTTTTTTCACGATGGAACGGATGGGAAGCGTTGAGAAGCAGGCTGCCTCTCCTTGCGGAACAAGCGCTTCATCGATCGGCTGCATTCCTGCATTGTCTGGAATGCGTGCGTCCGCGTAATTGATCGCGACCTTTTCCGGCGTAATTTCCGCACGTCCGGCGGCCTGCCCTACACAGACGACAGCGTCCGGCTGCTCTGCTTTAAGTATCTGTTCCAGCACTGGGACGCATCCACCAAAGGCGGTGGGAAGCTGCGCTTTTATGATTTGCACATTCCCAATTCGGTCCGGCAGACGGCATACCGCTTCATAAGAGGCGTTTACCGCTTCGCCGCCGAAGGGTTCAAAGCCGGTAAACAAAAGCTTCATGACGGATCATCCTTTATGCACGCCTTGATGATACCGGTAATCGCGCCGAACAAAACGCCGGCCACAGGCCAAATAATCCAGCTTCTGCCCCAGTCGTAGGTTGCAAAGCTCCACAGCAAATAGACCGCTGTGATGAGACACCAGTAAATGGACGCAGCAATTTCAATTGCGCGTTCACTGCGTGTTTTGGAAGCATGCGTGTCATTTTTATACGCTTCTTTGTCTAAAAGCTTTTTGTAGCTGTCCGCTTCAATCCCAAGACAGACGAACGGAAACACGCCGGCAGCAATGATGATAAGCATAAGCGCCGGTGCAAGGTTTTCAGAAAAAAAGCTGTTCGCGCTGACTCCGTCCAGTATTATAACAGGGATAACGGAGAGAATGCACAAAACTACGCCAACACCAATCCCGATTGCAAACCTTGTTTGGAATGCACTTTGCTGTGCTTTTACTCTGTCCCGCAGCGCGCTGTTATCAAGCGGATGCGTTACGATTTCCTCTGTTCTTTGCAGCCGCATGCCCGCAAAAATAAAGAGAAAGACGGCAACTGCTACCAGAAAGAACAGAATCGGAATAGAGAAGGAAACCGCCATATCGATATTGATGGTATGAAATCCTTCCGTTAAAATTGCGAATACTGGAGAAAGAATACAAAGCGACACGCCCAGGGCAATCAGCAGGCCGTTTCGTTTTTTCTCCGCAAGATACCTGTCTGCATCTTCTTCAGAGAGAGGAGACAATGCCGGTGATTCCGGAAAACCGGTTCGATCGGAATAGATCCCAAGCTCTCTTACAAGTTCGTCGATATTTCCAAATTCAGAAATAACAGTTCCAATCGCTTCATTTTCGCTATGTCCCTGTTCCTTCAGTTCTCTGTACTTCTCCTCCATATTGGAGAGGATTTCCTCCTTCAGGTTCCACATTTCCGGCGTACTCGCATATGCGGCAAACGCGCTTTCGACATAGCTGCGGATGATTTCCATTACAAACCCTCCCTGATAAATAAACTGACGACTTCGTTCGTGAGCCGCCACTCTTCACATTTTTCGCGGTAGTATACAAGCCCCTTGTCCGTAATCCGGTAATAGGTCCGGCGCTTGCCGAATGTTTCATTCCCGTAAAAGGACTCGATATATCCGTTTTTCTCCAGTCTGGTAAACGTAGAGTAAAGCGTCGTCTCCTTGATGACGTATTTTTCTTCTGTTCGGTCTCTGATTCGTTTGGATATTTCATATCCATAGGACGGACCGTCCAGCAGGGAATACAGGATAATCGTATCATTGTATCCGCGAATGACATCGCTGCTGATCATAGCTGCCTCCCGTTTTACATATGACAGACGTACTACATCTGTCGTAGTAAGATAAGTGTATCACATCTACTACGACAGGTCAAGTACTTTTTTGAAAAAGTAAAATTGACAAACAGGAGATATTTTTGCTATAATAATATCAATGCGGGCGTGGCGGAATTGGCAGACGCGCCAGACTTAGGATCTGGTATCTCCGATGTGCAGGTTCAAGTCCTGTCGCCCGCACCAAGATAATGATAATCTGAACCCGGTTCCAATCGGGGATGGCTTCGGATTTT
>UQQY01000176.1 GCA_900543295.1 uncultured Oscillospiraceae bacterium | reverse complement strand
CGCAGTATGAAGAGTGCGAACACCACCCACATTACTGGATGGATTTCTTTGATCTTGCCCTTGCATACTTTCAGAATAACCCATGTCAGCATACCGAACATGATACCGTTTGCAATAGAATAGGTGAACGGCATCATAATGATGGCAACAAATCCACCCAGAACGTCTGCCATATCGCCCTCAAATTTCATCTTCAGGACGTTTGACATCATGAAGAGACCAACAACAATCAGAGCCGGAGCCGTTGCAAAGCCCGGAATGACGCTGAAGATCGGCCACAGGAAGATGGCAAGAATGAACATAACAGCCGTTGTAGCGGAGGTCAGGCCAGTACGGCCGCCTTCTGCAACGCCGGCAGAGCTTTCAACATAGCTCGTAACGGTGGATGTACCAAGGCATGCGCCGACAACCGTACCGACAGCGTCGGACATTAAGGCGCGGCCGACGCGCGGCAGTTTGCCTTCTTTGTCGAGCAGATTGCCCTTGCTTGCAACGCCGATCAGGGTGCCAACCGTGTCGAAGAGATCGACAAACAGGAAAGCAAATACGATGACAGCAAACTGGAGAACATTGTTGACCATGTAGCTGAAGTCGAACTTAAACGCCGTATTTCCCAGAGCGCCGAAGTTCGGGATAAAGTCGCCGATGCCGGAAATGGACGGGATCAGCGAATATACGCCGGCGTCCGGATTCGGAACATACCAGCCGCAAAGCTCTGCAATAATGCCCAATACCCATGTTGCAAGAATGCCCCAGAGGATTGCGCCTTTTACATTGTAGTACAGCATAATGCCGATCAGAACGACGCCGATTAAGGCGAGTGCAACCTGCGGAGTTGCAAGATCGCCGAGCGCAACCAGCGTCGAAGCGTCAGACTTGGCAATATCGGCATTCTGCAAGCCGATGAAGGTGATGAACAGGCCGATGCCGGCAGTAATGCCATACTTTAAGTTCGCCGGGATTTGATTTACCAGTGTTTCGCGGAATTTGAAGATTGAAAGCAGAATGAAGATAACGCCTTCCACAAGTATTGCAGTCAGTGCAATCTGCCATGCGTTTTCAACATCTTTCATTTCACTGAGGCAAATCGTGTACGCAAAATATGCGTTTAAGCCCATGCCGGAGGCAAGCGCGATAGGGTAATTCGCAAGGAACGCCATTAAAAGCGTGGCGATCGCTGCGGAAAGCGCGGTTGCCAGAAAGACGCCCTGTGTGTCCATTCCAGCAGCGCCGAGCATGGACGGGTTAACAGCAAGAATATATGCCATTGCGAGAAAGGTCGTAATACCGGCCATAATCTCGGTTTTGACATTCGTGCCGTTTGCCTTGAGTTTAAAGATTTTTTCCAAATTTTCCACTCCTTTAAAATATCCTTTAAAAACAGCGAAAGCCGATAACGCAGACAAGCATACCGGCTATTTCATTTTTATGATAACATACCGTTTGCGTTTTTGCAACGGTTTGTTCATATTATTGGTACAAAAAATAGTACTTCTGCCGCTTTTCGAGTCCATTCTGAAGGCTTTTGTCAAATACAGAGACAACTTTTCTGCTCAGAGAGTTTACAAGATATAAAAGGTATGGTAGTATAATTAAAAATCTGTTATTACTCTGAAGTAACAATGGCTTAAGCAGCATGTCTCCTGCTGCGGATATTTTGATATGGGATTGCTTTTTTCAATCTTCTGCGAGTATTTTGGAAAATAATCTCTGTCAGTTATTCCGGAAGAGCCTCTGCATGGAGCATGTCGAGCATCTCAATCAGATGCATGATGTCCTGCGGATCAATCTCTATGAAATTACAGATTCGCAGGAAAATGATATACGATGTTTCGGCTTCGCCGTTTTCAATATTGGATATGGTCTGTTTTGATACTTTGCAGTACGCTGCAAGACTTTCCTGTGAGATTTGTTTCTCCTTTCTCCGTTATTTGATAATGGTTCCAACATATTTTGTATGCATGATATAAAACCTCCTTCACCATAATCCTAGGGTAAAAGAAGTTTCTAATCTATAGAGTAAACTGGAATAAAAGTCGAGGAATGTCGAATTTCGAAAAATATTTTTGGAATGTATATAAAATGCAACTTTTATCGAGCATTATCGCCAATAACATCTCAAATTAAAGGGATTTATCTGTAAAATATTGGGTTTCAATTGACTCGTCCATGTACAGAATATGAGGGAATCCGTCTAATTCATACTGCATGTGACGAAGAATCAGACTGCATGCAAAAAGCGACTGTAAAATACAATCGCTTTTCTCTCAGAAATATGTAACTTGTCAGGGCAATTTCAGATCCGGCTTACTGCGTAAAAGACGCTCCTTTTCGATTTGATAGCGTTCATCATTACGGAGCGTTTCAAAAGCCAATTTGGAAATCAGATTTAAATCAAGATCAAGGCAGACAAAAAGCACAGCAACGGTATAAAGCCGGCCGCCGTGCTGTCCGTTTTCGATGTTGGAAAGTGTTGCGTCTGTAATGTTGGCGAGCGCGGACAGTTCCGCCTGTGACAAGCCAAGTTCTTCTCTTCTGCGGCGGATTGTCAAACCAATGTAAAGTTCTAATGTCATAAAAATTCCTCCTGCTATAATTTGTAATTCAACTATAGCAAGTAATGGAATTACATTCGATGCTTAACTTTATAAATGTGTATTGTTTATTATTGTAATAGGTTAAAAAACATAAGTATTAAATTCACTATTCGGCTCAAACATCTTTGGGAAAAGAAAAAAGCGCATCCTATTTGGATGCGCTCATTCAATATGTAATTAATCCTTATAATGTTTTAGTACGCATTTGCCAGCCCTGTGGAATTGACGCAAGCGGTGCGGGAAACTTTATTTGCCTGCCGATTTCTTCAAAGCGGTTCACCAGGTTTTGATCCAGGCGTCCTTCTGTATTCGGAGAGAGGTTGAGCATGAAATTGATATTCATTGGGAAATAGTCCTGCGCTTTTTGGACGGCCCATTGTGCGGAGGTCAGTTCTGCATTCGGATCGTCCTCACGCCAGAACCATGTTTTCGTCAGTTTGTTGCAGGAAACACCGGGGCCGCAGAAGCTGCTGTCAGCCTCTTGTCCGGCAGAGTTTTCATAGAAAACGACGTCGGTTCCGTTTACACCGTCAGAACAGCCGATATTCATCAGCATACAGTCCGGCTGCAGCGACTTCACAAAACGGTTAATCTCATCAAAGGACAGCATGTCGTAAGTAGGGCCGCCCCATCCGGAGGCGTTCCATCCATCCGTAATAAGGAATGGAATTTCTCCATATCGGGTTAAAAGCTCGCGAAGTTGATCCTTGATAAAGTTTTTTTGTTCTTCGGTGCAGGAGCGTTTTCCGATGCCGTGCGTAAGATCCAGAATGGAAAAGTATAAACCAGCCTCGATCCCCTCAGCACGGAAGGCTTTTAGATATTCTGCGACAACGTCTGTTTTGACAGCACCGTTTTTTACACAGTGCTCCGTATAGGCAGAGGGCCAGAGCGCAAATCCCTCATGGTGCTTGGTGGTCAGAGCTGCGAACCGACAGCCCGCGGCTTTGGCGGCTTTGGCCCAGCTTTTACAGTCGAGCGCGGCAGGATTCCAGTCTTTTGGAGAAAAAGGATATTTCCGCGGCTCGCCGAAGTTTTCGCATCCATACTCCCAGTCTTCGACGGGGCCGTGATTAAATTGAAAAGTAGCGCTGTTGAAATGAATAAACGTTCCGAGGCGCAGGTTGATAAAGTGCTTTTGCTGTTCAATGAGTTTTTCTTGCATCATGATTTCTCCTTCCTTCTGCGGAAAAGCATATCGTTTGTTGTCCGATTTGTCAAGTATCATGTGATGTACAATGAAAATATCGGGTATGGACGATACGCACAGCAAAGACGGGATGCAAGAAAAAGCAAAATAGTTTTGCGAGTATTGATTGTTTTCACGGTTTATGGTACGATAATAAATTATGAGAATAGTGGAGAAAAGGAGAAAAAACGTGGCTACCATTGAGCAGGAAATTAAGAAAAGACGCACGTTTGCCATCATATCGCATCCGGATGCCGGCAAAACAACGCTGACGGAGAAATTTTTGCTGTACGGCGGTGCGATTCAGTTAGCCGGATCAGTAAAGGGAAAGAAAACGGCGAAGCATGCCGTATCTGACTGGATGGAAATCGAAAAGCAGAGAGGGATTTCTGTCAC
>UQQY01000175.1 GCA_900543295.1 uncultured Oscillospiraceae bacterium | reverse complement strand
AGCATATCCCTGCAAGCCAGCATATTACCTTAGTCTGTTTTTTCATCATCAATTCCTCCCTGCAAAAACTGCGACGACCACAGCATAATATCCTCAAACACCGACACGTTTAAACTGTAATAGATATAATTTTTATCACGCGTCTCATAGATAAGCTCTGCCTCTTTAAGCTTTGCCAGATGATAGGAGACGGTAGCCGCGCTCATGTCAAACTGCGCGCCGATTTCCCCAGCGCTCATCCGTCCTTTTTTCAGCATGGAAAGGATTTCACGCCGATTCGGATCAGAGAGAGCACGAAACACTGCTGCAAAAGCGATAGGTCATCACCTATTTCGAATTTTTTCTAAATAGATTGTAGCATAGTTCCGTATCAGATGCAAGCGGTGAGAACAGATTTTATAGCATATGCTTGTTTCGTGTAAAATGTTTCTTTGGCTTTTATTTTTAAAGATTCATAAATTTTCCATGCAAATCGTCTAATAAGTTCCAATACGCTCGTATGTACGGGTCGCGAGTCATTTCAAAAAAAACGATTCATAAACAAGGAGGAAGTGCTCTTCATTTTGAAGAGCACTTCCTCCTTGTTTTTTGATGCAAATTACAGACAGCCAAGCTTCTTTTGCGGATATTTGGAAAGTTTTTCACAGCCGCTGCATAGCCGCGGTCAATCATTTTATGAATCAGATCATCGGGAACCGCACCGTCGAGCGGAAACGTATTGAAGCAGGGCTGCTACACAGGCGGACAGCATATCCCCGCAAGCCAGCAGCATTGCCTCAGTCTGATGCTTTTCATCATCAATCCCTCCCTGTAAAAACTGCGGCGCCCACACCATAATGTCCTCAAATACCGGCAAGAGCGGCCATTAAGCAGTTAAAAGGCGCTCCCACGGGCAGATGGAATCCGCCCGTGGGAGGGTAATATACAAAGGCTTAAACTGAAATTTTCTAACGTATTGTCAATTCTATTTGTCAAGTCATTGCGCTCTTGCAGGAAGAATAAGGGGCGTGACGAAAATATAGTTACTTTTCGTTATACTGATATTTCTTCAATTTCTTTCCCGTAATAATACAGATTAAACTTCCACTAACTCCAAGTAGAAACATCATAAGCGCTGCACCTGATCCTTTTCCATTACCAAAGAGTGTTTTTAAAATTGCTAAATCACCAAATGCAGACATAAATGGTTCGAATACATTATCTACCATTAAACCGCCCCAAAATAATCCAATTGGGATGGTAAAGAACTGAAGCGTATTACGGCACGCATAAACACGCCCTTGCAATTCCACCGGAATAGAACTTCTAAGAATCACATCCAAATTGGCACTCATAATCGGTACAAGAATCCATCCAATAATCTGACCAATACACCATAATATCGGTTCTCTGGCAAATGCCATTAAAAAGTTTTCAGTTCCCAATGAAAACAGCATTGTCAAATAAACGACTTTAATCCTATCCTTTGGCTTCGGCAAAACAGAAACAATCAAACTGCCGATAACCATAGCTACACCTGAAAAGGAAGTAACAATTCCAAGAACAGCCTGACCACCTTTGGGATTCGGAAGCACATACCCCGGCAACGTTGCATCAAAAGCGGAAGCCACCAGATTAACACCTGCCATAAATAATATCAGCGTCATAATCATTGGGGTGTCTTTCAAAAATCCAATTCCTTCTTTAGCAAGAACAAGTACGCTTTCTTTTCTCTCGCTTTTACTTTCCGGAATTCTAATGAAAAACTGCAATGCTACAAATGCAATGATAAAGCTGCCGATATCTACTGCTACCACTCCATTAAGTCCTATAAAAGAATACAATGCTGTGGCAATCAAAGGATTTAATATGGATGTCAACGACCTTGACAAAGAACGAAGACCGCTTGTCTTTTGATAATACTTTTCAGGAATAATGAGCGTCATAGCAACTTCCGATGCCGGCTGCTGTACTGTATTCATTAATCCTGAAATGGCATTTAATGCATACAAATGCCATACCATCAAACGATTTGTATTAAATAATCCAAATACTACTACGGTACAAAGCACTGCAAGCACATCGCAAACAAGCATTGTCTTCTTTTTATCAAATCTATCTGTCAATGCTCCAGCAAATATGCTCATTAACACATATGGTGCATAAGAGCATATAGTAAGCGCCGCTGTGCTTAATGAAGAACCGGTTTTCTCATACAACCATAAGGTTAATGCAAATGCTGTGATACTGCTGCCGAGTTGAGATACACTCTGGGTACTCCAGAGAATCAAAAAATCTTTTAACTCGTATAATTCATTTTTCTTTATATGTTTCATTTCTTTGCTCCTTTTCGTATCAACTATTTTTCAAGACACAGAAGCAAAGCCTGAGGATATCAGCAGGACGCTGTTCCTCCATGCAGTCTCCTCAGACTCTGCATGGAGCTATTACAATGCAAAGTATCATTTTTCTCCTCCTCCTTTTACGATAGGTTAATTATACAACACAAAATTCAAATTACACTTCCTAAGTGCACCACGCAAATTACAGACAGCCAAGCTTCTTTTGCAGATATTTAGGAAGCTTTTTCACAACCGCCGCATAGCTATGGTCAATCATTTCATGAATCAGATCATCGGGAACCGTACCGTCGAGCGGGAACGTATTGAAGTAGGGCTGCTGCACAGGCGGACAGTGGTATCCCCGCACAATAATCCCAGGATGCAGACTGCGGTAAAACTGCCCCGTCATCATCTCACAGTTGAGCGTCATGCTCTCCTGCCCCTTCAGCGTGAAAAGCTGTGCAAAAATGCGTCCCTCCACCTTGATGACCGTGGAATCCAGCCCAAAGGGGTGGTCGATATATGCACCGTTTTTTTGCAGACAGCAGCGGATCCACTCTTCACTTTCTACCATAGCCCCTCCTGCCTATCCTCATGATTCTGCTTCCATCCGCAGGACGTACACACCGTAAGGACGCATAATAAAGGATAGCTTCGGCGGCAGGTTGACTGCGCAGACCTTATCCGGCTCTTCGATACTGTTCTCCGATGTGGGAGAATCGGCCGAGATACCGAGAAGCGAAGCCGGAGCAAATCCCTCCGCTTTAACGGAAACCGCCGTTTCATCTTGAGAGAAATTCGAGATTTTCACAATCAGATCGCCGTTTTCATCCAAGCCTGAAACTGTATCCACCTTCGCTTCACCTGTAAAGGAGGATACCGTACAGCAGCTCTCTACAATATCGCGCGGACGCATCTCGCCGAACAGCTTTTGCACGTGATAAGACGGAATGCCGAACACCTTGTCGTCCTCATAGCAAATGAGATTGACAGGCCAGCGGCGGTCATGCATATGACACAAAAGCGGCGCATAAGAAGCCATGCGTACAACATCGCCGTTACGCTCCATGTTAATCATGAACGACGCCTCGGAGCAGGCGGCGGCCATGTTGCCGATGCCAGCTTCCTGATTCGCCGCATATTCGCCGACATAAATCTTCTTTCCATCGCGCGGATAAGCGTCATACCGGTGCGCCATAGCCGGAAAACGCTCCGGCGTGACATAGAAATGTTCGTCAAACAGGTCGTATCCCTCCGGCTCTGTCTCCGGATAGCGGCCAACGTCATTGATAATATAGATGAGCTGCGGATATTTTTTCTTCAGCACACGATAAAAGCGGTTGTAGCGCTCTATATAGCGCGCACTCCAGTTTTCGTTTCCAATTTCAACATACTTGAGCGGAAAAGGCTCCGGATGCCCGTTTTTTGCACGGAACGCGCCCCACTCGCTCTCCTCCGGCGATGCAATCGCATACTCGATCGCGTGGACTGCGCTTTGGAGAAATTCTTCAATCTGCTCCGGCGTGCCATGCTCCGACTCCCGCCACTGGCAGGACATCCCGCAGTTTATGACATACATTCCGGATGCGCCCAGATCCTCGCAGAGCTCTAAATACTCATGATAGCCGATGCCGTCTGTGCGGCGGTATCCCCAAAGGTCCCAGCAGCCGGGACGGTCTTCAACCGGTCCAAGCGTTTTTTCAAAGCGAAATGCATTATCCAGGCAGATTCCCTCTACAATACAACCGCCCGGAAAGCGGAGAAAGCCGGGTCTGAGCGCCTTAATTTTCTCGGCGATTTGACGATTCATGCCGTTTTTGCGTTCACAGAAGGTATCCACTGGAAACAACGAAACAAAATCAAA
>UQQY01000174.1 GCA_900543295.1 uncultured Oscillospiraceae bacterium | reverse complement strand
GAAACAGGTCGTTCACTGCGAGGCGCATCAGGCAATGGCGCTTGAAATCGCGCAGAAAACTGCGGTACTCCTGAAAAATGAAAACAATATGCTTCCGCTGTCGAAAAACATCAAAAAAATTGCCGTACTTGGACCGAATGCCGATACGCCGGTTATGGGCGACTACTGCCTTGAGCCGGAATATCATCCGCTGACCCTGCTCGACGGCGTAAAAGCCGTGGTTTCACCGGAGACAGAGGTCGTACACGACAAGGGCTGCAATATTTTAGGCGCGGAAATTAAACCGATCGAGCGCTGGTGGGTCAATGCGAAGCCGCGTCCGGAAGCGGGAATTCAGGGAATTGACTACGGCTTTACCGGCGAATACTTTAACGGTCCCGACTTCTCGGGCGAACCGGTGCTCACTAGACTCGATCAGCAGATTAACTTCAACTGGATTTATCACAAGCCGGACGATGCGATCGATTCCAAACAGTTCTGCGTCCGCTGGACCGGTACGATGCACAGTCCGAAAAACTTTGAAGGGCGCATTGGACTTTCAAGCCCTGACAGTATGCGGCTTTATATCGACGATGAGCTGATTGTCGACGGATGGGGAGAAAAAGATGCCAATCAAATGGTTCCGTTTTTCTTCCAAAGCGGGCGGCGCTATGACATTCGTGTAGAGTTCCGCAACGACGCGCGCGGTGTGCGTGTCATTTTCGGCTATGACCACGGGGAAGAAACGATCGATCGTGCGGTGCAGCTTGCGCGCGAAAGTGATGTAGCCATCGTCGCGCTGGGTGATTCAAGTGAAACCTCCGGCGAAAACTTCGACCGTACTACGCTCGATTTGCCGGGAAAACAACTCGATTTCTTAAAATCGGTATATGAAACCGGAACACCGGTGGTGCTTGTGATGAACACGGGGCGTCCGGTATCCTGCGTGTGGGAGGACGAACATATTCCGGCGATTTTACAGGCGGGCTTTAACGGAGAAAAAGGCGGACTTGCAGCCGCGCAGATTTTGTTCGGTGACGTCAATCCTTCCGGTCATCTGACGATGAGTTATCCGCGCAGCGTCGGACAGATTCCGTGCCATTACTCCCGTAAGCCGGCAGGCGGCCGCAAGTATGTCGAAATGGACTGGAATCCGCTGTATCCCTTTGGCTACGGCCTTTCTTATACGACATTTTCCTTTGATAATCTGCGCCTTTCCGCAACCGAGATTCCACAGGACGGAGAGATCGTCGCAACGGTCGACGTCACCAATACGGGAGATCGCGCCGGCGCGACGGTCGCACAAATCTATGTAGACGATCACTATACCTCTGTCGTTCGTCCGATTATGGAGTTAAAGGGCTTTAAACGAGTGGAGCTTGAACTGGGAGAAACCAAATCCGTTTCGTTTACGCTCGGTTTCAAGGAGCTTCGCCTGCTGGACGCAAACTATAACTGGGTGGTCGAGCCTGGCGATTTTACGGTGCTTGCCGGACCAAACGCGGGCGAGCTGCCGCTGCACGCAGATTTTGCCGTTGTCTGATCTTCTCTTGCATTGCCGTTTGAAATCTGCTACGATTGTTTTATACAAAGCGGCAGACCGCTGTAATACTGAAAAGGGGAATTTGAATTATGGCGCTTTTACATGTAAACTTTTTCTCCGACGTACTCGGAATGGCAACCTCGATGGATGTTATCCTGCCCGAGCAGACGATGGGACAAATCGGTATGGAAGGCAGGGCGTCGGATAAGCCGTACCCGACGCTGTATCTCCTGCACGGCATGAGCGACGATCATACCATCTGGCAGAGACGCACTTCGATTGAGCGGTATGTAAGCGATATGGGAATCGCCGTCGTCATGC
Source organism: uncultured Oscillospiraceae bacterium (assembly GCA_900543295.1). Taxonomy (GTDB): domain Bacteria; phylum Bacillota; class Clostridia; order Oscillospirales; family Ruminococcaceae; genus Paludihabitans. The sequence goes on along the minus strand of UQQY01000174.1, from coordinate 2,343 downwards.
CGACGACGCATCTCGGCTGGTACACGGATATGGCGCAGGGAAACCGCTATTGGACGTTTATTTCTGAGGAACTTCCGGCCAAGTGCCGCTCGTTTTTCAAAAACATGTCCGACCGCCGCGAGGACACATTTGCCGCCGGCCTTTCCATGGGCGGCTACGGCGCGTTTAAGCTTGGCCTGCGCTGCTCCGATCGTTTTGCGGCGGTGGCTTCTCTCTCAGGCGGGCTGGATGCGGCGGAATGCTGCAAAATAAACGACGCGCCAATCTGGGGACAGATTTTTGGCAAAGCGGAGGATGTGCCAGGAAGCGACAACGATTTGTTTGCCGTTGCCAAACGCCTGAAAGCATCCGGCAAAGAGCTTCCAAAGCTTTACATGTGGTGCGGAACAGAGGACTTTCTGTATCATCAGAATACTCGTATGCGCGACCATCTGCAAAAGCTCGGTTATGACCTGACGTACGAGGAGTCGCCGGGCGACCATATGTGGAGCTGCTGGGACGAAAAAATCCAGAGCGTGTTGAAATGGCTTCCGATCCTAAAATAAAAGCCCCCAGTAAAAGTTGCGGCATTCATAAGACAGTGAACATCCACGGCAGCTTACTCTGCTGTGGATGTTCTTGCATTCTATATGGTCATGTGATAATATGGAAGTAAACAGACCAATAAATTCCGATTTATTGAGCAGATGCAAGGGCGCACTTCTATACAAGGAGAAAGCCCTGTATGTTCTGCGGAGTGAACAGCCAGGGCTTTCCAGTGCCTGTGCTACTTTGCGTCGTTTCGCTCCGCACAAGGGGATGCACCCCTTGCGCCGCTTGCAGCTATCCTCTCTAAGCAAAAGGCGTGACGAAAAGGTAGACGGCCCCAGTTTATGCGGACAGTACAAAAGAGAGGCCCTGTGTAAGATTATTTAGTTTTAAGCGGAGTGGCGCAGCGTCAGCGGCGCCATTCCTGTTTTTGTCTGGATACGCTCGTAGTTGTAGAAATGAATGTACCTGTCGATCAAATCATTCGCTTCACGAAAGGTCTTTGGTTTGTGTCGGTAAATACACTCTGTTTTCAGAATGGAGAAGAATTTTTCTGCCATTGCATTGTCATATGGGTTACCCTTACTTGACATTGATGGTGTAATACCGTAAGATTGTGTTAGGTTGAAATACCCCTGTGAAGTGTATTGAAACCCTTGGTCGCTGTGGAGCTGCAACTCCGCAGCGGCTCTCTTTTTCTCGTTCTTCATTGCCAGCCGTATTGTATCCAGCACAAGGCTAACTGTTTGCCTGGATGATGTCTTGTAAGCCACAATGCTGTTGTCATATAGATCCCGGATCATAGACAGATACAGAACACCTTCCTTGGTATGGATATAGGAAATATCCGTAACCCACTTGGTGTTCGGTCTATCTGCTTTGAATTGCCGCTTTAGCAGGTTGTCGTATTTGTACATCTGCTGACCAAGATTTACCTACTTCCTACGGCGGCGAATCTCTGATAATAACCCATATTTCTTCATGATACGCAGAACAGTTTTAGGATTCTTATGTATTTTTTTGCGTTCCAGCCATAACCACACCCGGCGGTAGCCGTAGGTCTTATCAGAGGTATCCTGACACAACTGTATTTCTTTGGCGAGATCTGCGTCTTTCTCAGGCCGACCTATCCTTTTGGTAAAGTCGTAGTATCCACTCCGGGACACTCCAAAAAACTTGTACATTACCGATATCGGATACTCGTTACGGTGACGGTAGATAACTGCATATTTTGCCTTTGGCCTCACTTCCTTTCTGTTGACTGCAGAAAATCCCGCAATAATTTATTCTCCATCCTTAGCCGATGCAGTTCCTTCTCCATATCTTGCTTGGGCGGCTGTCCATCTTTCCGTGGCCGTCCTTTGGGCTTGGGTGCAACTCCTTTCAGCAGATTACGGTTTTCGCAATTGTGTCTGTACGACCAGTTTTTAAGTTGCTTATAGCTCAATCCCAGCTCATCTGCGATTTCCTGCAATGTCATCCCATCTTGTCTCATGGACAAAATAACTCCCTCCACAGCTTTTAGATGCGCGTATTTCCGTTTTTCCATAGCAATACCCCCTGTGTAGTTATTATCCTACACAGGGGGCCTTTTTGTCTATTGTCCACTTTTACTGGAGCGGTGCAAGGGTCACGCCTTTTGCTTATTTTGCTGTCTTACGAACATCCCACGAACTAGGGGCTGCATTCTTTCTAAAAAGGGGCAATACAGACTTAACCCCTAAGAGACATAGAAAGTCTGACAATGCACTACAATCACGAACCGCCGCTAAAGCAGCCCGTGATTGTAACGTGGCTGCCAAATTCGCTTCTATT
>UQQY01000173.1 GCA_900543295.1 uncultured Oscillospiraceae bacterium | reverse complement strand
TGGCAGAATTTATTATGAGAGTATTAGAGTAATGCCGTCCTACATAATGACAGGGTAGGCATAAAAGAAAAACATTGAATCTGAGTTTGCGGAGGTAATAGAAATGGAATTTAAGAATCCTGTGTTAGTAGTAACGGATATGGATAAAACCGTTGAATTTTATAAAAGGGTTTTGGGCCTTCAAATAGTCACGGACTTTGGCGCAAACAAAACCTTAACAGGCGGCTTATCCTTGCAGACTTTAGAAAGCTATGAAGACTTTATTGATACAAGCGATATTTCTTTCGGCGGAAATAATTTTGAGATTTATTTTGAAGAAGATGATTTTGATAAATTTGCAGATAACCTCCGAAAGTGTAATGTTCAATATGTTCATCAAGTTAAGGAACATTCATGGGGACAGCGTGTAGTTCGCTTCTATGATCCAGACAGGCACATTATCGAAGTAGGCGAAAATATGAAAGCAGTTTGTAAGAGATTTATGGACAGTGGAATGACACCAGAACAGGCAGCGGAGCGTATGGACGTGCCTATGGAATACATAAATGAGTGTATGCAGTAGAGAAAGTTGCTGGAATTTAGCTGCGGAAAACGGAATAGAGAAAAATCGGAATTTGCGGGGTTAGTGCTATGAAAGGATTTGAACGGAAAAATCAATTATTTTCTCTTTGTGGACTAAATTGCGGGCTATGTCCTATGCTTTTAGGAAATTACTGTGGCGGTTGCGGTAATGGCAATCAATCATGTAAAATTGCGAAATGCAGTCTTGAACATGGGAAGATTGGATATTGTTATGAGTGCAGACAATATCCATGTGAAAAATATCAACACATTGATGAATATGACTCTTTTATCACACATAGGCGTCGAAAAGCAGATTTAGAGAGAGCGCAACGCATAGGTATTGAGCAATATAATCTTGAACAGCAGGAAAAAATACAAATTCTTTCCTACTTACTTTCTAACTATAATGACGGGCGTAGGAAAAATTTCTTTTGTATGGCGGTCAATTTATTAGAACTTTCGGAGTTACAAGAAGCAATGAAGCAAATACAATCCAATGATGAATTGTCTGCGCTACCGTTTAAGGCACAATGTTCATATGTGGCAGAGATGTTTCAGAAGATTGCCGGCAGAAGAAATATAAAATTGAAACTTATCAAGAAAAAGTAATTCCATTTTTGCTTGTGGAAAAGTCTCAAAATAACCTTCTCAATTTGGCGAGAAGAAAATTGCTTGTTCTTTTGAGAGTGCGACTAACAGGCTCAGGAACAATTTATTCAAAAGCCTAATATGGGATGAGAGACGACGCTGCCATATACGGCCTGTTTTGTTGTCAGCGGTCCGTTTCACGGTCTGTGCATATAGTTCCCTGTAAATGAACCTAAATGGAATCGCGGTGTCGGAGCTTTTTTTCAAACGGGAAAAATTAAGATCGTAGAAATAGAAATACGTCCGGAACACATGCGTGTGTTGACGGTGATACCGCGGAAGGGTTTAGCCTTCAACGTGATGTGGTTCGTGCCGCCGGCAGCATGGCTTTGCCCGCATGTGAAATCCTCCAGCTTCGCCGAGGGAAATTTTATTCCTGGATGTATAAAAGGCAGATATAAAAAATACGCCCTGTTGCATTGCATGGGCGTATTTTTTATAAAATTTCGTGTTGCATTTTTGCGAAAAATGCTTCTTTTTTCGGAATTTTTATTCCGAATTACGGAACAAAAACTCCTTCTTAAAACGCCGATAAAGCCCGATATAAAGCGAAAAGACCGCCGTTAAGCGATCTTTTCATCTGGTGCGAAGGATGGGATTTGAACCCACACGTCGAATACCGACACTAGCACCTCAAGCTAGCGCGTATGCCATTCCGCCACCTTCGCATATATCAGAGGCCATTTTGACCCCGCGAATGATAGTATAGCAAAAGGACAGAGAAATGTCAAGCTTTAATTTTCTTTTTTTCTGCTTTTTGTGCGGGATGAAGGAAAAGACGAATTTCCCGCGGGTTGATACAGCCAAAAGCAAACAGCAGAATAATGTAAGAAACGATGCAAAACAGCATACCGGCAATTGCATTTTTAACAAGAAAAGCGGACAGAAGACAGGAGATGACGATGGCAATCAGCGGTCTTACCAACCAGACGCGCCAGTTAATCAGTACATGACTTACTTTTATCAGACGTGCGGCGCTCATGGAAGCGTTGAAGATCGTGCCGGCGTACAGCATAAACAGCCATCCCCGCATACCTGATACAGGAACCAGAAAGAATACCAATAAGACGCGCATGGCGGCGTCCGCCATATTATACTTCATGGAGGCTACCTGTTGGTTGAGGCCTTTTAAAATGCTGTCTACGATCTGATCCAGATATAGAAGCGGGATAAGAGGGCAGAGCGCACGAAGATAACCGGAAGTCGGAGCAGAAGGAAAAAAGACGGCGCACAGCGGTTCCGCAAAGGTGAAGAGGAATCCTGCGATGAGAAAGGCGTAGAGCAGCGTTGCCTTCAGGCAGCGGCGCGTCATCAGACGCACTCTTCTGTCATCCCGCGTTGCGGCTGCGGCCGAAACCTCCGGAATCAGCAGGCTTGAAAAAGGTGCCAGCAGAACTGTCGGCAGCATTAAAACCGGCCATACCATACCCTTGACGATACCATATTGAGAAAGCGCTTCGCTTGCAGCGGCGCCGTTTTTGCGGAGACCGGCGGGGGTTAAAACGTTTTCAAGCGCTGTCAATATGGCGCGGATGTTGTTGCCCACAGCAACCGGAAGCGTAATCGTGATAAGCTGTCTGCCGATTCCCTTGGGCGCGTTTCCCTCTTTTTTTAAGCGGAAGCAGATACATAAAAACAGCGCATACAGGCAGGAGAGGATTTCGGAAGCCACGGAACCGATCACCATGGCGATACAGACGCTGGTAAGCCCGCGCGGCAGAAAAGCAGTAACAAGCGGAACAGTAACCGCCATAACGACAAGCTGTTCGGCGATGTCGCCGTTGACAGAAAGCCCGGTGCGCTGGCGTCCCAGAAAATAGCCGCGGATAACAGAGGCCGTGCTCAGAAAAGGAAGCCCCAGAGAAAAGATGCGCAACGGGATTTCGGCCCGCGGTTCACAGAGCCAGTATTCGGCTGCTGCCGGTGCGCAAAAGAAGAGAAAGGTAGAAGCCACAAGCCCTAAAATAAGCGACAGGAGCAGACCGAGCCGGAAGGCGCGTTTGGCGCCGGCGGGCGATCCTTTGGCAAGCTGTTCAGAGACGATTCTCGTGACGGCAATGGTTACGCCGGAGGTTGAAAAGGTTACGGCAAGAAAGTATACGGAGGAAACAAGCTGAAACAGACCGGCGCCTTCCGCGCCGACTGTGTTCGACAGCCAGATACCGAATACAGTGCTTGCTCCGCGCAGAATCAGCGTATAGAATCCAAGGGATGCGGCGCGGCTCAAAAATCGCTTCTGCTTCATACATGTTCACCTCTTCTACATGGATATGCTGTATGGATCCGATTTATTTTCAGATTATTTCTTGCTTTTTTGCTGAGAATATGGTATATCAAATATAATCATAGTTTTTAAAAAATATAATGTGCTTTTGCAAAGCGCGTTGCAGGGAGGATACTGAATGGAGAAGACGGCAATCTACAGGATTCCATATGGATTGTATTATCTTGGTGCAAGGAGCGGCGACAGGCAGAACATCTGTGTGGTTAATACGGTACAACAGGTGACGGATGCGCCGCAGCGTATCAGCGTTACGGTGTTGAAAAGCAATCTGACTTGTGAGATGATCGCCGCCTCGCGCGCGTTCAGCGCTGCAATCCTTGATATGGATTCCACAATGGAGGATATTGCGCATTTCGGTCAGCAAAGCGGCCGGGATACGGACAAACTTGCCGATAAAAAGGTCGAGACGGACGCGCTCGGCAATCCGGTTTATGTGAAAAACTGTGCGGCTGTACTCAGTGCCGCCGTAACTGAGCAGATAGATCTTGGCACGCATATGCTGTTTGTCGGCGAAGTAAAGGACGCTGCTGTTTTAACAGATAAAACGCCCATAACCTACGCTGAGTACCGTGCACGCAAGGCAGGAAAGGCGCCTGCTTCTGCAAAAACGGAGGAAAAAGCGGCGGTTTACCAGTGCAGCGTTTGTCACTATGTCTATGACGGTGATATTCCATTCGAAGAGCTGCCGGACGATTATA
>UQQY01000172.1 GCA_900543295.1 uncultured Oscillospiraceae bacterium | reverse complement strand
CCGTATAGTCCTGCTTCATCATCCGCAGAATTTCCACCCCGTACCGGCCGAGCGGCTCGGGAATCTGCTCCGGCGGCAGCACAACGGTGGGAAGCGCGGCTTGCGTCAAATTGGTGGTCATGGCGTAGTCTCCTTTATCGGATATTGCGGAAAAGCCGCAATCTGGGGAACGTGTCTTTCTTACAGCTTTATTATACCGAACCTTTTTGAACAAATCATAAACCGCATATCTCCGAACTGTATCCCTTCTGTAAAAGGAGACACACAATTTATTCTTTGATGCCGAGCTTTGCAAAATATTGTTCGGAGGTGTATCGATGCGCACGGTTGAAGCGCTTTAATACCAAAGGCATATCGCTTTGCGGCGTAAGCGTGTTGACTTTTTCCTCACAGGTCAGAATGACAGAGAACCCAAGCTCGTTTAAAATCGGTTTGCTCTCTTTGCAGAGTGCGCCAAAGGGATAGGCAAAGATCGAGGGACGCATTCCAAGCTCCTCCGCCATGCGGTCGTTTAATCCGCCAATATCCGTCAAAAGCGCGGAACGATAGCTTTCCTTGGTTTCTCCTTTTTTGATGCGGATACCATAGCGCTTTCCATTGACGCCGTCCTTGTGCATATCGGTTGTGTGATTGCCCACTTCAAAAACGCCGCTGTCGAGCATTTCCCGCAGCTGCTCCCAGCTCAGATGGGAATAGTTCAAGTGCCGCGGTTCGTCCGGATTGGAAAACAGCTCCGTATAAGAGCCGATAATGGAGACAACCGCTGTCATTCCGTATTTTTTTAAAAGAGGGAACGCGTATGCATAGGTGCTTTCGTATCCGTCGTCAAAGGTGATAAGCACCGGCTTTTCTGGAAGCGGCCCGCCTGTCTGTACAAAATGCAGAATATCCTGAACGGTGACGGTCTGATACCCATGAACGGAAAGAAACTGTAAATCCGCTTCAAACTGCTGCGGTGAAATGACATAATCGCCGAGCCGGGAGGAGGATTCCAGAATGTGATGATACATTAAAACAGGCAGGGAAACGCTGCCGTCCGTTTTTGCAACCGGCGCCGTCACTGCACGCATTTCCGGCGAGAGCCATTCGAGCCCCCAGCAGGAGAATACCAGCAGCGCTGCAAGCAAAACTGCCCACACCTTGGAATGAATCCGATTCGTCAACGATAACGACCTCCTTTTCTTCGTCATGTATATGCGCAGGACGTGTTCTGAATGAAATAAAAAGCCGCATTTTGCCCTTCCTTTTCTGCATGCTCGTTTACTTTTGAAAGACGATGCGCTATACTAAAAATAAAAGCGGCGTTCAGCCGTAAAAGGAGGACGAAATGATGTTTTGGGAGCAAATTACAGTCGATCAGTTTGCAGCAGCAAGAGAAACCTGCGGCGGCGTGTGCGTGATACCGATCGGATGTCTTGAAAAGCATGGAAATCAACTGCCGCTCGGCACAGATATTCTGACTGCGCGCACAGCGGCAGCACTTGCGGCGGAAAAATCAGAGGTCATGATTTTTCCGTATCTTCCGTTCGGCATTGTCTCTGAGGTTAAGCACAAGCTTGGCACGGTGGCGCTTTCTTCACAACTGCAATATCATATGCTCGAAGAGCTGTGCGAAGAAATTGCGCGGAACGGTTTTCATAAAATTTTGTTTGTAAACGGACATGGAGGAAATACAAATTTCCTGCGCTATTTCTCCCAGTCACGGCATGAACATCCCTGCGATTATACGGTATTTACCTATGAGCTCTCTTACATGACCGATGAACAGTATGAATCGTTTCTGAAGCTGAACGGTCCGGTTAAGGAGAGCGGCCACGCCGATATTTATGAGACCTCAGTGGTTATGGCGGTTGCTCCCGAGCAGGTGCATATGGAGGCTCTGCGTCCGCAGGACGGTCATTCGCTTGGCCGCATGGATGCATACGGGAAAGCCGGCGCCTATGCCGGAATCAGTTGGTATGCCTCCTATCCCTGCCAGCTTGCGGGAGATCCCTCAGAGGCGACGGCGCAAAAGGGCGAGCTTCTGTTAAACGCATATGTCAATAACCTGGTAAAACTCTTTGATCTGCTCAAAAAGGACGACGTACCCGGAGAGCTTCAGGAGGAATTTTACATGCAGTGCTACGATCCGCAGGTATAGTGATGCTGTTCTCTGCGCTTTCTCCATCCAGAAAATGACTGCTTGCTTTTCCTCTAAAAATGTGCTATAATATTTAATACAACGAGCGGCTGAAACGGCGTAAGACCGGTTGATTCAGCTGCCCGTTTTTCTATTTGCGGTATTTTGACGCAATCATATTTTTAAATTGAATCAACAAAAAGCGGTGTGTAGCCTGTCGGCATAAATCCAACTGACAGCCTGCACATCGTTTTTTTGTTTCCTGCACTTTCCTAAAAGAAGGTGCGATAAAAAATAGACAAGGAGATCTTCTATGAACGCAACAGAAGCAAACACCTTTTTAAAGACAGAAAAAATCGGAAAACTGATGCGAAAGTATGCGGTTCCCTGCGTCGTTTCCCTGTTGGTTGCCGCGCTGTATAACATTGTCGATCAGATTTTCATTGCCAACGCTTCCTATCTCGGCTCATATGGAAACGCGGCGAACACCGTTGTTTTTCCGCTGACGGTTGTGGCGCTTGCCATTGCGGTTATGATCGGCGACGGCTGCTGTGCTTTTGTCAGCATCAGCCTTGGGGCAAAAGAGACGGAGAAAGCGCACCGCAGCGTTGGAAATGCAATCGTGCTCAGCATTGCCGCCAGCATCCTTTTGACGGCGGTTTATCTGATTTTCATGAATCCGATTCTGACGGCGTTCGGCGGTACGGTAAATGATGAAACATTTCATCACTCGCAGGAATACTTTTTCTATATTTCAATCGGTATTCCGTTTTATATGTTTGGTCAGGCCATGAACCCGATTATCCGTTCCGACGGCAGTCCGAAATTTGCCATGATTTCGACGCTGTTCGGCGCGGTGCTTAATATCATTTTAGATCCCATCTTCATATTTGCCTTCCATTGGGGCATGATGGGCGCGGCCGTAGCTACTGTAATCGGTCAAATTGCCACGGCTGCGCTCAGCGTCTGGTATCTTTTTCATATGAAAGCGGTTCGTCTTCAGAAAAACAGCTTCCGTCTGGACGGCTCGGTAATCCGCCGTTTTCTGGCGCTGGGAATTTGCAGCTTTTTAGCTCAGATTTCGCTTGTTGCCGCGATGGCTGCCATTAACAATATGATCTATCATTATGGCGCGGTGGATCCGATTTTTAAGCAGGAAGCATACGCGCAGATTCCAATGGCGGTCGTCGGTATTGTCATGAAGTTTTTCCAGATTGTTATCTCGATCGTGATCGGCATTGCTGCGGGATGCATCCCTATTGTAGGATATAATGTCGGAGCCAAACGCGCAGACAGAAGCAGGGAGCTTTTGACAAAGCTTCTGATTGCAGAGGCTATAGTCGGCATTATCTCCCTATTGATTGTTGAATTTCTGCCCATGCAGCTGATCGGCGTCTTTGGTGCGGCGAACGAACATCAGTACTATACGGATTTTGCGGTCAAAGCATTTCGCATTTATCTGTGCATGCTTCCGTTGGCCTGCGTCAACAAAGCGGCGTTTATCTTTTTGCAGTCTCTGGGAAAACCGGTGGAATCGACGATGCTTTCTATGCTGCGGGAGGTGGTTTTAGGCGTTGGTCTGGCGCTGCTTTTGCCGGTATTCTTCGGGCTGGACGGCGTGCTTTACTCCATGCCGCTTGCGGATATTCTGACCTTTATTGTATCTCTGATTATCATTATTCAAACCTATCGTAACTTCAATCGGCAAATTCGAGACGCGTCCGCAGAACATTTATAACGGATTTCAGCAAAGAACGCATACAGATCATCCTGCATGCGTTCTTTGTTTACTGCGGAGCAATTAACGGCGGCGTTCCCTTATCAGAACGCATGGCTGGAAAAAGACCGCGGCAATTTTTATTTGGCCTGACCGAAACGCTCTCTGAGCTGCGGCGCTTCGATTTTTTCCACGGCATTGTGTTCCTTACAGTAAAGATCCACTCGATAAGAATTTTCCGTGTCGGAATGGCCCTGCTTTAAAATGGTGTTCTCACTGTAACCGGTAAGCTTTTCCTCTGTGTCGAATGTGAGCGTGACAGTCTGTTCGGAGACAGTAAAGGCGCCGTCCGGATAGCAGG
>UQQY01000171.1 GCA_900543295.1 uncultured Oscillospiraceae bacterium | reverse complement strand
TATGGCATACGACTATTTTAACTGCGATATGATCGAAGCGCCGCACGGACGCGCACCGGCCGTAGCAACCGGTGCAAAACGTGCCAATCCGGACAATATTGTTTTTACCTATCAGGGCGACGGCGACTTGGCCGCCATCGGCACGGCGGAAACGGTCCATGCGGCAACCCGCGGTGAGAACATCACCATCATTTTCATCAACAACGCAATTTATGGCATGACCGGCGGTCAGATGGCGCCGACCACGCTTCCGGGGCAGGTCACGCAGACCACGCCCTACGGTCGCGACGTCACCCGCGCGGGCTATCCGATCCGTATGTGCGAAATGCTCTCCACACTGGACGGCGTCGCCTATGCGGAGCGGGTTACCGTAACTGACGTACCGAACGTCCGCAACGCCAAAAAGGCGATCAAAAAAGCGTTTCAAACCCAAATCGACAAAAAGGGATTCTCAATTGTCGAGGTGCTCTCCACCTGCCCCACCAACTGGGGGCTTGAGCCGGTCGAGGCGCTCAAATGGCTTAAGGAAAATATGATCCCGTATTATCCGCTCGGATGCTATCAGGACAGAACGGAAAAGGGGGTATTCTGATATGGCAGTACATATGCTGATTGCAGGCTTTGGCGGTCAGGGCGTTCTGTTCGCCGGAAAAATTGTCGCCTATACCGGTATGATCGAAGAAAAGCAGGTCTCCTGGCTTCCCTCATACGGCCCGGAAATGCGCGGCGGTACAGCGAACTGCTCCGTCTGCATCGACGAGAAACCCATTGGCTGTCCGATTGTTTTAGAGCCGCAGACTCTCATCGTTATGAACCGTCCGTCCTATGACAAATTTGTGGATACAGTCGCTCCGGGCGGCGTCATGATCTATGATTCAACACTGATCGATGCAGAATGCACGCGCACAGACATTACCGTCGCAGCCGTTCCCGCTACCCAGATGGCAAACGACAACGGCCTGCACGGTCTGTCGAACATCATCATGCTCGGTCAAACCTTAAAACAGACCGGCTTCTGTTCGCTTGACGTATTAAAGGAAGCCTTGCAAAAATGTATTCCGGCAAGGAAGCAGCACCTGCTCGAACCGAATTTGCGCGCTCTGCAACTGGGATACGACTACTCCTGCTGATCTATCATTTTTCGGTCATAAAAGAAAACCGCCTGCGAACCAAATTCGCAGGCGGTTTTCTTCAAAAATGAGAGCAATTCGTCGAGATTTTTACCATGAAATTTCCCGCAGGAATCCGTCGCGCAGCACCAGCCGATTTTCATCAGAATGGATATACGGTTCCTTCTCGTCATAGCAAAGAGCGGACGCAATATATTCGCCCGCAGACATCCCGCCGGTTCCGTCCGTCTCACAATACCAGCGGAAGGTAAACCCCTCCGGACGGAGCTTATTGAAATAAATTTTCCCCATCATATTGAGCGCCGCTTTCGACGCACTGTATGCGAGATCGTCCTTTCCGGCGCTGTAGGAATTGCTTGATTCCATATCGGTAATGGCGGCAATCCGTTTCATACCGCGCCGCAGCAGGGGCAGAAAAGCCTCTGTTGTTTCAAAGCTTCCATATAAATTCTGCATCAGTATATCGAGCATGGCATTGCAGTCGTGCCCTATTCCAATTTCGCCGTCATGCATGTAAGTTCCGGCGCTCAAAATCAGGATATCAAGCTTCCCTTCCCGCTTCTCAAGCAGAGAAACCGCCGCTGTCAGGCTCTCATTGCACATCGGATCAAACGGAAGCGAGTAAACTCCCTCTGGAAGCGCCTCCCCATTTTCCGCCTGGCCTATGTAGACATGATCTCCGGCGGCAGCAAACCATGCCGCAGCACGCTGCACCGAAGAAAGATTTCCGTTTGTCAGTAAAACGCTTCTGTTCATCGTTCCGCTCCTTTCAATACGGCCACATCTCGCCGCTGACGTCCGTCATCACAAGAACGTCCTCGGCGCTGCGGTCTGTGACGAATTGACGATACGCAACGGCAGCGGTTTCTTCCGGTTCAAAATTGCCGGCCGTCGATTTCTGTCCCATCATATAGGAGCGCACCCATCCGGGATGATACAGCCGGAAAGTATAACCCAAGGGCCGCAGCGTGCGGAACATCCGCCGCACAATCATGTTGAGCGCGGTTTTCGACATGGTATAGGTGAAAGTATCCTGCCGGTGTGCAAGCGAGATGACGCCCGCCTCGCTTGAAACAAACGCAAGCCGCTTCATTCCCGTCTGCATCAATGGGAGAAAGGCCTCCGTCATGCGCACTGCGCCGAGCGTGTTTATATTAAATACCGCGCGCATTTTTTCATATGTCTCACCGCCGGATATCCCGGCGCAGCTTACCAGCAGATCAATATGATCGCACAGCGCGGCAGAGGCCTCTGCCGCCGCCTGCACGGATTCTGTTTTTCCAACATCCAGAGGTATCACGGCAAGCTGCTCCGGATATTTTTCCGCAAGCGCCGAGAGCTGCGGCCATTCCGGCATATACTGTCCGGCAATCACATACCATCCGCCTTCAATAAAACACTCGCACAGAGAATAGCCGATCCCGCGGTCGGCTCCTGTAATCAATACGGTTTTCATCATCTCATCATCTTTCCTTTAAGCACCATTCCATCGCATTGGTAAGCAGACGGATAAACGATTCGTTTTCCCATACATCCAGCGTATGGCCCGGCGTCAGCGCACAAAGCCGTCCGTCCCCGACGAGGCGTGTATAACCCGCCGGCTGTACGCCGCCCTTTTCCGAGCTGCTGGTCAAAAAGACGTCCGCGTCATCACAAATCATTTCAAGCGCATAGTGTTCATCCCGAATGGTAAAATCGCCGATTCCCTCTGCAATCGGATGCTCTGGCTCGTCAACGTGCAGACGGACGGTACAGCGCGGCGGATGCGTGATAAACCTGGAGCCGACCAGCGCGTTATAAGCCGGCGAACTGCCTTCTCCATAGGCAAGACCGGAATGCAGCGCAATAAAGCCGCCTCCCGCACGGATATACGATTCGAATTCAGCCGGTCCGACCTCTGTCACACCCTCCTCAAACCACGGCGCAGTATTCGCCGCAATTACACTGTTGCTCTTGCAGCAGACGATCACACGGTAGCACGCAATTCGCTCCGGCGTCAGAATATCCTTTGCGGCTTTTACCACATCGAAAATAAAACGACCGTCTTTCCGTGCTTCCAGTCCTTTTTCCACGACCTCGGCGGGATGCCAGAGATCATCGCAGATAACCAATACTCTTTCCATGCCATTCTTCCTTTCAAACCAAGTTTCGATTTCATTTGCAGCCGCTCAAAAAATTTTTATCAGCGTGCATTCTGCTTGAGACGGCTTCATTCATTTGTACATCGTTTCATATACAGTATAGCGCAAGCCAACTAATAAGTAAAGTATAATTACAAATTATCGCAAAATTTTTTTCCATTCTTTCATTTCAAAGAGCGGGCCCTGCATTTTAACAGTTGACAACCCCTGGCCGCATGCAGTATGCTGATAACAGACAAATTGAATAAAGGCGTCCGGGCACAAATCAGAAAAAGTTCTCGAATGCCGATATATAAAAGGAAAGGGTGTATTTGAGTGAAATACGTTTTGGGGATCGACAGCGGCGGCACCAAATTTCTGGTGCGGGCCCGCGCGATGGACGGCAGTTTGTTAGGAGAGTATACCGGCCTGCCCTGCCGGCATTACGAAATCGGGGAAGAGAAAACCCTTCGCCGCGCAGAACAGAACATTGCCTCCTGCCTCTCGCTTTTTGACGGAAAACGGACAGACTGCGTGCAGATTGCCGCCGGCATTTCCGGCATTGACTCCGATGAGGACGCCGCGATTATCAACCGTATTTACCACAGCCTTGCAGGCTTCTCCTGCCCAATTACCTGTTTAAATGACGCGGAGCTTACGCATTACACGGTAACCGGCGGCATCGGCGCGCTCGTAATCGCCGGAACCGGATCGATTGCGTTTGGAAAAAACGCATCCGGCGAGAGCTGCCGTGTGGGCGGCTGGATTTTTTCCATTCTAAGTGAAGAGGGTTCCGGCTCATATATCACAAGGCGGGCGCTGCATCATTTCTCCCGCTGGATGGATGAGTGTGTGGAGGAAACTGAACTCGTGCGCCTGACGAAAAAGCGGCTTGGCATTTCGACGCGCAAGCAGCTCATGGATTTCGCCACACAGATCGCAACGCCGCCATGGGAGCTTCCCTCCCTCTCCATCGAAGTGAACGAAGCCGCAGCCACAGGCGATCCTTATGCATA
>UQQY01000170.1 GCA_900543295.1 uncultured Oscillospiraceae bacterium | reverse complement strand
TATGGGGGAGCGTATTCGCCGTACTGATATTCGGCGCATTTTGTTTTATTTTTGTGCTGCCAACGCCGGAAAAGAAATTTTCGGTTTTAGAAAAAAAGGAGAAAAAGGATTGAGTCATTCTGTTTCCAAGGCGGCTTTTGTCGCTATCGTAGGCAAACCGAACGTAGGAAAATCTTCTATTCTGAACGAGCTGCTGGGCGAGAAAATTGCCATCGTTACAAGCAAGCCGCAGACAACCCGTACACGAATTATGGGGGTTCTGACAAGAGACAATACGCAGTTTGTCTTTTTGGATACGCCGGGCTTCCATAAGGCAAAAACAAAACTTTCGGACAACATGCGGCGCGTGGTTACCTCTTCTATCAAGGACGTGGACATTGTCGTTTTGGTTGTAGAGCCGGAGGGACGGCTGACTGAGCCGGAATTGCAGCTTCTGGAAAACATCAAAGCGTCAGGGCTTCCGTGCATTCTGGTAATCAATAAAATTGATCTTTATACAGATAAAGCAGTTGTTGTAAGACGAATTACAGAGCTTTGCGCACTGCATACGTTTGACGCAGTGGTACCGGTGAGCGTTTTAAAAAAAGAGGGTCTGGACGCGCTGCTGGATGAATTGGACGGTTTGTCCGAAGAGGGCGAGCATTATTTTCCGGACGACACGCTGACCGATCAGCCGGAGCGCGTCATTGCCGCGGAAATTATCCGGGAAAAGCTTCTGCTCAATTTACAGCAGGAGATTCCGCACGGTACAGCGGTTTTGATCGAACGCATGCGCGAGCGCGAGGATCAGAATATTATCGATATTGAAGCGACGATTTATTGTGAAAAAGCAAGCCATAAAGGTATGATTATCGGAAAGGGCGGGCAGTGTTTAAAGCGCATTGCGACGGCTGCACGCGCCGATTTGGAGACGTTTTTGGATACGCATGTCAATTTAAAGTGCTGGGTAAAAGTACAGGAAGGCTGGCGGAACCAGGACAGCGCAATCCGCAATTTCGGTTTATCCGACGATCAATAAGCCTGATTTTCCGCTTTATGAATGCGGAAAAACGGGGCGTGTTATTTTTTCTGCTGTGAAAAAGTAATACTTTCCACTCATAACTGCCCCTTCGGTGCGCAGAGTAAGAACATCACTGTTGTACCGGAGGGCATTTTTATGAAAGACAAGCAGGCGTTGTTATGGGAGCGGTTTACACAAACCGGAAAAGTGGCGGATTATCTTGCCTATACGCAGGGTGTCCGCGATATGCGCACGGAGGGAACAGGCGGTGCAGCTGAAGACGAACGGCATCATTTTAAAACAGCGGAATATCGGTGAAAACGATCGCATTGTGACGGTTTTAACACAGGATATGGGCTTGATAGAGATCTGCGCCAGACGGAGCCGTTCGCCGAAAAACCCGCTTACAGCGCCGACACAGGTTTTGAATTATAGCTCCTTCTGCCTGTATAAGGGGAAAGCCGCCTACTACATTGCAGACACAGCGGAAAGTATCCGTTCATTCTACGATCTGCGGTTGGACGTTGTGAAGCTTTCGCTGGCGGGGTATTTTGCCGAGCTGTGCGCGTTTTTGTCGCCTACGGCTGAAAACGGAGAAGAGCTTCTGCGGCTTATTCTGAACACCTGCCATTTGCTTGAATCGGACAGGTATTCCATGGAGCATCTGCGTCCTGTATTTGAACTGCGTGCGCTCTCGGCATCCGGATTTATGCCGAATCTTGTGTGCTGTGCAGAATGCAATGCCTACGAGTCGGCGGATATGCTGTTTCTGCCGCTGGACGGCGTTTTGTGCTGTCAAAAGTGCTATCCGCTGTCCGATTATTATGACGAAGAAAAGCTTACAGTTCCGCTTTCTCCGGCGGTTTTGTCCGCAATGCGGCATATTGTTTTTTCAGATGCGCAGAAAATTTTTTCTTTCCGGCTCTCCGACCGTGCGGCGACCATGCTGTACGATACGGCGCGTATCTATACTGCGCTTCATACGGAGGCGGATTTCAAATCCCTGCATTTATTCGACACCATGTATGGCAGAGAGCATTCCCACGAGACACCCGAAAAGAAAGAACAGGAGCTGCGATGACAGCAGTAAATCATCCGCGGCTTGAAAACATACGTTATGGGATCTGACGCAGAGACAGAACATCCTGAAAACAGCGGCTGATCCCTTGTTATCCGTTAGGTACTTAGAGAGGAACGATATGATCCAAGAGAAATATATCCAGATTTTGGAACTCGACAAAATCCTTGAGCAGCTTGCGGAGCTTACCTGCTGCGAAGCGGCAAAAATCCGCGTTATGCAAATCAAACCGAGCGACAATCTGCGAATTGTTCAGGACGAGACAGCTAAAACAAACGATGCGTTTATGCTGGCCGCGCATTTTGGTACGCCCTCATTTGGCAGGATGGACGATCCAACGGAGCATCTAAAGCTGGCGCAGGTAGGCGGCATCTTAACGCCTTTTGCGCTTTTAAACATTGCGTCTGTTCTGCGGCAGACAAGGCTTCTTTTGGACTGGTATGCGCAGTGCGCCAATATGCAGAACAGCTTAAAGCCAGTGTTCGGACAACTGACGGCGAACAAGACGATTGAAAAACGCATTTCCGAGGTTTTTGTTTCGGAAGAAGAAATTGCAGATACGGCAAGCGATGAGCTGTATTCGATCCGCAGGAAAATCCGTTCGATCGGCAGCCGGATCCGTGAAACGCTCGACAAGATGATTCGCTCTGCAAGCTATCAGAAGGCCTTACAGGAGAATATCGTGACGATGCGTGACGGACGGTATGTCGTACCGGTTAAAGCAGAGTATAAAAGCGCGGTCAGCGGTCTTGTACATGATACCTCTTCAAGCGGCGCGACGTTGTTCATCGAGCCGATGTCTGTTGTGGAGGCGAACAACGACATCCGCGTATTAAAGGCAAAGGAAAAAGCGGAAATCGAACGGATTTTACAGGAAATTTCCGCTGAATGCGGCGCACAGGCGGGATTGATTTCGTCTGACTTTGAGACGCTGATTACGCTCAACATCTATTTTGCAAAGGCGCGGCTTGCGGAACGGATGAACGCGGTTATGCCGCAGATTACCGACAGCGGGATAATTCGGCTGAATAAAGCGCGGCATCCGCTGATTGACAGAGATAAAGTAGTGCCGGTCAGTCTGACGCTTGGAGAGGACTATACCTCGCTCGTTGTAACCGGCCCGAATACAGGCGGAAAGACGGTTACGCTCAAAACGATCGGCCTTTTGACGCTGATGACGATGTGCGGTCTGCTGATTCCGGTTTCGGACAACAGCACGATTACCGTATTCAAAAAAGTGCTGGTCGATATTGGCGATGAGCAGAGCATTGCGCAGAATCTTTCAACCTTCTCCGCGCACATGACAAATATTGCGTCCATACTGAAAAATGCGGACGAACACAGCCTGATTCTGGTTGACGAGCTTGGTTCCGGCACCGATCCGGTGGAAGGGGCTGCACTTGCCATGTCGATACTGGAGCAGTTCCGCGAGAAAAGAGCAATTGTCGCCGCTACAACGCATTATGCGGAGCTAAAGGTCTATGCGCTCGAAACGGAGGGCGTGAAAAATGCTTCCTGCGAATTTGATGTGAAAACGCTCCGGCCGACGTATCGTTTGCTGATTGGAACGCCGGGACGCTCCAATGCATTTGAGATTTCAAAGCGCATCGGCATTCCGGAGGAGGTTTTGTCCCGCGCGGCCTCCTATGTGGCAAGCGACAAGCAGAGCTTTGAGGATGTGATTGACGGACTGGAGTCCGCACGCCAGGATTTTGAAGAAAAAACTGCTGAGCTTGCAAGACAGGCAAGAGAGCTTGCCGAGGAAAAGGATGCGCTTCGCAATGCGAACCAGACGGCGATTGACGACAAGGAGCGTATCATTGAAAAAGCACGGCAGGAGGCGCGTCAAATTGTCGAATCCGTGCGGATGGACGCAAATCTTTTAATGGATGAGCTGGATAAACTCAGAAAGCAGAAGGACAAAGAGGATTTTTCGCGGCGTGTCGGCGAGGTAAAGTCACAGATGCGCGGAAAGCTCGACCGCCTGCATGACAAGGCCAATCCAGTCGTAGTCCGCACAAACGAGGACTATGTTCTGCCGCGCCCGCTGAAAAAAGGCGATCCTGTTTTGATTGTGGATATTGATAAGACCGGTACTGTGTTGCAGGAGCCGGGGAAGACGGGCGAGGTGCTGGTGCAGACAGGGATGATTAAGTCGCGCGTACCAGTTGAAAATCTGCGGCTGCTCGACGCAAAAAAGCAGCGAAGCAAAGCGCCGGCAGGAAAATCGATGCGCACCATTTCCTCGACTA
>UQQY01000169.1 GCA_900543295.1 uncultured Oscillospiraceae bacterium | reverse complement strand
CCATATCAATGTAAACGTCCTAAATCGAGAGGTGCTTCTTGATGCAATGGAGCATCCGGAGCTGTACCCGCAGCTGACAATCCGTGTATCGGGCTATGCGGTGAACTTTATTAAGCTTTCGCGCGAGCAGCAGATGGATGTAATTAACCGTACCTTCCACACAC
This sequence comes from uncultured Oscillospiraceae bacterium, assembly GCA_900543295.1. Taxonomy (GTDB): domain Bacteria; phylum Bacillota; class Clostridia; order Oscillospirales; family Ruminococcaceae; genus Paludihabitans. Next base: position 4,308 of record UQQY01000169.1, on the reverse strand, counting down.
ATTTTTGATTCTGCAAAGATAAAAAGCGGAACACTCTTCATAGAGTGTTCCGCTTTTTATCGGTTTGCCTTTTATTTTGCGATATTGTATACACTGCAAATTTGCAGGCTGTTTTGAAGCGACGTCATATCTGCATTTCCGGCGATAATCTTCTCAACGGTTACGGTAATGCTTCCGCCGTCCGTCAGATCGAAATAGTTATCCGAAAGCACAACGTCCGCATTGCCAAAGGACAGGCAGACGCCCTTTGCAAACGTATCGGAGGAAAGCGTAATCGCTGTTTTTCCGTCTTTTTCCGAAAAGACAGCAGAAATTTTCGGATTTTTCCATGAAAAATGCTTTGGCTTTTCAAACAGCACCGCCTTTTTGCAGAGCACAGCGCCGTTTTCATCAACCAACTCGTATGCGAGATAGCGATGGCCGAGATCTCCGGCAAGCGCTTTGGCGAACGATAAGGCTGGCAGCTTAACTGCTGAAAGCGCGCCGCACTGCACCGGAAGCTTTCCTCTTGCGTATTCGTGGAAGCCCGTGTCCATTACGCGCCAGCGTATGGTCAGCATCCGATCCGCAAGCGTCTCGTTTGACACGGCAAAGGAAACGTTCGTGCCCTCTTCAAAGGCGGCAAGCAGCACCGGCGCAAAAAAGCGTTTTGCCTCGTAATGCAGCGCTTTCCAGCGGCCGGCGGAATCAATCGAGGCCCAGCTTGCAACCGGCCAACAGTCGTTTAGCTGCCAGTAGAGCGCGCCCATGCAGCGGCCGCGGTTAGCGCGCCAGTGTTCGATCGCGAAACGCATGGCGTCCGCCTGCAAAAGCTGCGAGGCGTATACGAAGCTGTCGAAATTCTTTGGGAAGAGATAGTCGAGCGCCATGTAGTTGAGCATCTTCTGATTGCCGCCCACGCACTTTTGATGGCTTTCCATGACGCGGGAAAACGGATTTAAGTCATCAGCCTCCGCAAAGCTGCGGCATGTCTTGCTGTCGGGGAAGGACTCGAAGCCGAACTCTGAGCAGAAGCGGAAGTAGGTGGAACGAAAATAGGTAAACGGCTTTCCGCCGTGCCATACCTCCCAGCAGTGCATGTCACCGCGGTTTTCATCCGCCGGATCGTCGAAGCCGCCGCCTGAGGAGGGGCTGGAAGGCCAATAAAACGTATCCGGCGCGTATTCCTCACAGAGATCCGGCAGAAGCTGCTCATAAAGATAGAGATAATCGAGCTTTGTGCGTTCGTTCTGCGGAATATTCCAGTTAAGCCATGCGGTCTCCATTTCGTTGTTGCCGCACAGCAGGCCGAGCGAGGCGTGATTGCGCAGCCGTTTGATATTTTCGATAAATTCCGGAACAAGGTTCTCCTCGAATTTCTTTGTCATCCGGTAGGTTGCACAGGCGAACATGAAGTCCTCCCAAACGATGAGACCGAGTTCGTCGCAGATGTCGAAGAAAAAGTCATCCGGATAATAGCCGCCGCCCCAGACACGCACACAATTATAGTTGGCGCGCACGCAGTCCTCCAAAAGGCTGCGCGTCCGCTCCGGACTGACGCGGGCCAGAATATTATCTTCCGGAATATAGTCCGCTCCCATTGCGAACAGCTTTTTTCCGTTTACGACGAAGCAGAATTCGTTGCCCCACCGATCTGCCGCTGTGCTCACCGTCATGGTGCGCAGGCCAATCCGCACGGATTTCTCAGCGCAGACTGCGCCGTCCTTTCTAATGCGCACGGTTACGGTATAGAGCGGCTGTGCGCCCCATCCGTTGGGCCACCAGAACTCCGGCGATTCGATAACGAGCTTTCGGTCAAGCGTATCAGAAAAATCTGCTGTTGTGCCGTCCGGCGCGTATACGGTTACCTCTGCCGGGAGCGCTTCGCCTGCAAAATCGGTTTCAGCCGAAACGGTGAGCTTCACTCTGCCGTTTTCGTGCTTTTGCCGCACCCACACGTCGCGTATCTCCGCGTCATGATACGTCACAAGCTGCACCGGACGGAACAGACCCATGTCCGGCAGCTGCGGGCCCCAGTCCCAACCGTACATGCAGTGCGATTTGCGGATATGCTGATAACCGTCCACCGTCGTATGCGTAACGCCCCAGAGCGGGTATTTGGCCGCCGCTTCATGTGCGGCGCGCATCGGAGATTCAAAATACACCTCTACCGTATTCTCAGACCGCAGAAGCCCTTTGACGTCATATTCCCACGTGCGGTGCATATTTTCCGCGCGGCCAAGGCGCGTGCCGTTTAAGCGGATGTCTGCAAGCGTATCCACACCGAGAAAGCGCAGAAGCTGGCGCGGGGCGGAAAGCGCCTCCTCGTCAGCAGGAAAAGAAGCGGTCAGCGTACAGTCCTCTTCAGACATGACGCGCGCCGCATATTCATTTAAGCGATAAAAGGGATCATCCATTTTTCCGTGCGCCAGCAGAATGGAATACATGGAACATGGAACTGTGCCGACAAGTTCGCTTTCATTCTGATAGGAAAGCGACCAGCTTTTAATTTCCTGTATCATAAAAGACCTCCGTTCACTTCTTAACTGAATCCAATTTGCCATACGTCAAAACGAAATGCAAGCGCGTTTTGACAGTATTTCATACTTTTACAGATAGCCGATCGTATGCAGAATCTGATTCAAAACGGCCTCGTCCTTTACAGGGCACTCGCCGCACAATACGGTGGAATCGACGCGCATAACAACGGCATACGTTTCCGCAGAACGCCAGGTATAGACGGCATAGTTTGCCTTCTTTTCGGCAGCCACAGCGGCCTGATATTCTTCCGCGAACGCCTCGCGCTGAGAGCAGGCGCTGTCATAGAGACGGACGGCGCTGTCCTTGTCGCGGCAGATGTAAAAGTCGAAAAAGAAGTTCTCGCTTTGAACCGTGACGCTTTCGGTCAGCGCATCGTCAAAGCTGTCTGTGTACTGCGGTTCATATCCTTGTGCGGCAAGCGCGGCGGCAGCCTGTCCGGCCGTCGCAGGCGTTTTAGGGGCGGCTGTGAACTGCGGTACAAGAAAAACGGCAAGCACGCCAAGTCCGGCAAGAAGCGCTGTCCCTGTAAGGATGAAGGCGATTCTGCGCTTTGATGCTCTGCGCTCTTTGACAAGCTCCGGGAAGAAAGCGTCCTCTTCCTTTTTTCTTTCGGCCTCTGCAAAATAGTCCTGCTCTTCGGAAGCGTCGTATTCAGTCTCTCCCGAAGTATATGTATCGTCTTCAGCGAGCGGATTCGCAGCGCTTTTATCCGTCTTTTTCTTTTTGTACAGCACGCCTGCAATGGCGAGCGAAGCATTGTAAACCGGCAGAAATGCCATCACGCAGATCAGCACGATATTGTGTACATCAGAGGGGATAGAGGGCGTCGCAATGCATACAAACGTCGCCGGAATAAGCAAAACAGACGGCAGAAGGGCGAGATTATGAAGATAGGCGAGCCTGCGGACGCGCGCCGGATTTTTCGAGCGGCTTTCAAGCCAGTAAAGCGCGCGCCTGTTCTGATCCTGCATTCTGCCGCCGGTAATATGCTCGCGTCTGTATTGATCTGCCTCCCGCTTTGTGATGCCTGCTTCCCGGTAGATAAGCTCCATAATCCAGCCCGCAGCGAAAAAGTTCAGAAACAGCATCAGAAAAAAATAGAAAAAAAGAAGAAAAAGAATCATTGTGATACCCCATAGTCTATAAAATCATGACAAAAGTTCCCGCAGTAATCAGGATACCGCCCAAAACTGTTTTCAGCGATACCGTTTCATGCAGAACAACAAATGCCAGAATCATACTGATGACAACGCTCAGTTTGTCAATCGGCACAACTTTTGAAGCGTCGCCCATCTGTAATGCATGATAGTAGAACAGCCATGAAAGTCCTGTAGCCAGTCCGGAAAGAACCAAAAACAGCCAGCTTTTTGCGCTGATACCAGCAATATCGTGCTGTGCGCCGGTCAAAAAAACCATTCCCCATGCCATGATTAAAACGACAGCGGTACGGATGGCGGTCGCCAGATTGGAATTCAGATTTTCGATTCCGATTTTTGCCAGGATAGAAGTAAGCGCTGCAAAAAGCGCTGACAAAAGTGCGTAAACCGCCCACATATTCTTTGCCCCTTTCCGCATATCATCCCTCTTTTACAACAGAATGCTGTTCTTATGATGATATGCTCCATCAAGAAGAATGTCAAGTAAAGTTTGCGTAAAAGCAGGCATCGTGAAAAAAATGAAAAAAGGTGTTGACTTTTTGGGTGCGTCATGATACAATAATCAAGCACCGAACGTGCTGGTGTAGCTCAGTTGGTAGAGCAGCTGATTTGTAATCAGCAGGTCGGGGGT
>UQQY01000168.1 GCA_900543295.1 uncultured Oscillospiraceae bacterium | reverse complement strand
TGAGGTTGATGGTCAGGATGCGGCTGACGCCCTGCTCCTGCATGGTGACGCCGTATAAGACGTCAGCCGCCTCCATTGTGCCGCGGCGGTGCGTAATTGCGATGAACTGCGTTTTATCGCTCAGTGTTCGCAGATAAGCCGCATATTTATCGACATTTACGTCGTCGAGCGCCGCTTCAATCTCGTCAAGGATACAAAACGGCGCGGGATGTACCTTTAAAATGGCGAAATAAATGGCGATCGCCACAAACGCCTGCTCGCCGCCCGAAAGCGAAGAGAGACTCTTGATTACTTTTCCCGGAGGCTCGACAAATATTTCAATTCCTGTTTCCAGCACATCGTCCGGATCCGTCATTTTAAGCTCTGCACGGCCGCCGCCGAACAGCTCGACAAAAATACGCTTAAAATGCGCGTTGATCTGCTCAAAATTTTCTGAAAAAATACTTTGCATCTGCGCAGTCAGATCGTCAATCAGCCGCAGCAGTTCCGCGCGGGACTGCTCAGCATCCTTTGTCTGGCTCGAAAGGAAAGCATATCGATCCGAAACCTCGCGGTATTCTTCGACCGCATCCACATTGACGCTGCCAAGCGCGCGGATTTTTGAACGAAGCCCGGCAAGCTGGCTGTTTGCCCGAGTGAGATCTTCTACAGGTACGGCAAGCTTTTGCGCCTCGCTGCGTGTCAGTTCATATTCTTCCCACAGCTTTGCGATCAGCTCATCATAGGAGCGTTTTAGCTGCGCACAGCGTTCCTCAAGCCTTGCGGCTTCGCTCACCGTCTGCTCGCGCTGTTCGGAAAGCGCACGTTCGCCCCTGCGGTACGACTCGCTCTCGGCCTCGGCCTCGCTTCTCTTCGCCGCCTGTTCGGAAAGCTCTCCGGCAATAGCGTCGATACGGGACTGCATACGCTGTACATCCGCGTGAAGCGCGTCAATCCGCGTGCGAATCTGCACGTTCTGCTCAGAGAGCGCCGCGCAGTCTTCCCTTCGCTTTGCCGCATCGTCTGAGCCGGAATCTGCGCGCTCTTTCATCATCTGCATTTCCTGCAAGAGAAGAGCCTGCTTTTGAGAAAGGGCAGCGCGCCGTTCGGAAAGGTCACGGAACGAACGCTCCGCTTCCGTCTGCCGGTCTGCCGTTTCCTTCTGCCGCAGCCGGATTTTAGAAAGCGCTTCTTCTTTCTGTACAATCTGATCGGAGATGTCCTGTTCCTTCTTCTGTGAGGAAGCAATCGTCTCCCGTATGGACTTCTCGCGGGAGACGCGTCTTGTCTCATCCGCCTGCACATCTGCAATCTGCTCGTTTGTTTTGGAAAGCAGAACGCTTAAGCGCTGTTTTTCACTCTCCGCACGAATTCTGTCCTCGTTCATCGTGACAAGCTCTGCGTCTGCGGCGGTAATCTCCGCCTGTAAACGGGCGTTTTCCTGCTGTACCGTCTGCACCGTGGAGGTGAGCGCTGCGCGCTTGTGTACAAGCGCGGAAATTTCTCTGGAAAGCGCGGAAATCTCGTTTTTTCGGCTCAAAAGGCCGGTGCTCTTATTGCGGGAACCACCCGTCATAGATCCGCCTGCGTTGACCACCTGTCCATCCAGCGTCACAATCCGAAATTTATATTGATTCTTTTTTGCAATCAAAACAGCGGTATCAAGGTCTTCTGCAACGGCCACGCGCCCGAGCAGCGAATCGATGACGCCACGATATTTCTCGTCAAACGAAACAAGCTCCGCCGCTAAACCGACATATCCTGCATATCGGTCGAGACCATCGTCGGAGAGCCGCGATCCCCGCACGGCCGATACCGGCAAAAAGGTTGCGCGGCCAAGATTCTCCCGCTGCAAAAGACGGATTGCTGCTTTTGCATCCGCCTCTGTCTCTGTGACAAGATTCTGCATGGAGGCGGATAGCGCCGTCTCGATTGCAATAGCGTATGCATCGTCCGTGCGGACGATCTGCGACACAGTCCCGCAAATTCCCGAAAGCGCGCCGGATTTTGACCGCTTTAATATTTCCTTTACGCTGTAGGCGTAGCCGTCAAGGCTCTGCTCCATTGCCGAAAGAAGCTTCTGCTTTTGTTCTCGTTCAGAAATCTGCACAGCAAAGCGGGATTCTTCCTTCTGAAGTTCCGCAAGCTTCTGCGCTCTTCCCTGCTGTTTCAGCCGAAGACCCGCCTGACTGTTTTTCATCGAAAGCATTCGGTCGTTCAACGTTTCGACTAAAGACTGTGCGGTTTTGATCTGCTCTTCATACTGTTGGGCATCCTGCTGTAAAGAGACCGCCGCCTCTTTTCTCCGCTCTGCATCTGCAAAAAGCTGCGCAAGCGACTCCGCAGCAGCGGAAGCCGCCATATGCGTCGCGGTCTTTTCCACATTCAAAGCGTGAATTTCCGTCATACAGGCGCCTTCGTCTGTCTGTGCCTGCTGTGTCTCAGCCGCAGCCGCTTCCCGTTTCTCTTCCATGCGCCGTACTTCATCCGCAAGAGAAGCCGTCTCCTCGGTGAGTTTTTCCGCTTCTGACTGCCTCTGTGCAAGCGCGCTGCGCGCCGTATCCGCATTTTCATTTAAGGAGGCGATTTCACATTCCATCTGCGCAATCCGCTCTTCATTGTGCCGAATGTCGTTTTCACAAACAGCAGTGTCAGCGCTGCGTGAGGCGATCGTTTCCATGAGGGAAGAACGCTCGCCGCGCAGCGCTTCCATCCCGACAAGACATTTCTGCATCCGCTCAAAGGCGCCGCTGATTCTCCGTTCTGCCTCCTCAATCTGCGCATCCAGCTCGTCGCGTCTTTGCGTGCAGATCAAAAGCTTGTCCGATTGATCCTTAATGGCGCGGTTCGATTGCTCAATCGACTGCACCCAGATAGAAATTTCAAGCGATTTTTTCTGCTCTGCCAGTTCAAGATACCGCTTCGCTTTCTCCGATTGCTCCTTTAACGGAGCAAGCCGCGACTCAAGCTCAGACAAAATATCACGCAGTCGCGCCAAATTCTCTTCCGCACGGGCTAAGCTGCGCTCCGCCTCGTTTTTGCGATAGCGAAACTTCGCAATGCCCGCAGCTTCCTCGAAGATCTCGCGCCGCTGTGTGCTTTTCGATTGGACGATTTCGGCGATCCTGCCCTGCCCGACGAGCGAATATCCGTCCTTTCCAAGGCCGGTATCCATAAAAATTTCCTGCACGTCGCGCAGACGCACAACCGAGCGGTTCAACAGATATTCACTTTCGCCGGAACGGTCGTAGCGGCGGGTAACGACAACCTCATCGCTGTCCATACCTAACGTTCGGTCCGTATTATCGATAATCAGCGAAACCTCGGCAAATCCCTGCGCCTTTCGCGTTTTGGTTCCTGAAAAGATAACGTCCTCCATTTTCTCCCCGCGCAGCGTTTTGGTTGACTGTTCGCCCAAAACCCAGCGCACTGCATCGCTGATATTGCTTTTCCCGCTTCCATTCGGCCCCACGACAGCGGTAAGGCCTGTGCCAAACTCGATACGCGTCCGGTCAGGGAACGATTTAAAGCCGGAAAGCTCCAGATATTTTAAGAGCATGACGAGCCGCCTCCTTTCAACGAAATTTCATATAGGTCAAGCTGCGGATTTCCACAGATCTTCAGTTTATATCCCGCTTTTCGCAGAATGAGCAGATTTTTCCGATGCTGACCCGCCATTTTGGAAATGCAGTCAGGACGCACTTCTATCATATAGCTGCCGGGCGCTTTTCCGGAAAGCGCCGCCTGCGCGCGCGTTAAATAAATCGTATTCTCACAAAGCTCACGAAAAGCCGGATGATAAATACCGCCGATATGCCGTGCAGCTACTTCCGGCGAATCATGCAGTCCCAAACGAATGACCGGAACTCTGTTTTGATGAAAAAGCAACAAAAGCTCTGCGCATACGGAAACCGCCGTATCGAACGCCATCGGAACATATTTACCCATCTGATACCATTCGGCAAGTCTTGTGTGCGGCAAAATGACCGCCGGATAGATGCGCATACAATCCGGAGAAAGAGCTAAAAGTGCCTTTGCCGTATATAATGCATCCTCCGGCTCTGTATCGCCGGGAAGGCCCACCATCATCTGTAAGCCCAGCTCGAAGCCATGGACTTTAATCTGGTAAGCGGCGCGCCGCACATCCGCCGCAGTATGTCCGCGACCGTTTTTTAAAAGCACCTCGTCCTTCATGGACTGCGCGCCAAGTTCAATCGCAGTTACGCCATATTGTCTGAGTAAAGAAAGTATTTCCGCAGAAATCGCATCCGGCCGTGTAGAAATCCGGATACCCGCAAAGCCGTCTTTACCGAGAAACGGCTTTGCGGCTTCGAGATACGCGCACATGGTGCTTCGCGGTATCGCCGTAAAGCTTCCGCCGAAAAAGGCAATCTCTGCGCCGCGTTTGTCCGCAATATCCGCCGACGCTTCAAGAAGCGTTTTCTCTACTTCCCCGACAGACGGCGCTGCGACCTTGCCGGAAATGGCACGTTGGTCGCAGAAGCTGCACTGATGCGGACAGCCCGCGTGCGGCACGAACACCGAAACGTTGGCGTGCTT
>UQQY01000167.1 GCA_900543295.1 uncultured Oscillospiraceae bacterium | reverse complement strand
CCATTCTCCAGCTTCTCGCGAACAAGCTAATTTTAAAATATTTTTATCTTTTAATGTATTATTTCCTCGCCCTGTCAAGAGTGCATAAACATTCATATTGTCATATTTTCTCCTATTCTATTAATCTACATTTATCAATTAATTTCACTCTAAGAGAACAATAACATTAATTTTTTTATCCGCGTTTTCCAATCATTTTCTCTTGCAAATTGAACACATTCTGTTTCATCAACAAGTGTAGTTTTGTTCTCTAAACACAACCTAACTTTGTCCACAAATGCATCATCGTCGTTTTCGCAATACACATACTTTCCGTTATAGGACATCAACTCCGGAATTTCAGTTGCAACAACCTTTTTCCCGGCGCTGAGATATTCGTAGAACTTCACCGGATTTGTCGCTTTGATCAAATCCGTGGAAGCGTCAAACGGAATCAGACAAACATCAAAATCCCGCAACACTTCCGGCAGCTTGTCATACGGAACAGCATCCCACAACTCTACCTTTGCAAGCTGCTGCAATCTGCGGCGCACCGTCTCATCTGACACGCCGACCAAACGGATGCAAATGTCCAAGTCGCTTCGGCTCAGCGCTTCAATCTTTCCGCAGTCAAACCAGGTAGACAATACACCGTAATACCCCACGACCCAAGGCCCTGCTGCCCGTTTTTCCTGCTTTGCCGCACAGGCGAAATGCGCACAATCCGTACCGTTGCGCAAAAGCTCTACCTTGCTCGAACCACTCTGCCGCGCCTTTTCTGCCAAATACACAGAAGTCGCCAAAGTCAAATCCGCGTTTTTCAGCATGCGCACAGCCATGTCGCGCACATTCTCCTTGTCCGCATGATCAAAATCCGCGAAATCGTCCAAATAATCCGCAATGATCCGTGCGCCAAACTCCTGCTGCAGCATCTCGGCGACCGGCTGCCAAAGCGGATGCTGGATTATTACCTGCAAGCGATCGTTTTTCTGCCATACTAAAATTTTCTGCACGGTACTGCGGACATCTTCTACAAGTTGCGGATAAGCCTGCGCCTGCGCAGCCTGATAAATCGTCGGTGTTTTATAGGTGTTTTGCAAAGTGATTACATTGACACTTCCGACACGGACAATTTCCTCTCGGTCCGGATGCCGCGCGCCAAACTCCGCATTGAAATAAAACACCGCTTTTCCGTTTGCGGCGCATCCGTTTGCCAGATGCTGCGGCCGCTGAATCAGAAAATCAAAATCGATTGTTCCGAGAAACAACACCGTAACATCCGACTTTTCCGGCACGTCATACCGACGAAAACACATCAGCTCACACCGAATGGTCTCTGCCTTTTGTTCCAATCCGACAAGCGGCTGAAAACGGACATCCGGCTCACCGCCCCGCATAAATCGCAGCAACGACTGACGCTCGCATTTTCCGGCAAACAGCTGCCGCGGAATACGGGACAACAATTCCGCCATGTGCGACGAACGGTTGCGTCCTGCAGCTCTCGCCATCTCCTCCATCTGCGCGACTGTATCCTCCATTTGAGCGATACGTGCATGCAGCATCTCATCGCGGTTTCGCAATGCATTCTCTCCTTCCGGACAAAAGCGATCAGGACATTTTCTCGCTGTACCAATCCAAAAGATGTTTTGCAATGCGCTCCGACGCATGTCCATCCCCATAGGGGTTTACGGCGTGAGCCATCTTCTGGTAATCTTCTTCGCTTGTAATCAGTTTTTCGGCTTCCTGCACAATGTCACTCGTCTTTACGCCGACCACTTTCACTGTTCCCGCTTCAACAGCTTCCGGACGTTCTGTCTCTGTGCGCAGAACTAAAACAGGAACACCGCAAGCCGGCGCTTCTTCCTGCAGGCCGCCCGAATCCGTCATAACCAAAAAGCTACGGCTCATCAAATTGTGCATGTCCTCAACGTCAAGCGGCTCAATCAACCGTACACCTGCGCAGTCGCCAAGGATACCACGTGCGGTTTCGCGTACCGCAGGATTCAAATGCATCGGATAAATGAACAACAGATCCGGAAATTCCTGAGACAATTCGCGAATGGCGCGGCAGATATTCTCCAGCGGTTCACCCAGATTTTCGCGGCGATGCGCCGTTACGAGCACAACGCGGCGGCCTTCCATATTCTCATTGCGCAGCTGCTCATTTTTGTATTGGTAATCTTTGCGAACCGTTGTTTTAAAGGCATCGATGACAGTGTTCCCTGTCACAAATACGTTCTTTACAACTGCTTCGCGTTCCAAATTGCGGCGGTTGTTTTCCGTAGGAGAAAAGTGCAGTTCCGCAATACGACCCGTAAGGCATCGGTTCATCTCTTCGGGGAAAGGAGAATACTTATCAAATGTACGCAAACCCGCTTCCACATGACCTACCGGAATCTGCTGATAAAACGCAGCCAAAGCAGCCACAAAAGAAGTTGTTGTATCGCCGTGCACCAAAACAATATCCGGCTGAACCTTCTTAAGAACCTCTTCCAGCTTCATCAAAACATCCGCAGTGATGGTGGTCAGCGTCTGACGCGGCCGCATGATGTCCAAATTATAGTCAACTTTTGTATCAAAAATGTCAATCACCTGCTGCAGCATCTCACGATGCTGGCCTGTCAGGCAAACGATGCTTTCAATATTAGAATTTGCCTCCAATTCTTTTACCAAAGGGCACATTTTGATTGCCTCCGGCCGTGTACCAAAAACACTCATAACCTTCACTGAAAATACCTCCAGTTTTATAGCAAATCAGCTTTAATTGTTTATTACAAATAATATTAATTATAACATATAATTCTTCGCTTGTCTCGAATTTCTGCAATTTTCGTTTTTCCTTCAGATGCCCCTCTTTTATGCGCTACAAAAACCACATAAGAGCCGACCGAGCCACTTTTCTGCTCATGAGTCGGTCACTTTTTCGAACTTCTTACTTGTAAAATATTTTATAACAATTGTGACGTTTCCATCTGGTTTTTCGTAATTTATTTTGATATATTATTAGGAACAGCATTTCAACGCGAGAGGACGATTGAATTGGGTATCCAATTTACGCATAATAAATTCCGAATTGCCGTAGCAATTTTAATATGCATCCTTTTTCTTTGCCTGCTACCTCAGCTTTTCTTCCCAGCCGACCCCATCCAAACAGGAGCATACGCCTCCACCTATACAGCGAACGGAGCCGCCTCCTGGGACACGGTCTTAAGCGCACACCCCGATATGACTCATGAGGAAATGATCTTAATATCACAGCGGTTTTCCGCCTTGATTCGTCATCCGCAAGCGCTGAATGTCCGCTTAACCTCCTTGTACCCGTTGAGCAATGGCGAATTGTATATTCTTTTATACGATGCCAACGGCAACCTAATTTTACAAACAGCGTTGCCCGTCACGGAACTTTTCTCCAGTACTGGTGCAAAGCTGAAACCGCCGACGCGACTTAAGCCGGGGACTGAATACCGTTTGGTCCTCAGCAGCCGGGCTCCCTCGGAGGATTTCTCTCCTTTGGTTCTGCTCGACGCGGCTGGAGCGGACTGCATCATACACACCTCAACGCCGTTTGATGAGATCTCTCTTGATTTTTATGTGCACGGCGTGCAGCTCCACCGAACCTATTTCGCCTACTTGCTGGCCTGCGCTCTGGGAAGCATACTGTTGCTGCTGCTGGAAGTCACGCTGAAAAAACGCGCGCTGCGCATCCTGAGTTATCTTGCTGTTGGCGGTGCCGTTATGCTGAGCAGCCTTGAGGCTGTACAGCTTTTGCAAGAGGCGCATATTTATACACTGCCTCCGCTTTCTTTTCTCTTGTCCTGCTTTATCTGGGGTCTTTTGTGCTGTTTTTTCTTTGCCGTCAGCACCCGTCTTTCATTCGCGGCTGCCGCCAGTTCCACTATTGTGATCGTTTTGGCACTTGCCAACCATTATACCTATCTGCTGCGGCATTCCATTCTTACGCCTGCAGACCTTCTTGCTGTGGGTACCGCCATCAATGTTCTGGACAATTACCGGCTGGAGCTTTCTTTTCCCGTTATTATCTCCCTTTTCATCCTCTGTCTGGATATCGTTTCCAGCTTCACTCTGCTGCGCGTGCAGTATTACCGGCGCGGACTGTCCAAAAAGCGCTTACTCGCAGGCGCGCTCTGCCTGTTTGTCAGCTTTCTGGGTGTGCAGCCTCTTCGTTCGCGCGATTTCTTTCTTCGAAATGGTCTCGAGCCCGCTATGTGGGATCCTGAAACAACTCAGGCCTGCAATGGGTTCCTTGTAAATTTCCCCGCGATGTACAGCTTTTCCCGCCCGTCCGAGCCGCAGGGCTACAGCACACAGAAGACAAAACAAATCGCGCAGCAATATCCCAGCGACTTGGCCGGCGATGCCTCGGAACCGAATATTATCTTTATTATGAACGAATCTTGGGCTGATTTTACACGTGCCGGCCAATTGGACACCTCCGAGCCCGTGACTCCTTTCATTGACAGTCTCGCCGGGAGCGGAGAGGCTGTTTATGGGAATACTGTTGTCCCTGTAGTTGGAGCGGGCACCTCCTGCAGCGAATTTGAAGCGCTTACCGGCGCC
>UQQY01000166.1 GCA_900543295.1 uncultured Oscillospiraceae bacterium | reverse complement strand
CGACGGACGCGGCGCGCCGGTCAATCCGGAGACGGGCATGACGTGGTCGGGCTTCCGTCCAAGCGACGACGCCTGCCAATACGGTTATCTGATTCCGTCGAATATGATGGCGGTCGTGGCGCTTTCCTATGCGGCGGAGCTTGCGGACGTCGGCTGGCAGGACATGGAGCTTGCGTCCCGCTGTCATGCGCTTGCGGCGCAGATCAACGCCGGCATTGAGAAATACGGTATTGTCGAGCATCCGAAATACGGCAGAATCTATGCGTATGAAACGGACGGCTTCGGCAATTACAATCTGATGGATGATGCGAACTCCCCGTCCCTGCTGTCTTTGCCTTATCTCGGCTATTGTGAGGCGGACGACGAAATCTATCAGAACACGCGCCGTTTCATTCTTTCCAGGGATAATCCCTATTATTACGAAGGCACGGCGGCCAAGGGCGTCGGCAGTCCGCATACGCCTGAAAACTATATCTGGCACATTTCGCTTGCCATGCAGGCGCTTACCTCCACGGATGAGGAGGAGATCCGCTGTTGCATGGACACCATTGCAAATACGCACGCGGGCACCAATTTTATGCATGAGGGCTTTGACGTGAACGACCCGTCGAAGTTTACGCGCGAGTGGTTTGCATGGGCGAACACATTGTTTGCACAGACCGTTGAGACGCTGGTGAACCGCTGACGGCGTATTTATTTCAGAAAAAGCGGCATATTGCCGCGCAATAGAGAGGAGATATTTTAATATGTATGAAATCAAGACGATCCGCAGCGCGGACGAAATTGAAAGCGGAAATGTCGCCGAGATTGCAGTTTACAACTGGGGCGGCGAATACCGGCCGGTTTCCAGAGCGATACTCGCGTTCATCCCAGACGAAGGCTTTCTTTTAAAAATCTGGAGCGAGGAACAGCGTCCCCGCGCTACGTTCACCGGAAAAAACGAGGGTGTCTGCCGCGACAGCTGCCTTGAGTTTTTCGCAAACTTTAAGCCGGAGCTTGCGCACAGCGGCTATATCAACTTTGAGTGCAATGCAAACGGCGCGCTTTTGTGCTGCTATGGCGAGGATCGCTATGACCGCAAAACGGTGATCGAAATGGGCTGCGAGCATCCGTCGGCTGTTCCCTTCCGCACAGAAACGGCTTGGGGCTATACTCTGCTTATTCCGCTCAAGCTGATAGAAGACATATACGGTAACGCCGATTTCTCCGCCGGAAGCACGATTCGCGGGAATTTCTACAAGTGCGGCGACGACACAGCTATTCCGCACTATGGCAGCTATACGCGGATTGAGTGGGAGCATCCGGACTATCACCGGCCGGAATTTTTTGCGGATATGAGGATTTGTTAAAAAACAATAAATAAAGATCGTTTGCTTTGTAAAATGGCGGCGTGACCGTTGACAGCGGTCAGTTTCCGGATTACAATAGATTTCATAGATCCAAATATCATGAGGGAGTAATTCGCACAGAAATGTGTGGCAAATCAACATGCATGGCGCTTTGCGTCTGGTTTGTCTGAAAGAATGAGACTCATGCAAGGCGTTTATGCTTTGCATGAGTTTTTTATTTTTCTGCAAAATAGTATTACGGATCGGAATGTTTGAAAGGAGTATTGATTTCATGCGCGATTATTTGAAGGCTGCAAGCGATGTATTGGCTGAACAAAAGAGCTCAAAGGACGGCCTTTCGTCAGATGAAGCGGCTGTGCGCCTTGAAAGCTTCGGCAGAAACAAGCTTGCGGAGGGAAAAAAGACCTCTTTGTTCGTGCGGTTTTTAAAGGAGCTTTCTGACCCGATGACCATTGTCCTGCTTGCAGCGGCGGCGGTTTCCGGTGTTACCGCGGCCTATGCGCACGAGTCCTTTGCGGATGTGTTCATCATACTAATTGTCGTGGTTATCAACGCGGTGCTCGGCGTATATCAGGAGAGCAAGGCGGAAAAGGCGATTGCCGCTTTGCAGGAAATGGCGGCTGCTACTTCAAAAGTGATGCGCGGCGGCGTTATCCACGTAGTAAAAAGCGAAGAGCTTGTTCCGGGCGACGTGGTCGTGCTGGAAGCGGGTGATGCGGTTCCGGCAGACGCACGAATCATTGAATGCGCCAGCATGAAGGTGGAAGAAGCGGCGCTCACCGGCGAAAGCGTCCCGGTTACGAAGACTGACGAAGCATTAAATCTTGCCGGCGGCGCAAAGGACGTTGCGCTTGGCGATCGTAAAAATATGATTTATATGGGCAGCACCGTCGTTTATGGCCGCGGCCATGCCGTTGTCACGGATACGGGCATGAACACCGAAATGGGTAAAATCGCGGATGCTCTTGCCAAAGCGGAGGATGGCCAGACGCCTCTACAGTTAAAGCTGAATCAACTGAGCAAGGTGCTGAGCTTTCTTGTCATTGGGATCTGTATCTTTATTTTTGGATTTAATCTCATTCGCGCATACCCGAATATTTCAGGCGAAAGTATGCTTGACACCTTTATGGTGGCGGTCAGTCTTGCCGTTGCGGCAATTCCGGAGGGCCTTGCAACGGTTGTTACCATCGTGCTTTCCATCGGCGTAACCAACATGTCCAAACGCAGCGCCGTTATCCGCAAGCTCACCGCTGTTGAGACGCTCGGCTGCGCACAGGTCATCTGCTCGGATAAAACCGGTACGCTGACGCAGAACAAAATGACCGTTGTAGAGCACTATGGATCGGACGAGAAACTTTTAGCGCGGGCAATGGCGCTTTGCAGCGACGCGGAGCTGGACGAAAGCGGAAAAGCAACCGGTGAACCGACCGAATGCGCACTGGTAGACTATGCGAACAAGCTTTCGCTGCCGAAGCCTGCGCTTTCAATGGAGATGCCGCGCGTCGGCGAAGCCCCGTTCGACTCCATGCGCAAGATGATGTCTACCGTTCACCGCGATAAGGAACGCTTCGTGCAGTATACCAAGGGCGCGCCGGATGAAATTCTGTCCCGCTGTACGGAAATTTGGGACAACGGACAAGTCCGTCCGATGACGGAAAAGGACCGCGCCGACATTCTCGCTGCAAACAAAGGGATGGCGGATAAGGCGCTGCGCGTGCTTGCGGCGGCGTATCGTGACTATGCGTCTATGCCCGCCGACACCTCGCCGGAAGCGCTTGAACAGAAGCTTGTCTTTCTCGGCCTTACCGGTATGATTGATCCGATTCGCCCAGAGGTTAAGGCCGCCATCGAGGAGTGCCGCGCAGCCGGTATCCGTCCGATTATGATTACCGGCGATCACCGTGACACAGCAGTGGCCATTGCAAAGCAGCTTGGGATTCTTTCAGAGGGACAGCTTGCCATCACCGGCGCGCAGCTCAATGAGATAAGCGACGAGGAGTTAAGCCGGACGATTGGCAGTTATTCCGTTTATGCGCGCGTTCAGCCGGAGCATAAGGTCCGCATTGTAAACGCGTGGCGGAAAAACGGCAAAATCACCGCCATGACCGGCGACGGCGTAAACGACGCCCCCTCCATTAAAAATGCGGATATTGGCATAGGAATGGGAATTACCGGTACAGACGTGACGAAGAACGTTGCGGATATGGTGCTGGCAGACGACAACTTTGCGACAATCGTTTCCGCCGTAGAAGAGGGACGCCGCATCTATGATAATATCCGAAAGTCGATCCAGTTCCTTTTGTCTTCGAATTTAAGCGAGGTGCTGGCGATCTTCTTCTCTTCCCTTCTTGGTTTTACCATCTTAAAGCCGGTGCATCTCCTCTGGATTAACCTCATTACCGATACGCTTCCGGCACTTGCTTTGGGTACGGAACGCGCGGAAGCAGATATTATGAAAAGAAAACCGCGTGACGCCAAAGAAGGAATTTTTGCAAACGGCCTTGGTGTAAACGTCATCTATCAGGGAGCGCTTGTCGCGCTTTTGACTATGGCCGCCTATTTCATCGGTCATTACATGGAAGCAGGCGTATGGGAAATTGCGAACAGCGCGGACGGCATGACGATGGCATTTCTCACCATGTCCATGGCAGAGATATTCCATGCGTTCAATATGCGTTCTCAGCGGGAATCGATCTTTAAGCTCAGGGGACAAAACAAGCTTTTATGGGGTGCGATGGGACTTTCACTCATGCTGACAACCGCTGTCATCTATATTCCAGGACTGTCGGATGCGTTTCAGTTTACGCACATTTCCGCGCCGGAATATTTCACTGCCCTGGGATTGGCCGTTCTCGTCATCCCGGTAGTCGAATTCGTAAAACTCCTTCAGCGCAGGAGCGTACGGCGCAAGGCACAGAAAGCGGAACGTATAATATCGGAATAAAAAAGGAGCGGCGTCAGGTAATACTATATAAAGAAGTAATTTGAAACCATTGTTTTATTACAATTTATGGGCGTTGCAAAGGCGAAAAGACAGTGTGGAAGGCAGAAGTGCTTTTTACGCTGTCTTTTTTATGTCTTAAAATATAAAACCGCGTATACGTTTCTTTTAAGTATTGTCGTCTCAATCAACGCCGCATTTCCTCGTTTACCGCTTGTGCCGCGGGGGCACGTCCTTTCCTTATACGAGGAAAGGACGCAAAGGCGTACCAAGG
>UQQY01000165.1 GCA_900543295.1 uncultured Oscillospiraceae bacterium | reverse complement strand
AAAAAATACTGGAGTGAATTGTTCAGAAACCTTACTAAAATGTCTAAAAAACCGAGTTGGAAACCATAATATTGTACAAAGATGACGAAACGGAGCTTTTCTGATTGACATTTATCCGGCATACGGATAAAATATCAATTGAATGTATGTCGTAACAAGGATTCTTTTGCACATAGAGTTTAGGGAGGAAATTTTCATGGTACAGAAAACGATTGGTGTATTGACAAGCGGTGGTGACGCGCCGGGCATGAATGCGGCAGTTCGTTCTGTAGTCAGAACTGCACTCAAAAAAGGATTCCGGGTTTTGGGAATTCAGCGCGGCTATAACGGCCTGATTCACGGTGAAATGACTGAAATGAATATGCGTTCCGTTTCGGACATAATTCATCGCGGCGGCACGATTCTCTACACTGCAAGATGCTTGGAATTTAAAGAAGAGGCGGGCGTCCTTAAGGCCGTTGAGGTTTGTAAAGAGCAGGGAATTGACGGTATTGTGGTGATCGGCGGCGACGGCTCGTTCAGAGGGGCGGCTGACCTTTCCGCACACGGTATTCCGTGTGTCGGCGTTCCTGGCACAATTGACAATGATATTTCCTGTACTGATTATACGATTGGCTATGATACGGCGATGAATACTGCGGTCGAAATGATCGATAAAATCCGTGATACTGCGCAGTCCCATGATCGTTGCAGCGTGGTTGAAGTTATGGGCCGCCATGCCGGTCATATTGCGCTGAATACCGGTATTGCGTGCGGCGCTTCCTGTATTATTGTACCGGAGGTCGGCTATCATATCGAAGACGTTATTAACAAGATTTCCGCTGCGCGGGAGCTTGGCAAGCATCATTTTATTATTGTTGTTGCGGAAGGTATCGACAAGGTGGACGAAATTTCGAAAGAAATTGAGACAAGAACCGGTATCGAGACCCGCGGAACCGTTTTGGGACATGTACAGCGCGGCGGCAATCCGACTGTCCGCGACCGCGTAGAGGCTACCCGTATGGGATACCGTGCGGTTGAACTCTTGGAGCAGGGAATCGGAAACCGTGTAATCGGCATCAGAGGCGCTCAAATCGTTGATTATGATATTCAGGAAGCGCTTGAGATGAAGAAGTCCTTTGATATGGAGCTTTATCATATCGCAAATGAAATTTCCTTCTGATTATTCGGAAAAGAGAAGCAGTCGTTTGACTTCGTTAGTTGCAGATCAAAAAAAGAGCAGATGTGAATCTGCTCTTTTTGTTTACCTTATCCGATATTGGTGGTATAATAAGAGCATTGAAAAGGCTGATGCCAGGATTGCAGCAAAGACTATCAGGCTGTAATTTTGTTCTGAAAGGAATGAGAATCATACAAAATCCTCTTTTCAGTGAAACCATAGCGGAAGGCGTACAGTTTCATGCGTTTCGTGACAAGCGTTTTAAAACCAATCGCTTAACGGTTCATCTTGTCGTACCGATTACAAAAGAGACAGCGTCCTTAAATGCACTGCTTTCAAAGATACTGCGCCGCAGCTGCCGTGATTATCCAGATTATCTTTCTCTGGCAAAGCATCTGGAAAACCTTTACGGCGCTTATATAGAAGCAGGAACGTTAAAACGCGGTGACTGCCAGATTGTGACCATCTCCCTTACAGGAATCGATGAGCGTTTTACGATGGATGAAGCGGTAAACCTGCCTCTCGCCAGACTGCTTTGCGGGTTGACGCTTGATCCGGTGATGGAGGGGGACGCTCTGAATCCACGGTATCTCGATTCGGAAAAAAAGTCTCTTGTGGATGCGATTGACGCTCTTCTAAATGATAAGCGCAGTTATGCCTTAAATCGTGCCGCGCGCATTCTCTGTCAGGGTGATCCTGCTGAAATTCCCGCTTTTGGCGAAAGGGAAGAGGTACAGCGCTGTACGGCGCAGGAATTACTCCAGCAATATCGTATGTTGCTGAAAACAGCGACGATACATCTGATGTTTACCGGATGCGGGAATTATCAGCAGGCGCTTCAGTTGTTCCGGCGTGTCTTTTCTTCGGCTGAACGAACACCGTTTACGCCGATAAGCACGCCGCTTAAGCTGTCCGGAAAAGTGGCGGTTGTGAAAGAAGAGATGGAGCTTTTACAGGCAAAGCTTGTTCTGGGCTATGCGGGGGAAATTGCCGGAGCGAATCCGCTTGTTCCCGCAATGCGTGTAGCAGTTTCCATTTTAGGCGGGACGCCGATGTCCAAGCTGTTTGTAAATGTGCGGGAAAAAGAAAGTCTATGCTACTATTGTTCGGCTCGATATGACGTATATAAGGGAACCATGCTGATTGACTGCGGCGTTGAGCCGGAAAATACAGAACGTGCAAAGCAGGCAATTTTAGAACAGGTTTCACTGCTGCAAGCCGGTTCGTTCACGGAGCAGGAGATGGAATATGCTGTTTTGTCTTTAAGAAACGCCTACCAGTCGGTTTATGAGTCCGATGTTACCGTTGAAAGCTTTTTTCTGAATCAAATCCTTTGTGGGACGTATTCGACCCCGGAGGAACAAGAGACACTGATTTCTGCCGTGACACGAGAGGATGTTATCAAAGCCGCACAGAAACTTACGCTGCAAACAGAGTATCTGCTCTGCGGAAAAGGAGGGGATGCACAATGATGAAGAAAACGATCATTTCCTCCGATGCTTTAGGAGAATCCTACTATTGCTACCGCCATACGTCAGGTCTTGAAGTCGCACTGTATCCCATGCCGCAGTTTTCCAGCGTATATGCGCTGTTCGGCACGCGGTATGGTTCCATTGACAATACGCTGTGTGAGCCTGACGGAACAAAAACCGAAGTGCCGGAGGGAATCGCGCACTATTTAGA
This sequence comes from uncultured Oscillospiraceae bacterium, assembly GCA_900543295.1. Classification (GTDB taxonomy): domain Bacteria; phylum Bacillota; class Clostridia; order Oscillospirales; family Ruminococcaceae; genus Paludihabitans. The sequence continues at coordinate 1,796 of UQQY01000165.1, read as the reverse complement.
GCACAAAATGTTCGAAAAAGAGGATGGCGATGTTTCCGCACATTTTTCTGCAATCGGCGCGAATTCCAACGCCTTTACCTCATTTGAATGTACAAGCTACCTGTTCAGCACAACAGAACAAGCGGAGGAAGCGCTGCGCACGCTGATTCAATTTGTGCAGACGCCGTATTTTACAGAGGAAAGCGTGCAGAAAGAACGCGGGATCATTGACCAGGAAATTCGAATGTATGAGGATGATCCAAACTGGCGCGTGTTCTTTCATATGCTTGAAAATCTTTATCATGTGCATCCGGTCAAGCTGGATGTCGCGGGAAGTTCCTCTTCGATTGCAAATATTACGCCGGAGCTTTTATATCGCTGCTACGGCGCGTATTACAATCCGGCTAATATGGTGCTGGCGGTCGCGGGAAACTTTGATTCTGACCGGATGGCTGCAATTGTGGAAGAGACTGCGCGAAATGATCTGCCTCCCATAATTCCAAAAAAAGAGCCGATCCACGAGCCGGACACCATTGTTCGTCCCTACAGCGAAGAAAAGCTTGCTGTTTCAGCGAAGCTTTTTCATATCGGCTTTAAAGAGCGTCCTGTATCCGCTGAGGCCGAACTGGAAACACAGCTTTACTATACGCTGCTGAATGAGTTGATTGCAGGAAGAAGCAGCGCGCTTTACCAGCGGCTTTACGAGGAAAAGACGATTAATACGTCGTTTGGAAAGGATATTATGCTCGGACGCGACTTCGCTGTCAATATCTTTTCCGGCGAAGCGGAAAATCCGGAATATATTGCGGAGGAAATTGTTTCAGCGGCCAATGAATTACGGAAAAATGGCATTGCGGAGGAAGATTTTTTGCGTGTACTGAAGTCTTTATACGGACAGTCGGTGATGATGTTTGGAGAGGTGGATCAAACGGCAAATGCACTTTTGAGCGCGCACTTGTCCAAAAGAACGCTGTTTGACGCGCTGACTATATTGAAAAATGTACAAAAGCAGGATTTGGAGCAGCTTTTATCTTATTCTTACCGAAAGGACAGGATGACGCTTTCCGTCATTTTGCCGCAGGTATTCTAAAAACACAAATAGGGAGGACATCATGGAAAAAATTGTTCAATTTCCGGGGATGGGATTGGAATTTCGCTTTAATAATGCGATAGACATTGGTCCGATTCATATCACATATTACGGGATGATTATTGCTGTCGGATTGATTCTGGCGATGGTTTATGCATTTCGCGTATTCCGAAAGGTCGGTATTGATCCCGACAAAGCGATCGATTGTATTTTAGGCGGTATTTTAGGCGGTATCGTCGGAGCACGGCTTTACTTCGTTATTTTCAGTTGGGACAGCTATGGATTGGATTTCTCAAGCTGGGGCGGTTTCTGGAACAGCTTTCTGCGGATTTTTAAAACGTGGGAGGGCGGTCTTGCCATTTACGGCGGTTTAATCGGCGCACTGTTAGTCGGCATTTTGATCGCCAGACATCATAAGCTCTGCATTCCGGCGCTGCTCGATGTTGTCGGTGTTGGGTTTCTGCTTGGACAGGGGATCGGCCGCTGGGGTAATTTTTTCAATGTAGAAGCATTCGGAAGCAACACAACGCTTCCGTGGGGGATGACGAGTCCTGATATTGTAAGCTATCTTACCTATAAACAGAACGCGCTTGCTGCGATCGGCGTGACTGTAGATCCCAATACGCCGGTACATCCATGTTTTTTGTATGAATCGATCTGGTGCCTGATAGGATTTGTTCTGCTGGCGCTGTATCTAAAGCATCGCAAATTCGACGGCGAGGTTTTC
>UQQY01000164.1 GCA_900543295.1 uncultured Oscillospiraceae bacterium | reverse complement strand
GTATTTTATGCTTAGAATGATCCAATATCCAAAATTCCTATCATATTGAAAGAAGAAGGCACAAACGAGACTACACTATGCGAAATCGAAAGCAATTATTGCTTTTACTTTCTTGTCCGGCAAACAAGTAGAGACAGATGTGTTTTATATATTATTAGTAGTACTATTATGAATAATTTTTCCCATAACATCTTTTGTTGCTATGTAATAGCTTTTCACACGACTAATACTGAGTAATGATTTGTCTTGTTCAACGATTTCAATAAACGTTTTTGATAATCCATCCCAATTTCTAATATCTCCTTTATCCTTGAGCGTCCAGCCAAGCTGTTTAAGAGTAAACTTATTTTTAATTAAATTATTTTTCATTGAAGTTGTCGCCCAATTTTCATATGTGTCTTTCCCACCTAACGAAACTGGATAAATATGATCAATTGTGGGTTGGAAATCCCAATAGGCCATATGGCATTCATCTGTTTTCCCATGTGCCTGATATGGAAAAACTTTTGGCAGTATTTCTGACATTACACGTAAGATACCTGGATTCACTAATCTCTTTCCAGAGTATCTGTCAATAAATCCGTCACTAAAAAATTGTGTTACCATCTGCTTAACTGTATAGTTTCTCCCACTCGATTTAACAGGAGTAAATGGATATTTCTCATTTATTATTTTTTCTGCTAAAGCATAATCTTTGTCATGCAACAAAACGGCTGCCTGAATTAAAGCCTCTACTCTATCGTCATTCATTCTCTCTTTCCTCTTTTTGAAAAAACGATTATTCGCTTTCAGCCCGGCGGAACGTAATATCGCGCAGTACGGTCTCTTTCAGTTCCCCGACGCCGGAAAAGCGCTGTTCCGGACGGCTCATGTGCAAAAGCTCTACAGAAGCCTCTTTCCCATAATAATCCCCGTCCGCATCTAGCATATACGTCTCTGCCAGCGGCGCACGATCGCCTTCAATGGTTGGCTTCACGCCGATATTCGTAATAGAACGGTGCGTCTCTCCGCAAATATGCGTAATACTTGAATAAACGCCGAATTTAGGAAGCAGAAGTCCTTTCCACAACCGCTGATTGAGCGTAGGGAAACCAAGCGTGTGCCCAAGGCTTCTGCCGTGAACGACAGCGCCGTCTATCGTATAGCGATAGCCCAGCAACTCGTTTGCCCGCATTATATCGCCCGCTGAAATGGCGCGGCGAATCTCGCTGGAGCTCACGGTAACGCCGCGGTCTGAACAGCGCGGCACGATAATGAGATGAATCTTCCGTTCTGAACACAGCTTTTGAAGCAGGTCTGCATTTCCTCTGGCGCCTTTTCCGAAATGATAGTCATACCCGCAGGAGAGAACCCGCGCCCGAAGCCGTTTGTACAAGATTTCTTCAAAAAATGCTTCCGCAGAAAGTCCGCCAATTTCGGAAAACGAAGGCTCAAACATTTTTTGGATACCAAGCGACGCAATCCGGCGGCGCTTCTGTTCCTCCGTTATCAGAAGCCCGCTTCCCGCTTTGCTGACAGGAAGAACCGTATCAGCCGAAAAGGTCAGCACCGTCGGCACGTACTCTTCTTTTCCAATCACGGCGCGGATCACCTGTGCATGCGCCGTATGTACGCCGTCAAAAAAGCCGAGCGCAACGGCGGAGGATTCGCTTTGCTGCGGAATATCACGATAGCATTCCAAAACCGTCCTCACCTCATTTTTCGATAAACATTTTCTCAATGCGCAGGGATTCGTCCGAATGATCCAGGGAAGCGAGTCCCAAAAAAGACTTGTCCGCAGAATAAACACGGTGCATCGTCTCAATCTGCTTATGCTTCACACGGTTTAAATCAAGGCGCACGCCGTTTTTGAACTTGACCGTCTGTACTTCATTCAGAGAAATGCGCGGCAGGTGGTAAAATAGCCGATCCACAGGAAGGAGCTTGCATGCAAGCGTTCCCTCCTGCGTCAGTGCCTGCGCCTCATCCAGTGTAATGCAGTCTTCCAGCGTAAAGCCACATGCCTTTACGCGGACAAGTCCCGTCATCATAGCGCCGCAGCCAAGCGCCGCTCCGATGTCGCTGATAATGCTGCGAATATATGTGCCTTTAGAACAACTGACCGAGAGCGTGCCGGTCTGCCGCTCCTCATCAAAGTTTGTGCACGCAAGCCGCATGACGTTGACTTTGCGCGGCGTGCGTTCGATCTCTCTGCCCTGCCTTGCAATATCGTAAAGCCGCTGCCCATTTACACGGACGGCGGAATACATCGGCGGAATCTGCTCGATTTCCCCGGTAAAACGCGGCAGGATGGCAGTAAGCTCTTCTGTGCGAACATGTGCGTCGCAAACGCGCTTCACCGTTCCCCAGCAGTCGAGCGTATCCGTTTCTGTTCCGAGCGCAAACGCCGCTTCATAGCATTTATTATCGTCCGGCAGAAGATCGCACGCTTTTGTTGCCATCCCTATAAATACGGGAAGCACGCCGGTCGCCATTGGATCGAGCGTTCCGGAATGGCCGACGCGCTTTGTCTTCGACATGCCCCGGATACGCGCGATTACATCAAAAGACGTATACTCCTGCGGTTTATTGATACATAGGATTCCGTTCATTTTTCTTTCCTTTTGCTTTTCGTCTTCAAAGCGTCCGTTTCGCCGCCGACAGCAGTCTTTCCACTGCTTCCTGATATGTGCAGGTGAAGCGGCAGCCCGCCGCGCGAAGATGACCGCCGCCGCCGAATTCCGCACAAATGGCGGAGGCATCCGCCTTTTGCGCCGTGCGGATGGAGACCTTATAGCTGCCGTCCTGCTGTTCACGAAGGGTAATGCCGACCTCAACGCCCTCGATCATACGCGGCAGAGCTGCAAGGCCGTCCAGCTCCGTCTCCATCGCTCCGGTCTCCCGCAGCATTTTCTGCGTGATGCAGACCCATGCAATCTGTCCGTTTTCCGCAAAGGAAAGCGTATCCAGAACCTGTTTTTCGATTGCCACGCGCGCTTTCGACTTGGTATCGAACAGCGCACGGTTGATTGCGGCATAATCCGCGCCCGCTTCTATCAGTTCCGCTGCAATACGGTGCGTGCGCGCAGTCGTATTGGGATATTTAAAGCAGCCGCTGTCCGTTGCAATTCCGGTATACAGGCAGGAGGCGATCTGCGGCGTAAGAGAAACGCCCATTGCCGCAATCACTGCGTATAGAATTTCACATGCGGCCGCAGCCTGATCGTCGACAAGCGTTCCGCACGCGTAATCTCCGTTCGTGCGGTGATGATCGATACACAAATTCACACGTGACGCATACTCAGCCAACGCGCTTCCAAGCAGCTCTTTGGAAGCCACATCCACCGCTATAATAAACAACGGCTCAAAGGCAGTTTCCGATTCTCCTTCTGCAAGGTAGGCAAACTGCGGCGGCACGGGATCGCTGCACATCACACGCGCTCTTTTTCCGCACGCGTACAGCGCATAAAGGAGCGCATAAGCGCTCCCAAGCGTATCCCCGTCCGGGCTTTTATGCGATAAAATCAGAATGCGATCCTGTGAGAGGATGCGATCCGCAGCCTGCTGTACGGTAATCCGCACACAAACTCCCCCTTTCAGAGATATTCCAAATCAAAGCAGATCGTCCTGTCCTTCCGAAGTTTCCTCCCTGTCGAGCGCCCACTCCGGATGCGCGCGGTTTTCCTCTTCAAGAATACGGTTGATATTTGCACTGTATGCGATCGAATCATCTGCAACGAAGTGGAATTCCGGCGTTTTACGCAGATGCAGACGGCCGGACACCGTCCTGCGGATATAGCCTGCGGCGCTTTTTAATCCCGCAACGGATTCCTTTGTTTTTTCCACGCCCTCAACCGCGCTGACATAGACCTTGCAGTGCGAAAGGTCGTTGGAAAGATCCACTTTGATGATACTGAGCATCGGCGAAACACGGGGATCCTTTACCTCGCGAAAAATGCCGACCAGTTCTTTTCGGATGTCTTCAGATATCCGGCTGATTTTGATAGAAGCCATTCTATGCTCCCTTCTTTTCGGAAAGAGGGGTTAATCCCTGTATTCCTCGATGATAAAGGACTCGAAGATGTCGCCCTCTTTGATGTCGTTGAATTTTTCCAGTCCGATGCCGCACTCGTAGCCCTGCGCCACCTCTTTGGCATCATCCTTAAAGCGTTTGAGTGAAGCAATCTTATCCTCAGTGAGCACAATACCGTCGCGGACGACACGCAGAAGCGCATTTCTTGCGACCTTGCCCTCAATGACGTATGCGCCGGCGATCGTACCGACATTCGAGATTTTATATACCGCGCGCACCTCTGCACGCCCAAGCTCCACCTCGCGGGTTTTCGGCGCAAGCATACCTTTCATCGCCTGTTTTACGTCATCGATTGCATCGTAAATGATGCGGTAGAGGCGAATCTCGACGTCATCCTGCTCCGCAGAGTCGCGCACCGCCTGATCGGTGCGGACGTTAAATCCAATGATAATTGCGCCGGACGCCTGCGCCAGCATAACGTCGGATTTGTTGACCGCACCGACGGCGCTGTGAATAACACGCACGCGAACCTCGTCGTTTGAAAGCTTTTCAAGCGACTGTTTGACCGCCTCGGCTGAGCCCTGCACATCGGCTTTTACGATAATCGGCAGTTCCTTTACATTACCG
>UQQY01000163.1 GCA_900543295.1 uncultured Oscillospiraceae bacterium | reverse complement strand
CGGTGCGCACTATCGGCGATCTGGCCGTCCTTGACCGCTGCTTTCTCACAAAGCGGCTTGGAAAAGCCGGCGAGCAGCTATGGCGCTATGCGAACGGCTTAGAGCAAAGCCCGGTTGCGCGGTACGAAGAAGTATTGGCCTCTGTTCCAAAGTCAGTTGGAAACGGAACAACCTATGCGCACAATCTGATTGGAATGGATGAATTAAAACCTGCTATCCTTTCCCTCTGCGATGAAGTTTCCGCCCGTATGCGGCGGCACGGCGTGAAGTGCCATACCTTGCAGCTTCAAATCAAGTCCCCTGATTTCAAAGTGATTCAGCGTCAGCGTCCGCTTCCCCGACCAACCAGTGCGCCCAAGGAGCTTTGTGAAGTCGCCTGTTCTATTTTAAAGGAGTGCTGGAGCGAAACGTCGCCTGTTCGGATGCTCACTGTAACTGGAACCAATCTGACAACACAAGATGTCGGCGAGCAGATGAGCTTTTTAGCTGAATTTGATGAAACACGGCACGAAAAGCTGGAGCGACTTGGGTCGGCGCTCGACACTGTGCGCGATAAATATGGATATTCCGCTGTTTCATTCGGCTCGCTGCTGCCTAAAAAGGAAAAAGAATCGAAGTAAAGCGACGTATTAAACGGATTTCTCCTTTTGATTTCATATATTTTCTTGACCTTTTTTGCAAATCTGCCTATAATAAAAAGGTATAGCTCTTTGTGCACAGATTGCTTTCTTCCGATCATGCTTTGTACTGACCGGTCTTCTCGGCGCACAATGCAGCCTATCCTCCAAAAGGAGGGAAAGAACTTGCCGCTGTACCGGCGACAGACTGGAGTGTTTTATGGAAACTGCTGCTACACTTTATCAAAAATATGTGACAGAAGGATATGACGAAAAGGGCGTTCTGAACCGTTTTGATATTCACTGTCCTGAAAATTTTAATTTTGCTTATGATGTAATCGACCGAATTGCCGAGCTTGAGCCGCACCGGCGCGCCATGGTTTGGACGGACGAGCATGGCGCGGAGCGCACGTTCACTTTTGCCGATTTTTCAGAAGCATCAAACCGTGTAGCCAATATGCTGTATGCAAAAGGAATCCGCAAGGGTGATAAGGTCATGCTTGTCTTAAAACGGCATTATGAATTCTGGTTTACGATTCTGGCGCTGCACAAAATCGGCGCAGTCACTATTCCTGCGACCAATTTGCTTACTACCAAAGACGTCGCTTATCGGATTGAGGCCGCGCATGTTAAAGGCATTGTCTGTACGGCAACCTGCGAAATCAGTCGTTATGTTGAAGAAGCGGAGAAAAAGACGGAAGACATTCTGCCGGTTAAAATTTTGGCGCGCGGCGAGCGTGAGGGTTGGGATTCCTTTGACGAGCTGTATGAACATTATTCCTCCGTATGGGAGCGTGCTGATACCAATGTAAACGACGACATGCTGCTCTATTTTACTTCCGGTACGACCGGTAATCCGAAAATGGTAGTGCACTCGCACTATTATGCCATTTATCATCTGATGACCGCACATTCCTGGCACAATGTCGATCCAGAGGGGCTGCATCTCTCTCTTGCTGAAACCGGCTGGGGTAAGGCCGCCTGGGGCAAGCTTTACGGACAGTGGTTCCTGGGAGCCGGGCTTTTTGTCTACGATTTTGACAAATTTGTCCCGCACGATCTTTTGCAGATGATTCATAAATATGCGCTCACAACCTTCTGCGCTCCGCCGACGGTATTTCGTTTTCTTATCAAAGAGGGTATGGATTCTGAAAGCCTTTCCTCTCTCAAATACGTCACCACTGCGGGCGAAGCGCTCAACGAAGAGGTGTACAAGCGTTTTAAGGAAGTGACCGGCCTTGACATTATGGAGGGCTTTGGTCAGACGGAAACTGCGCTGTTAATTGCAAATCTGCGCGGTATGAAGCCAAAATCCGGCGCGATGGGCAAGCCTACGCCGCTTTACAATGTCGATATTGTAGATGCAGACGCTAACCCTGTTCCGGATGGAGAGGTCGGTGAAATTGTGGTTCGTCCTCCGAAGGACGGCAAGCCGAACGGCCTGTTCAAGGGTTATTATCTCGACGAAGAGCGCACGGCTGCCGCTTGGGAGCATGGCGTTTATCATACGGGCGACACCGCTTACCGCGATGAAGACGGATATTTCTGGTACGTTGGCCGGACGGATGACGTTATCAAAGCTTCCGGCTACCGTATTGGGCCGTTTGAAGTGGAAAGCGTCCTGATGGAACATCCGGCAGTGCTTGAGGTTGCGGTAACCGGCGCGCCGGATCCAATCCGCGGACAGGTGGTAAAGGCAACGATTGTTTTGACAAGCCAGTATCAGCCCTCAGAGGAACTGAAAAAGGAATTGCAGAACTACGTGAAAAAGACAACAGCGCCGTACAAGTATCCGCGTATCGTTGAGTTTGTACCGGAGCTTCCCAAAACCATCAGCGGAAAAATCCGCCGTGCGGAAATTCGTCAGCACGATAACGCAAAATAAACCTGCTATATCAGAAAATCCGCACTGAAGGATTTCAGTGCGGATTTTCTGCATTTATTTTAACTATATCAAGCCGCATCGGCAATCCAGTGCAGAGCCTGCGACAGAATCATGCGGCGGGCGCCGTCAAAGCTTTCCTGCGGTTTTTCCTCATACAATATATTGTCCTGCTCTCCGGCAGCCGAGCCGCTGTCAATCATTTCGTCGGCAAGCGTAAGGTATTTCTCTTCTGTCAAGGAGGAGAACTCTTTGCGAATCATGCTTTTTGCCTCTTCTGCCGATTCAGGAGCAACCGGCGCAGTCAAAGAACCTTCTGAACGAAAGTACAGCTTGCTCTGAAAATCCTTGTGCAGTGCGGCAAACGCTTTTTTCGGATCCTTTTGATATTCTTCAATTGAAACGGTGTTAAGATTCTCTTCTAATACCGTCTGCCGTGCCTCTTCCGTCAGTACATTCTGATAGAAATCGGAGATTTCCTCCATATCTGCTTCGCGGTCGGCGCTTGTATAGGTATTTTGTAAAATTTCGGAATCTGCATCTGGGGACGGCGACGCAGTACAGGCAGTCAGAGCGACAAGAAGACAAAACGCTGTAACCAGACACACAGATCGTTTCATAGATATAACCTCCTTTTTGCAATACGAAATGATAAAAGATAAGAATTCATTATTGTTACGACTTTCCAAAATTAGAATATCACATCTACGCAATATTGTCAATATTTATAATAAGGAATCATATGAATTAGAATTTCCGCTTTATAAAATTTGCAACATATCATGCCGATACGGCATCACATTCCTCTATCAACTCTTAATAACAGCAGAAAAGAGGATACGGCGCGATTTCGTGCCGTATCCCCTTTTCTGCTGTTTAATTATTCTATTTTTATTTAGCCTGTCTGAACAGCCAGATCGTCAAATATAGCCCGCAGTTCAGAAACGCCCTCCCCTGTCTCGCCGGAAAACGGCAGAATGGTGATTTGGTTTCCGCACGGCAGCTCTTCCCTGATTTTTGAAAGCCGCTCGGCGCGTTCCTTCTTATTAAGCTTGTCACACTTCGTCAGCAAAACGAGGAACGGCAGCTCATGCGCAATCAGAAATTCTATCATTTGAATATCAAGCGCTGTCGGCGGATGCCGCATATCGACCAGTTCTACTGCAAGGCGCAGATCGCGATCCTGAGCAAAATAGCCTTCTATCAGCTCTGACCAGCGAAGCTTTTCCGATTTGGCTACCTTTGCATATCCATATCCCGGCAGATCGACAAAGTGCACGTTTTCAACCTGATAAAAGTTGATGGTCGCCGTTTTGCCCGGTACTGCACGCGTGCGAGATTTTTACGATTGAAAATTTTGTTGATCGCCGTAGACTTTCCAACGTTTGAGCGTCCGGCAAAGGCAATTTCCATTCGGTCGGAAGGCGGAAGCTGACTTGAGATTCCGTAAGAACAGAGAAAAGACGCTTTGTTGTAGTTCATAGCCGTCGCTCCCTAAATCCGTACCGTTTCGCCCGATACAGACGACGTCTTCGGCTCGCACCATGCGTCAAGAACCTTTGATTCCTCTGTTTCCGACGGCTGAACCAGCGCCAGTTCCAAAACCTCTTCAATCCGTTCCACCGGCTTGAACACAACGGACTCTTTTACAACTGGATCAACCTCATAGAGATCCGGCTCATTTTCTTTTGGAATAATGACGATCTTTTTATTCTCCCGATATGCCGCCATGGATTTCTCCCGCAGACCACCGATCGGCATAACCCGTCCGCGCAAAGAAATTTCACCGGTCATCGCAACGTCGCCGCGAACCGGAATGCCGGACAGTGCGGAGACAACCGCGGTTACCATCGTGACCCCCGCAGACGGGCCGTCTTTCGGTACAGCGCCCTCCGGCGCGTGAATATGCAGATCCTTTGTTTTATAAAAATCCGGATCAATATGATACTTTTCCGCAATAGTCCGGACATAGCTCACCGCAATATCAGCCGACTCACGCATAACATCACCAAGACTTCCCGTCAGCTTGAGCTTTCCTGAACCGGTCATAACCGCACATTCAATCTCCAGCATTTCACCGCCGACGCTTGTCCATGCAAGTCCGTTTACCACGCCGACCTGATCTGCGCTTTCCGAATCGGAACGACGAAATTTTGCCGGACCGATCAGATCGGAAAGATTCTGCTTTGTAACAAGCACACGCTTGGCGTCGCCCTCTACAAT
>UQQY01000162.1 GCA_900543295.1 uncultured Oscillospiraceae bacterium | reverse complement strand
CTGTACGGCTGGTATCCCGGCGCAATGGGCGGCGACGCAATCGCCGATCTGATCTTCGGTCTGCGCAATCCAAGCGGAAAAACGCCGGTTACATTTTACAAGTCGCTTGACGGTCTGCCAGCGTTCGAGGATTATAGAATGGAAGGGCGCACCTACCGCTATCTGAAAAATGAGCCGCTGTATCCGTTCGGTTATGGCCTCTCCTACACAACGTTTGAAACGGATGAAGGATCGGTTTCTGGAAGCGCGGAGGAAAATGATCTCTCGGTAACGGTAACAGTGAAAAACACCGGTGATATGGCGGGTGAAGAGGTTGTCGAGGTTTACGCGGTCTATGACAGAGAACGCTATATCACGCCGAACTGCAAGCTTTGCGGCTTTGAGCGGGTATTCCTGAATCCCGGCGAGGAAAAACGGATTGTCGTTCCGATTGAGGCTGAGGCCATTCAGCTCACTGATAAGGACGGCACGCGCTATCTTCCGCAGACCGCGCGGTTCCGCGTTGCACCGCACGCTTTTTTGAGATAAGCGGCGATACAGGCAGATACCCTTTTGAAATGCATGACCGCAAAACAGCCGCCCTAATGCCGCGGCTGTTTTGTGAATTTTGGGAAAATCAGGTTGTGCAAATTGCAATTATTTCGGAAGGATGCGAGGAAATTGTATTTCCTCTTTTGTATGGTGTTAGAAGAGTGATATGGAATCGACTTTACAAGAAAACGGCACGGGGAATATAATCATGATGAATGTTATAAAGCTGGATGAGAAATCGGCAGATGTGTTCTGGCAGTTGAGAGTACGGCTGTTCGATGAATTAGGCGAAATAGATGCGGAAACAGATATTGATGAATTGGAGCTTGCAACAAAGCGCTACTATTTGATCCACATAAACGATGACTTAATCAGCTGGGGAATCATGCAGGAAAATAAAATTGTTTCAATAGGTTCTCTCTGTTTATTTAAGCGCCTCCCATATAAAGAAAATATCTCTGGCATAGAAGGATATATACTTAATATTTATACGGAGCCGGCATTCAGAGGGCAAGGATTTGCAAAGCGTATCATAAGTGAAATCAAGAAATATGCCATAGAAAATCGTATGAAACGGATATGGCTGAACAGCAGCGAGCAGGGAAAGCGTCTGTATATCGAACAGGGATTTGCGGCAAGAGAAAATGAAATGGAATGGCTTTTGCCGGAATAAATCTAAAATTGAACTTTGTACCATGCCGCAGCTATGCGCTGAATTTCACAGTTTAATTCATGAAAATCCCATATTTCGTCAAAGCAGAACTTTGTTTTTCCGGCAATCTATTCTTTGGGTTGACAGAACGAAGCAGAACGAATACAATAGCATTATAACGTTATATAAAACGTGATACAGGAAACGAGGGGATTTTACAATGAAGGACTTCAGAATCGTGACATACTTTGCGTCGTGGAAAATGGACGGAATGAAAAAAGTCCGCTACGACTGCCTGTCACAGATCAATTATGCGTTCGCCATTCCAACGGAGGATGGCGAAATCCGCCCGCTTGAGCATCCGGAGATTGCAGAGCGCCTTATCCGCGAAGGGCATGAGCACGGCGTGCAGGTGCTGATTTCTGTCGGCGGCTGGTCGTATCTTGACGTCCCGCTTGAGGATACGTTCATCAAAGCGACCGAAACACCGGAAAAAACGGAAAAGCTTGCTGACGCGATTGCCGCCATGGTGGAGGAATACGGCTTTGACGGCGCGGATATGGACTGGGAGCATCCGCGCGTGAAAAAAGGCTCGCACAAGCAGAATGAATATCTGCTGGAGCTTTTGGCGCAGAAGCTTCACGCAAAAGGAAAGCTTCTGACCGCAGCAGTTTTAGGGGGGCGTGATGCTGCGGGCAACGACGACTTAGAAGATCAAAACGGCTACTCTATTTCGGACGCGGCGATGGGGCATACAGACCGCGCGCTTGAGCTGCTTGATTTTGTACATATTATGTCCTATGACGGCGGCGACGGCCCGCTGCATTCTTCCTGCGAGTTTGCCGTGGCATGCGGGGATTACTGGAAAAATACGCGCGGCGTTCCGGCTGAAAAACTCATATTGGGCATCCCGTTCTATGGCCGCCCGGGAGGTGCGTGCTATGCGGATATGTTCTCGTTTGATCCGCAGGCGGATCAGCACGATACCTGCGAAGTAAACGGCGTGACTGCGCATTATAACGGGATTCCCACCATGCGGAAAAAGACGCGCTATGCCAAAGAAAACCTTGGCGGCATCATGATCTGGGAAATCTCCGAGGATGCCTATAATCCGGACAAGAGTCTGCTCAAAGCCATTGCGGACGAGGCGGCGAAGGACTGACCGGAGGCGGTGTGCCGGACAGACAGGATAGAAATGATAAGCAAAAACCGGCAGGGATTTTGTTCCCTGCCGGTTTTTGCTTCCGCCGAAGAGGCAAAGAAAACAGGACGTACCCTTTGGCAACGCCAGATAAGGAAGTTTTTATGTAGGGTACGGTGTAACTCAGTAAAATGAGTTACACCGTATTCTTTTGCCCTATGCTACAAAGCGGAAGTGTTGCGGATTTTCCCGTATTTCTTCCATCATAGCAAGGATTTCCTGTTCGGTTGGAATATCTATCATTCCTACCGCTGTGAAGTAAATATCCACCTTCACATAACAATGACCGCTTGACTTATCGTTGTTGTGAACCTCAATACGCTCAATCAGCGAATTGACAAGCGTTGGGTTAAGCTCTGTAATCTCTGTCATTTCACGCAGGGTGCGGAGCAGCAGCCTTAAATCCGTTACCTTTTGTTTAGCTTCCTGTAAAGTCTGCTGACTGTCGGATACCTCCTGTGTCAAAGCTTTCTGCTCTTTTTCATAGCTATGGAGCATTTTAGCAAAACGCTCATCGGAGAGTACTCCGCTTGCGTTCTGCTCAAACACCTTTTCAATCAGCCTGTCAATTTCGGTAATTCTCCTTGTACCTTGCTCCACTGACTGCTGAAGCCTTTTGTATTCCTTCTGCCGCATAGCGTTGGTTTTCTTCGCCAGCATATACAGAAATACAGTTTCGTGGCACTTCACAAAATCTGCCAAGCTGCTGATTGCTTCAAACACGATTTTTTCAAGCACTACATCTCGGATATAGTGAACGGTACATTCGCCACGCCCCGATTTGTAGTTGGAACAGCGAAAATGTTCCTGATTTCGTGTCATACTTTTTGCAGCGGCAAAGTGCATTTTTGCCCCACAATCATAACAATATACCAAACCCGAAAACAGACTTGTTCTTCCTGTTGCTGTCGGTCTGCGGCGGTGCTGGCGAAGCTCCTGTACCCTTAACCATTGTTCTTCAGAGATTATCGGCTCTTGCATATTCGGTATAATCTGATGTTCTTCCGTCGGCTTGTAAATGGTTTTATGCACCTTGTAGCTGACGGTAGTGGTCTTGAAATTCACAGCACAGCCGGTGTACTGCCTGTTTTCAAGAATACCTACAACCGTTTTCTGATCCCACCTACAAGAATCACTTTCTACCTTTCGAGCGTGCGTTCTGCCGATACTTTCGTAATATGCGGATGGAATAAGGATTTGTTCTTTTTCCAACTGTCTTGCAATCTGCGACGGTCCTCGCCCTGCAAGACACAGAGCATAGATTTTGCGAACCACCTCAGCGGCAGGCTCGTCAACCAGCCATTTTTCTTTATTATCAGCGTCTTTCACATACCCAAACGGAACAGTAGACGATACCCGCTTTCCGTTATCGGCTTTTGACTGCCATACCGCACGGATTTTCTTTGAAGTCTGTGCCGCATACCACTCGTTGAAAATATTGTGAAACGGCATCATCTCCACGCCGTCGCCTGTCAGAGTATCCACTCGTTCCTGTATGGCGATAAAACGGATACCAAGCGACGGATAGACGACCTGCGTCAATCTGCCCATTTCCACCTGTTCACGCCCGAAACGGGAGAGGTCTTTCACAATAATCGTGCCGATTTCTCCGTTCTCCGCCATACGCTCCATACGCATGAAATCCGGTCTTTGAAAGGTCGTACCCGACACGCCGTCGTCTATCTAAAAGCCGTCTTTGATACAAGCCCATTTGCGGAAATGGGCAGAAAACGGCTTGAAATAAGGGCTTTTATGCTGTTTTCAACGCTGCTGCGGAAGCATTTTTTCGGTATTGCCGATGCGGTGGATTATTCGACAATGGCGATTTGAACCCGTCCGCAGTTAAAATAAAAAGGTATATGAATAATAAAAAGGTTGAGTAATACATCGCCACATATAAGCCGCATAGAACCTTGTCATACGAAGGGCGAAGGGGGAACGGAAACGCTCCTGTCTGCCTCGCCAAAAAGAGAAATGTAAAACGGGGGCGAAGCAATGAACCGTCCAAGCTGCTTGAAAGCAAATCGACCGTTGCTTTTTCTTCCTGCCGCGAAAACAGCCGAGAGTGACCACCAAATGCAGGATATGTACAGGCTGAACAAAACTGCATGAATTGACTTCACTCAAATATGACACAGCCCTGATCATGGAGAAAAATCTGCAAATATATCCTCTGTTTCGGATACTGCCGGACGAATATGCAACACCGTCTCCCGATTATTGATCGCAGATGAATTTGACGACCCCGAAAAAACTTCGTGCAAAGTCGTCCGTGTGGGCTTGCTTTTATTCGGATATTCGTATATAATGTAATATGTTGAGTATTATCCATGCGGAGGTGCGGTATGAACGGGATCAAGGGCTATATATCCATTCGGGAGGCGTCCTACCGTTGGGGC
>UQQY01000161.1 GCA_900543295.1 uncultured Oscillospiraceae bacterium | reverse complement strand
GTCCGACGATTCCGACATAAATATCTCCGCCGGTTCGCGCGGCAATATCGGCATACAAATTCGTTTGTTCCATCATCACGATTCCTCCTGCACAGTCTGCGGCGACGGAATAAGCAGCACGCATGCTCCGGCAAGCGTATCCGTCTCCAGCTCGTTTTCAGACAGGACAGACGCAACATCCGTCCTGTATTGCTTGGCAATCTCCCATACGCGCTCTCCTGCCGAAGCGTAGTAAAGCCGGATTGCCGGATCGTTCTCACAGGAAAGGCGCGTTTTTTCGTCAACATCGATCTCACTGACTGCCGTATAGGAGGTGTTGCAGCAAAGCGTACCCGTTATCAGCAGTTCAACGCTCACCTCAACTTCCTCCGCAGAAGCCAGCCGGTAAGATGTTGTGCTGACGCTGACGCATGGATGGAAGAAAAGTCCGTCCTCGCAGCAAAGCGCGTCTATCGTCACCTCACACGGCGATTTTTTTTCAATAGATGTCGGCATATTCTCCGTATCACATGCTAACAGACAGCAGCAAAGGCTGCCTGTCAGATGAATCTGTCCCTCGCTGATACGGCAGTCATCCGAAACAAAGGTACAGGAGAGATCGTATACCGCGCTCAGTTCGCTTTGCGGAACGGAAATTATCGCCTTACAGGTACGGGTTTCCCGAATCGGGCGCACCATTTTTCCGGTCATAACCGGCACACGCACAGCTTTTGCATCGTAGCAGGTCGAATACGCGTCTCGCAGAAAGCAGGTTTCTTCATTTTTGTCTGCTTCACAGCAGGCCGTGATGGAGAACGTCGCGGAAACTGCTGTACAGGCGCCGTTTTCATCCTGCTTCATCACTGTTTCAATATCCGTCACGTCAAAGCGGATTTGTAAGCTGTATTCCTCTGTAATCCCCTGAATGTCAAGCACCTGACTGAGCGGCAGAACATGCTCCATCACCTCGGGCTGACCGCCGCTCTGCGGCAGATACAGCAAGTGCGCGCTGATTTCCCCCTTTGTTACAGCCCGATTCGCCACGATGCGCGTATCCGTCAGGACGGCCGCAGCATCGATCGATAAAATCTCGCCAATATCCGGTTTCCCATATGCAAGCGGAATCTCCTCCCGCACGGTAAAGGACTGCTGCGCGGTCAACCTCTTTGACAGCACTGTGATAGGCGCCGCATCCGTCTGAATTCCCATTCCCTGCGCGCTGCACAAAACCGGGTGTTCCTTCGGCGCGGTAACGATTGCGCGGATCAGCAGCGCGCCGCGCAGATCAATGCGCCGCGGGCTTACCGCACGACAGTTTATGTAGTCGCAGCGGACGTCGGCCGTCACCTGACCGGACTGCGGCGCATCCTTTAATTCCATTGTCTTGGAAAAGCTCTGCTTCTGTGTCACCGAGCAGACAGCAAAGCTCTCCTCCGCCGTATACAAAATTTCAATTCGGCACATGCCCTCGATCAGCAGACGGCCGTTTTGGACACGGCTTGCCGTGATGTGCGGCATCAGTCGGCATCGCAGAATTTTAAAGATATTTTTGCAATAATCGGGCAGCATGTGGTCGAGCTCCACACTTTGCTCCATTACGCCGTCGTATACGACTTCATTTATGCAGATCGTCTCGTGTTTACACGTAAGCTCCATGCGTATTCGCTCCTTTTACAGATTTGTCTGCATTATTGTTATGCGGACGGGACAGAGGTTATGCGCATGCGGGCGTTAAAACAGGCAAAGTTAAACGAAGCCGGATTCCTATGCAAAAACCGTCCTTCTAATAGGTAAAAAACCTTACAAATTGCGTTTTTCCGTCTTGTTCTTTCTTTTTGAATGTGCTACAATAAAGAAAACTTAAATTGCGCAAAGGAGTGCTTTTTATGAAAATCATCAGATGCAAAGATTACGAGGACATGTCCAAAAAAGCTGCGGCTCTCTTCTTCTCGCAGATCCATATGAAGCCGGACTGCGTTTTGGGTCTTGCTACCGGTTCCACCCCGGTCGGCACCTACAAACAGTTGATTAAGTGGTATGAAGAGGGCGAGCTTGACTTCTCCAAAGTAAAATCCGTAAACCTTGACGAATACGTCGGTCTTGATGGTACAAACGATCAGAGCTATCGTTATTTCATGAATGAGAATCTCTTTAATCATGTAAATATCGACAAAGCGAATACCAATGTTCCGAACGGCAAAGCCGACAATATGGACGAGGAGGCGCTCCGCTACGAGGCGCTGATCGAATCTCTGGGCGGTATCGACATGCAGCTTCTGGGCATCGGCAACAACGGCCATATCGGTTTTAACGAGCCGAGCGATGCGTTCGATAAAATCACTCATGAAGTGAAGCTCACCGATTCCACGATTCAGGCAAACGCCCGCTTCTTTGAAACGATCGATGACGTTCCGAAGACGGCGATCTCCATGGGTATCGGCACAATTATGAAGGCGAAAAAGGTTGTCCTGATCGCGAACGGCCCGAAAAAGGCGGATATTATTTACGAGACCTGCTTCGGCCCGATCACGCCGAATGTTCCGGCTTCCGCTTTGCAGATGCATCCGGACGCTACCATTATTGTAGACGAGGAAGCTTATGCCACTATTCTGGCAAAGCGCGGCGAATAAACAAGACAGGTTTACATGATAAAAAGCAGGCGGAAAATAATTCCGCCTGCTTTTTTATTGCAAAAGACATCTCCGGCAGAGAATAACTCTCTGCCGGAGATGTCTTTTTGCAAACCGATTGTCTATTCTTTCTTTTTTCTTATCGCCGGTTCGCTTTTATTTTTCGTTCTTTCTTTTTCCGCAGCTCACGAAGAGATAAATCCCTCCGGCCAGCAGAGCAGCCGCCAGCGTAAAGATTATCGGAATAAGAATCGGTGTATAATCGCCGGTATCCGGCGCTTTGGTATTTGCCTTGAAGCTTGCCTCAATCTGAGTCGTACCCGTAACGGTCAAGGTGTATTTCCCGTCGGTGAGCGTAACTGCTTCGCCGTCAACCGTAACCTGATCCACTACGTAGCCTTCATCCGGTGTAAAGGTGAACGTTACGTCCGTTCCCTCATAGTACTCGCCGCTGCCCGGCGTAACTGTGCCGTGCTCGCCTGCGATGACTTCCACATAATATTTCTCTTTCGGGGTGACGTTTACAACCGCCGTGTCAGACTTCGTCTGATCGGCTACAGAAGTTGCCGTAACGTAAAGCTGTTCCGCCGTTTCGTCGATGCCGATGGTGAGCGTGCCGTTTTCGTCCACTTTTGTGTCCGCACTGTTCGCACCCTCTACCGTCCACATAACCTCCTGCGAAACAACAGGCTCCGCATTGGTTGGAGCAGGGGCAGCTTTTGTATCGACTGAAGTATAAAGGGTGAAGTCCCAGATTGCGCCCCAGCCGTCATACCATTCGACTACTTCATACTTAAAGTAGCGCGCCTTGATCGGCGTTTCAAAGGTTACGCGGTTCGGATAAGCGCTTTCATTGTCCCAATAGCCCTCTTTCGCCTCCAGCTCCACTGTTGCGGCCTCTGTATAAGTGCCGTCCGCCGTATCGCTGTAAGAAAGCTTCACGGTTTTTGCGCCAAAACGGTTAGACGGTGTCGCCTTATCAAGCGCCGCGTAAGCGTCCAGCGCAACGATTCCCTTTTGTGCATTCGCTTCGCCAATGTCAACAATGACATAGGAATTCGGCGTGCTTCCTGCCAAAACGTTCTGGCCCTTTGCCGTTGCCTTCGTCGTCAGGTCGCCGTCGAGCATATATTCGACGTCTTCCCATGTATTTCCGGTATTCGTCTGAATATCGCTGCTCTTTACAATGCTGGACTTCGAAAGGCTCACCACACCGGAAACCTGCTGTTTCACAGTAATCGTAACGTTTCTTGTCAGATTTGCATTCGACTTGTATGTGCCTGTCACGGTAACCGATGCGGCGGTCTCGTCAGACGCAACGGTGAGCAGTCCGTTCGCATCAATCCTGGTATCCGCAGAATTGTTTCCGGAAACGCTCCAGTTTACCTCCGTCGTTGGGCTGTATTTATACGATGCGCTCATCTGTACGGTCTCGCCCGCTGTAACGGAATTGGACGCGGCGGAAACGCTGAACGAAGGCGCGCGCACCGACAGAGAAGTGGAACAGCTTGCGCCGGTCGTCTTGTGCGTTGCCGTAACATTACAACTTCTGCAAGTTTCATCCGCACCGATGGTTACCAGACCGTTTGCATCAATCTTGGTATCCGCAGAATTATTTCTGGAAATGCTCCAGTTGAACTCCGTCGCAGGAACGTCTTCCGCCAGCTTATTGTTCCGAATCGTAAATTGCTTTGTCTCACCGACAGAAACGCTTCCCCAACTCGGCCTAATGGAATACAGCGCAGACACACTGACAGACGCCGTAAAAGATGCGCTGGATGCTTTGCTTGTCGCCGTGACAGTCAAATTACGGCAGGTTTCATCTGCGCCGATCGTCAGGGTGCCGTCCGCCGAGACCTTCGTGTCGCTGGAAGTAATCCCGCCATACCATTCTTCGCCTGCAACGCTCCAGTCATAGTTGCTGGCCGGAAGCGGTTCTCCCTTATAATAGACGGCAAACTTCACCTCGTCTCCCGGAAATACGCGGTCTTTGTCGCCTTGCAGCGCATACGCCGCCTGGACAGAGACCGACTTACTTTCAAAAGTAGCCGGGTCTTCCACAGACGTCGCCGTAATGGTAATACCGCCGCCGTACCAAGAGCTTGCTTCCGCGGCCGGCTCCTCTTCATCTACTGTCAGCAGGCCGTTTTCATTGATTGTTGTGCCCGCCGCCTTTTGTCCGGA
>UQQY01000160.1 GCA_900543295.1 uncultured Oscillospiraceae bacterium | reverse complement strand
TTGCAACGGCTTCCCTGTCCGACCTGATGAAAGAACACCCGGAACACAGGACAGAAGCAAGACTGGATTTTCAGCTTTTGAACGCACAGAAGATGGGGGAGCATGAAGCGGAGATTGAGAAAATCAAGAGCGTGTTCCTTGCTATCCTGCGGGATATTAAGAAAGACATGGACAGCGGAGAACAGCCGGGAGAGGCTGTGACCGCCGCCATGTTTCAGACTATGCGGGACGCATTGGCAGAACAGAAACAAAAACCGATTTCCGTTGATGATGTAACAGCGATGATTGCCGGACAGATCGGACAACTTGCGCCGATGGACGAGGAAACCACAGACCTATTCCGGCAGTTGGCAAAGAAAATGATTACGAAAACAGAGGAAATGTAACTAACTTGTCATTATTAACAAATAGGTATATGACGTTTTTTCAAGTAGAACTGGGGCGTGGTAGTCTTTCGGACTACCGCACCCCGGTTTTTCTATTTTCATAAAAAATTCATATTCAAGTATGAAAACATACTTGACATAAGTACGATTTCATACTATGATAATAACTGTTTGAATATGAAATCATACTAAGGAGGTAAGTTTATGCAGGAAAAAGCGAGTGAAATACAAAGGGATTTCAACAAATTCGACAAAGAACTTGACGAACTATATCATGAGACGGCTTTGAAAATGGGAATTTCAGACAGCGCGTTTTGTATCTTTTATATTCTTTACAATCTGGGAGACGGTTGTCTGCAAAAGGATATTTGCCACGAGGCTTTTGCAAATAAGCAGACCGTTAATTCTTCCATTCGGAAGCTGGTACAGGAGGGATATATTTATCTGAAGCAAGGACGAGGCCGTGATAAACATATTTTTTTAACCGAGTCCGGAAAACAGTTTGTTGAAAATCACATTGTGCCGGTAGTCCAAAAAGAAAATGAGGCTTTTAGCGCTCTGAAAGAGGAAGAACAAAAGGAACTTTTACGTCTGGCCAATATTTATATGGAAAATTTGAGGACAAAATTAAATGAACTTTGATTATCTTTTCCATAGCAGACTACTGAATTAAGGAGGTAACACAGAATGAAAACAATTTTGCGGTTCATAAAACCGTATAAATGGCTATGCTTTTTTACATTGATAGTGATGTTTTTAGATGTTGCGGGCGGTTTGCTTATTCCGACCATCACAGCGGATATGATAAATGCCGGTATCAACGGCGGGAATATGGACTATCTGATCCGCAGCGGAATACTTATGCTGATTGTAACAATCGTTACCAGTTTAGGGGCACTGCTGGGGAGTTATCTTGCCGCAGACCTTTCCTCTAAAATTGGCCGGGATATGCGGAACGCTCTTTACGATAAATCGCTTACCTTTTCCTCTTACGACTTTGAACAGTTTGGCACTGGCTCTATGATTACCCGCACATTGAATGATGTAAATGTGGTTCAGCAAGGGATTGTTTGGTTTATTCAAATGGTGCTGCCTGTTCCGGCTGTCTGCATTATGGGAATTGTTATGGCGTTTACGATTGATACCATGATGGGCGGCTTGTTGGTTGGTGCAACGCTGTTTATCCTGCTTCTGGCGGTTTTTGTAACCCGTAAAGCCTCATTGATTTTTGCCAAACTGCAAAAATTCCTTGACCGCATGAATGTTGTTCTACGGGAAAATGTTACGGGTGTTCGCGTGATCCGCGCTTTTAATAAAGAAAAGTATGAAGAAAAGCGAATGAGAAAATCCTTTGAGGATTACGCCGAGTCAGCAATCAGCGCAAACCGCCTGTTTGTTGGATTGGAAAGTATCGCCCTGTTTGCAATCAATTTGATGATTGTAATTATCCTTTGGTTAGGCGGAAACCGGATCGGTGCGGGATTTATGGAAATTGGCGATATTACCGCCCTGACGCAATACGCTATGATGATCCTTTTTTATATCATTATGGCCCAGATGGTAATGATTTTAATACCCCGTGCGTTGATTTGTGTTCGGAGAATTTCTGATGTGCTACATCTTACGCCGGAAATTCAAGATGGAATCGTATCGGTTGATAATAACCTTAGTCAATCAAAAGATGTTGTGCGGTTCAAAACCGCAAGTTTCCGTTTCGCAGACGCAGACGAAAACACCTTAGAGAATTTGGATTTTACCTGTAAAAGAGGGGAAACAACTGCCATTATCGGCAGCACGGGCAGCGGAAAATCTACGATTGCAAAATTGACCTTGCGGTTTCACGATGTTACTTCCGGTTCTGTCCTTTTGAACGGCAAGGATATTCGCAGCATGACGCAAAAGGAGCTAAGAGATCATATTTCTTATGTACCACAAAAAGCATGGTTATTTTCCGGTACGATTGCCGACAATCTAAGGCATGGAAACGGCCATGCAACAGAACAGCAAATGAAACGCGCTTTGTCGGTTGCACAATCCGAATTTGTTTATGAGCTTCCCGATGGCCTTTACTCCCGCGTATCACAGGGCGGCACAAACTTTTCAGGCGGACAAAAGCAGCGTCTTTCGATTGCGCGGGCATTGTCAAAAAAAGCCGACCTTTATATTTTTGACGACAGTTTTTCCGCTTTGGATTTCAAAACTGACGCAGCGTTGCGGAAAGCCCTTGCAAACGAAGTAAAAGACGCGGCGGTACTGATTATCGCCCAGCGGATCAGCACCATTATGAACGCGGAACAGATTGTTGTTTTAGAAGAAGGGCGGGTTGTTGGAATTGGCAATCACGATTTCTTAATGCAGACCTGTCCTGTCTATCAAGATATTGCAAAATCTCAAATGAAAGGAGATGTGAACCATGAGTGAGAACAACAACAATTTAGAAGTTCTGGCCGATGATATGGACTTTGAAACGCCGGATCATGCGTGGCAGACGCTAAAAAGAATGTGGCGTTCCGTAGCCGAACAGCATAAGCGGTTGGCGGTTGTGCTTGTGTCGGTAGTTCTTTATACTACGCTCTCTATTATCGCGCCCCTGTATAGCGCACATATTATAGATTTCCTTTGGAATAACATAAAAGAAACACTTGCATCTGGTGTAGCCTTCCAAATTACATGGGAAGCAGGTGGTCGAGACATCCTTTTTTTGCTGTTGATTTATTTGGCAGCAGGTTTATTCTATACCCTCCAATCGCTTCTTATGGCAAGTTTTGCAGAAAGACTTAGTTTACGGCTGCGGACCGAAATCAGCGAAAAGCTAAACCGGCTTCCTCTGTCTTTCTTTGACCGCACGAAAACGGGAGCGATTCTCAGCCGGACAGTCAATGACTTAGATAAAACATCGGAAGCCCTGCAAACAGGAATGTTGAAGCTGTTTACAGCTGTTGGTATGATAGTTGGCTCTCTGGTTATGATGTTCCGCTTTAGCATTTTATTGACGCTTGTTTTCTTGGTATTTACGGGGCTTGCACTGGCAGCGACGAATTTTGTAGCGGCAAAAACGCTGAAATCCGCCATGAAGCGGCAACAGTGTGTGAGTAATGTAACTGCACAGGTAGAGGAAGCATATAGTGGCCGGGTTATTATCAAGGCGTTTAATCAGGAGGAAATTAGCTCTGAAAATATGCACAAGGCTACGGAAGAACTGGCCGAGGCTACTAAAAAAGCGGACTTTATGATAAATGCAATCAATCCGGCAATCCGCCTGATTAACCGTTTCGGTCAAGTGCTGATTGCGGTACTGGCCGGAAAAATGTTGTTGGAAGGAAGATTGACCGTCGGTGTGTTTCAGGCATTTTTCCAATATGCTAATCAGGCTTCGGAGCCGCTTACAGAAGCCGCCTACATGGTAAATAGTATGCAATCTGCTTTGGCCTCTCTGGAACGAATTTATAAGCTGCTGGACGAGGAAGAACTTTCGCCGGAACCCGCTCTCCCCTCTGTTGTCGAGCAGGCAAAAGGAACCGTAGAATTTCAGAATGTCCGGTTTGGATATACACCCGATCATATCTTAATGCACAACATCAACTTTTCTGTAAAACCAGGACAGAAGGTTGCAATCGTCGGCAGCACAGGAGCCGGAAAGACAACGCTTATCAATCTGCTTATGCGGTTTTACGAGTTAAACGGCGGAAAAATCACTTTGGACGGAACCGACACAAAGGATATGACCCGTTCCAATTTGAGAAGCAATTTTGGAATGGTGCTGCAAGATACATGGCTGTTTGGCGGCACGATTGCGGAAAATATCGCTTACAGCAAGCCGGACGCTACCCGTGAAGAAATTGTAGCGGCGGCGAAAGCGGCCAGAGGGGATTTCTTTGTCCGCACTATGTCGCATGGATATGATACGGTTTTGAGCAACGACGCGGAAAATATTTCTATCGGCCAGCGGCAGCTTCTAACCATAGCCAGAGTATTCCTCTGCGATCCGGCGGTTATCATTTTGGACGAAGCAACTTCCAGCGTCGATACCCGCACGGAAATTGAGATCGGCAAGGCCATGAAAGCCCTGATGAAGAACAGAACGAGCTTTGTAATCGCTCACAGGCTTTCGACCATTATAGACGCTGATTTGATCCTGTTTATGCAAAACGGAAATATCATCGAGCAGGGAACACACGAAACTTTGTTAAAAGCAAAGGGAGCTTATGCCGATCTGTATTATAGCCAGTTTGCGTGACGCCTTTCTCACAAAAGAGACAGAAACAGCCCTATATAATGGATTTTCCGGGACACACTTTGTCCACAGGTAGGAGTGTAGGACGAGGGACGGGGTTTTCATATACGCCCTGTCTGCTGATGAAACCAGTCCTGCGCTTGCGGCTTTACGCCACGCAATCACAGCCCTGTTTTCCTGCCGCTTCAAATGCCCTTGCCCTCCCCGG
>UQQY01000159.1 GCA_900543295.1 uncultured Oscillospiraceae bacterium | reverse complement strand
GCAGAAGCCTCTTTTCGGGAGAGCGTCGGCAGAGTTCCGGTTAAAACAAAGATTTTACCTAAAAGGGTATCCGCTTTCTGTAAGTGCGGCTGTGTCGGATTTACACCGCAGCGAATCAGCTTGTCAAGCAGTTCTCTGGCCTGCGGCTTTTGAAAATAGTCTACAACGCTTTCCGCCATCGTCGCGCCGAAGCCTTCGATTGCAATAATATCATTATACTCCGCATGAAGCAGCTTGTCTATGGTGTCGTATTTTTCACACAACAGTTCGGAAGCTTTTTGCCCGATATTCCGGATACCAAGACCAAATACCAGTCTGGAAAGCGCGTTCTGCTTCGAATGCTCTAACGCTGAAAAAAGATTGTCCGCCGACTTCTCTCCGACACGTTCCATTTGCTGCACACGCTCCCGATCAAGCGTATAGAGATCAGCCGCCGTTTTAATATGCTCTCCATCGATTAAGGCTTGTACCATGGCAGGGCCAAGACCGTCGATGTTCATTGCATCCCGGGATGCGAAATGAACGATCTGCCGAAAAACAGCCGAAGGGCATAATGGATTGAGGCAGCGCAATGCAGCTTGTTCTTCTTCACGCACGACCGGCTCGCCGCAGGAAGGACAAGTCTCCGGCATTTTGTAAGGCATGCTGTTTTCTGCATGCGACTTGGAGCAGATCACTTCCGGGATAATTTCGCCCGCTTTGCGAACAAGAATACGGTCGCCGATGCGAATATCCTTTTCATCAATATAGTCCTGATTGTGTAAAACGGCGCGGCTAACCGTTGTTCCGGCAAGCGAAATCGGTTCAAAAACCGCAGTTGGGGTAAGCACACCGGTGCGGCCGACATTGATTTCGACAGAGAGCAGCGTCGTCTCCTTTTCCTCGGGCGGATACTTAAAGGCAACCGCCCACTTAGGATATTTTGCGGTGGCACCGAGCATTTCCCGATCAGAAAGGCTGTTGACCTTGATAACCGCGCCGTCAATATCAAAAGAATATTGATACCGTTTATCTCCGATTTTATGGATTTCCTCCACGGCTTCGTCCATTGTGCGACAGATTGGATAGGAAGGCGATACCTTGAATCCCTGTTTTTTTAAATAATCGAGCGTTTCACTGTGCGCGGCAAACGAAATACCCTCTGCCCGCTGCAAGTTGAAAATGAAAATATCGAGTCGGCGCTGTGCGGTAATACGGGAATTTTTCTGCCGAAGCGAGCCGGCGGCAGCGTTGCGCGGATTTTTAAAAGGAGTCTCTCCCTTTTCGTTCTGAGCCTGCACCAGCGCCTCAAAGCTATCCCGCGGCATATAAACTTCCCCGCGCACTTCAAGATATGGAACAGCCTCATTAAGCCGCAAAGGGATTGATTGAATCGTCTTTAGATTTTGAGTTACGTCCTCACCGATAAATCCATCGCCGCGCGTCGATCCTCTTGCAAAGACGCCGTCGCGGTATTCAAGAGAAACGGAAAGTCCGTCAATTTTCGGTTCTACCACGTAAAGCGGATCACAGGTTTCCCGAACGCGCTGATCGAATTCATACAGTTCCGACTCACTGAATACGTCTTGAAGGCTTCCCATCTGAACCGTATGCGTCACCTTTTCAAACGTGTTGTCCCGTTCTCCGCCGACTCGCTGTGTCGGCGAATCAGGCAGAACGTATTCAGGATACTGTTGCTCCAGCTCTTGAAGCTCACGAAGCTGCATATCAAAATCGTAATCGTCCACGGTGGGCGCGTCCAATACATAATATTCATAGCTGTAGCGGTTTAAACGAGCCGTCAGCTCTTCTATTTTCTTTTTTGCATCAGTATACTCCATACGTTTCCTCCCGTATTGATTGCCTCACAAAGAATTTAAATCCTGATTACCGCAATTCACTTTATATTCTGGTCATTTAGAGGGCGAATAAACTGCCATGATCGCCTGCGCGACACGAATTCCATCGCACGCCGCACTCATAATACCGCCTGCATATCCGGCCCCCTCTCCGCATGGATACAGTCCCTGCGTACTGAGAGAGGCATAGGTATTCGGATCCCGCAGAATCCGAATTGGAGAGGAAGTGCGCGTTTCCGGTCCGGTTAAAATCCCTTCCGGTGCAGCAAAACCGGGAAGTTTCCGATCAAATCGGTTAAGTCCTGTTTGCAGCATTCGTATAATATCTGCGGGAAACAGTTCGTTGAGCGAAGAAACCGTTGTGCCCCGCGCATAGGTAGGCTCTACGGAACGAATATGGAGAAAAGACTTTTCACGGCGAAAGGCGTCAACACTGACAGCAGGAGCACGATAGCTGCCGCCTGCCAGATGGAATGCTTCGCGTTCCAGAGTTTCCTGAAAGTGCATGCCGTCAAACGGATGCAGCCCAAAGTCCGCCCTCCCTACAGATACCACCAAGGCGGCATTTGCATTTTTGCCGTCCCGGGCGTGCTCGCTCATCCCATTGGTTACAACCGTATTTTCTTCTGAACAGGAAGGTACGACATAACCGCCGGGACACATGCAGAAAGTATAGACACATCTGCCGTTTTCCCGATGGGAAAGCTGATATTCTCCTTTGGGCAGATGTGGATGGCCGGCTAAGCCGCCATACAAGCCGCAGTCAATGACACTTTGGAGCTGTTCGATCCGAACCCCAACGGAAAATTCCTTACTTTCTATCAAAACATCATGTGATGCGAGCATACGAAACGTGTCGCGTGCGCTATGTCCAGGTGCCAGAATAACCTGGTTCGTTTCGATTTGTTCTCCATTTACGACAATACCGCGAACGCTGTTATCAGAGGAGAGGAGAATATCCTCAAGCTTTGCATCAAAGCGAACGACTCCGCCCAAGTTGATTATTTCATTGCGCATGGAAATCAGCACGCTGCGCAGTTTATCTGTGCCGATATGCGGTTTTGCCGTTGTTAAAATATCTTTGGGAGCGCCATGACGGACAAATTCTTGCAGAACATACTCGCAGCGGCTGTCAGAAATACGTGTTGTCAGTTTCCCGTCAGAGAATGTTCCGGCGCCGCCTTCACCAAACTGCACATTTGAATTTGTACGAAATGCACCGCCGTTCCAGAATGTTTGGACGGTCAAAGCGCGCTTTTCAATCGGTTCGCCGCGTTCGAACACGAGCGGACAGTAACCGTTTTGCGCCAGAAGGTATGCGGCAAAAAGTCCGGCAGGTCCCGTGCCCACCACAACAATCGGATGCACCAAGGGCGTGCATCCGATTGTTGTGTGAAATGTTTGATTCGGTTTGTAGATGACAAAGGGATCGGCAATGCGGCGGACAACCGCCTCTTCCCCATCGTATAGATGCGCCACAACCGACAGCACAAAACCGGTGTGATTGCGGCGGCGTGCATCAAGCGAACGCTTGTACACATAAATTTCTGAGATACGGTTGTCCTCTACAGACAGCTTTCTTTTTGCCTTTTCAACCGCCAGCATATCCGGATCGTCAATACCAATGCGAATATTAGAAACGATTATTGCCATATATGCTCCTTCATTTTTTGACAGCCTGTACGGTTACATAATAATCACCGACTGCCCAGACGAATTTTTCGCCGGTAGCATATATCGTGACACGCACCCGAGAAGTTCCCTCTTCAATATTTTTCAGATCGACGGCTGCTACCAATTCAGCAGAGGAAAGCTTTTCAATATCGTTTGCATTCCCCACCATCTTGATATTGTTAATGGAAGTACTCCGCAGCGTGACATTGTAATCAGCCGGTGTATTTCGTAATAAGATATTGTCCGCTTGCAGTGACATTGTGCGGGACGAAAAGCTGTCGGTGTTGACTGAAACAACAATTTCTCCGACATTCTCAATGTCAAGCTCGCCTGCGCTCAAATCCAAATTGAAATGAAAAACAGAATCAATATCCAGTTTGCTTAAATCGATCGGACCGACCGTGA
The DNA here is from genome assembly GCA_900543295.1 of uncultured Oscillospiraceae bacterium. Classification (GTDB taxonomy): domain Bacteria; phylum Bacillota; class Clostridia; order Oscillospirales; family Ruminococcaceae; genus Paludihabitans. The sequence goes on along the minus strand of UQQY01000159.1, from coordinate 952 downwards.
TGTTTTCCCGCTTATTGATAATGTCCTTAGGACCTGCAATGGTAACGGTGTTTTGGGAAAGCTCCAAATTGAATTTAGAGGTATCCAGTCCGTTTGTATTGATATAGCTTACTGTGACAGGAAAATCTTTTTGCAGATAAATCGGTACCGTGATCGTAAAACCGGTGTCGCTGTACGTAATATGTTTGAGGGTTAGTTCATTACCATTCTCGTCATAGAGAACAAGCCGGCCCTTTGCCGTCAATGTGTCATCTAATACGGCGGTTCCTTCATAGATTACAACACAGCGCGCGATCTGGTCGATCTCACTCTGCGCGCCTTTGATCGTCAGCTTATTTGGATTAGCGCTGGGCGTCTCTTTTAAATAATCGGCAGCCGCAGATATACCGTCAGCGACAGCTTCTACGTCGAATTCTTTGCTGTTGACACGATCAAAGCTGAGCTTAACTGTCTGCGGATAGGAAACAACAGCGAAGTCGCTGTCGTTTATATCCCTTTTTTGTACATTGAGCTGTACCGTATACTCTCCCGCCGCAGTCACATCAGTTAATACCGGCGTGACGATAAAATCATCCGCTGTCAGTGTTGCGATGTGATAACGCTTGCCCTCTACTTTAATACTGATTTTCTGGTCGCCGCCTTCAATCACACTCAATTGCTGAGCGGCGGCCGGTGTGCCGGAAAGGTCAATTGTCAACGGAACATCCCGAATCACTGAGGATTGATTGGGATCAACTGTTGTTGTGACGACAAACCATGCAAGAATTGCAATAACGCAGGAAAGAATTTTGAGGAATTTGCTGTTGTCCATCAATTTAGAAAGATTAAACGAACGTTTCATTTCTTTTTCGCCCTCCAAAATGCAAATTTTCGGGCGACCTTCGTTGCCTTTTTCCCTTCATCCGGTTCGGGAATCAGCTTTGCGCGCAAAAAGACACGTAAAGAATCCGGC
>UQQY01000158.1 GCA_900543295.1 uncultured Oscillospiraceae bacterium | reverse complement strand
CGGTTCGAGTCCGATCATCGGCTTTTTTCTTATTTCTGGAAACGGGAATAAGTGATTGTAGAAAAATAACTACACAAAAATAAGGTTTATTTTTTCCTTTCCGAAGGAAAGAAAAAACCATTTCATCATTTTCCATTATATGGGTGGATTCCCGAGCGGCCAAAGGGGGCAGACTGTAAATCTGTTGCTTTCAGCTTCGATGGTTCGAATCCATCATCTCCCACCAGAAAAAGCGACTTGTTTCGGCAAGTCGTTTTTTTAATAAAATTTGTTCTTCGAACAAATGAAATAGCTTCGCTATGAAATAAAGGTGGCATCTAGTCCTCTACATCTCTCAAACGAAAACCCGACATATTTTGAATGTCGGGTTTTCTATGTTACAATACAACAACACTATTTAATCTAGCGAAAGGAGATTCTATGAAAACGTTTATCGAATATGACGATGTTAAGCCATGTCCATGTGGAAGTCAAAAAACATATAATACATGCTGCAAGCTAAAGTCGATTAGATGGGGATTCGATGAGAGCGGTGCATTGGTCAAACAGCTGCCGATGTCTCTTGAAACTGAAGAGGAACTGAAAGCAACAGATCATCTGTTTGAGCAATATTACGGAAGAAAACCAGATAAAGAGGATTATGTTTTTTCCTTCACTCCTATTTATCAGGACGAATTGCTTTTTAAAGTTATGAAAGCATTGCGATTGTCCGGGATTCCTCCCGAAGACATTTACGCTTATTATAAAACAGATGGTCTGCTTGCATGTAATGTCAACGATCAGTTCATATCTGAGAAAGACAAAAAAGATTATATGAACTATCGAGATGAATATTGTAAAGCTATCAATGAACCGCTTGCTGATACAATTAACACCATACAACTTACGGCATATGGTAATGAGCTTTTGAGTTCTACTTTTGATAAAGTGCAGGAGAGGCTGATAGGCTCTTTAAATGATTTTATTCATCGTCATAGCAACGAACCCAATGGTATTTATAATTATGAAATGCAAAGTGAGGCAGACTACCTTTTATTTTCTGCTATAAAGACCATTAAGACAATGAAGGGGATCGCATTGCTAATCGATGAGCAAATCCCAGAATGTATACACTCTTTGGGTAGAAGCCTTTTTGAAAATTATATGTACCTGAATAAAATTAACTGTGATCCAAGTTTTTTTAAGATGAAATTGCTTCCAAAGGTTGATAAGGTGCATTTTCAGTTTGTAACAAAAAAAGATAAAACAATAGATCATAATAAGGTTTTCCATATTGAGACAGGCGATATATATAATATTCATGTTATCATAGCTGAATTAAAAAAGTCATTTCAAAATTCCGAAGACCAAGTTTTATATGATTCGTATTATTGTAATTCGTGCCAATATATTCATGTTGATGTACTGAGTGCAACAAATTATTTTTCCACCTATGATCCTTATGACGGATTGAATCCCTCTCTCCAAGCGGCAATTTCTACAGCTTCAATTTCCATATTGTTATACAATGCACTTATTCATAATCGACTTGTTAGTTCTCAGTTTTATCAAGATGGTTCCTATCTCATTAGGCAATTGACAAAAGATCTCCTTGCGGCAATAGAATTAGTAAATTGCGATCCCAAACATAGGCAGCCTATTTTTTCTACTCTGCTGAAAAGATTACAAACTTTATATAATGAACTGTCTGATAGTGCTTTAGAGGAGATAACGGGCATCTAAAGTGTCCACCCCTTCCAAAAAGAAACGGCAATTTGCGTCAGCAAGTGCCGTTTCTTTTTGTACTTTTCACTTTTCTCTTCTCATTTTTATCTATTCTCTAAAATTGCCGTTTCCAGATAAAAGATGAAAGAGAAGCGGTGGCTTTGCTTCGCAAAGCATTGATTAATCTAATTTATGGTACAATTTGCGAAGGGGTGATACCAATGAACAGCCCATTACTTGATAAATCTCTTGATTTTTTGCGAAAAATAAGTAATAGTGAAAAGTGAAAAAGTGTTTTGCAAGGCTTCGCCTTGCCTTTTTATTTTTAGCAATATAATAAACAAGGGTAATATTGTTGAAAGAAAGTCCGTTAATGATAAAATCTAAGGCATTTGCACTTGATGTCATACGAGTTTGCAAAAAATTGAGAGCGATAAAGTGCGAAAGTGCGCTTATCAATTAGCTTTTGCGTTCAGGAACAAGTATCGGTGCCAATATAAGAGAAGCTTTTTATGCGCACAGCAAGGCAGTTTTTTCCTGCTTCAGGGAAAAACTTGCGTATCACCTTTTCGCGGTACCGCGCCTCGCCTAAACTTATGCCATCTTACTGAGACGTAACTTTTCCACTGTATTTCGCTTATTTCTGCTGGATCATGACGAAAAACAGGAATAAACAGTTAGCTTTTGTCGGCAAAAGTCAGAGAAGAAAATGCAGCTTCACTCTATAGGCAGAGTTCGCTTTGAAACGCTTTCCGTACAATGAGCCAATGCAAATTTGAAAGGTATTATCAGGACCATTTTCTTCCTGCGAAAAGCTTTGCCGTTTTATGATAAGTTCCTGCATGCGCAGATCTCATATCCGTAAAAATAGTGATTGCGTCAATGGGCATACTATACCCATCCATCATTCATACCAGCTTTCATACGAAAGCTGAAAGAGGAAAACCAGCGAGTATATGGAGGAATGATATGGCGAATCATTTGAGTCAGGAGAAATCTCCTTATCTATTGCAGCACAAGGACAATCCGGTGAATTGGTATCCTTGGGGCAAAGCGGCATTTCAAAAAGCAGCAAAAGAGGATAAGCCGGTTTTTTTAAGCGTCGGGTATTCGACCTGCCATTGGTGCCACGTCATGGCGCATGAATCCTTTGAGGATGAAGAGGTTGCGACCCTTTTGAACGAGGGCTTTATCAGCATCAAGGTTGACAGAGAAGAGCGTCCGGATGTGGATGCGGTTTATATGGCGGCTTGTCAAGCCTTGACAGGAGGGGGAGGATGGCCGCTGACGGTCTTCCTGACGCCGGAGCAAAAACCGTTTTTTGCCGGGACCTATTTCCCGAAAAGAGTGCGGTATGGACAGCCCGGACTGATCGAACTGCTGCGCCGGGTCAGATGGCTTTGGGATACTAATAGAAAAAAGCTGCTGGAAACAGGAGATCAGCTTACAGCGGTAATTACGCAGAAGAAATCAGCAGACCGGCGCGAACCGGACAGAAAGCTGCTGTACGGCGCATACCGTCAGCTTCAGCAGAGCTTTGATTCGGTATGGGGCGGCTTTGGCGCAGCGCCGAAGTTTCCGACGCCGCACAATCTTCTTTTTCTGATGCGCTTTTCTCAATGGGAGGAGAAGCCGCAGGCACTGCAAATGGCGGAAACGACACTGCAATCTATGGCGCGCGGCGGAATATTCGACCAGATCGGCGGCGGATTTTCGCGCTACTCTACGGATGAAAAATGGCTGATTCCGCATTTTGAAAAGATGCTGTATGATAATGCGCTTCTCATCATGGCGTATCTGGCGGCCTTCCGGCACACGCAAAGGGAAATATACGCGGATTCCGCCCGCCGTACAGCGGAGTATATTCTGCGTGAGCTGTCGGGAGTATCGGGCGGGTTTTGCTGCGGAGAGGATGCAGACAGCGGCGGCGCAGAAGGCAGGTACTATGTATTCACTCCGTGCGAGATCCTTTCCGTTCTCGGTTCAGAGAATGGGGAGGAATTCTGCCGGTTATACAATATTACGGAAAAAGGCAATTTTGAGGGAAGCAGTGTCCCGAACAGAATCGGGAAGAGAGAAAAAGGCTGGGAACAGGACGATATACGGCTAAATCGGCTCTATGCGTACCGGAAGGGACGCGCCGGACTGCACCGGGACGACAAAATTCTGCTCTCATGGAATGCCTGGACCGTGATCGCATTGGCGCAGGCGGGCTTTCTTTTGAAAGAACCCCGCTATATGGATGCAGCCGTCCAAACCCAGCGCTTTATTGAAGAAAATATGACGGATCAGAATAACCGGCTGTTTTTACGCTATCGGGACGGTGAAGCGGCCCATACCGGACAGTTGGAGGATTACGCCGTATATGCCCTGAGCCTACTCGAACTGTATCGGCTTACTCTCGACGTCTCTTATCTGAAGCAGGCCATACACCGTGCAAAACAGATGATCGGCTTCTTTGAGGATCAGGAGAACGGCGGCTATTTTATCAATGCGGCGGATGCAGAACAACTGATTGCCCGTCCCAAGGAGACTTACGACGGGGCGATTCCCTCCGGCAATTCTGTGGCGGCCATGATATTGGAGCGTCTTGCCGGTCTAACCGCTGAAACGTTCTGGCGGGATGCGGCTGACAGACAGCGCCGTTTTTTGGCAGGACAGGCCGCAGCATACCCTGCCGGACACTGCTTTGCGCTTCTCGCCGTGTCACAGACGCTTTATCCGCATAAAGAATTGATTTGCGCAGGAAAAAGCGTTCCCAATGAATTGAAAGAATATATCAGGCGCCATCTGGATGACAATTTGAGCATTTTGTTTTTATCCAGGGAAAATGCGCCGGATCTTTCGGAGGCGGCGCTCTTTACAAAAGCATATTCTGTACCGGATCAGGGAAATATGTGGTATCTGTGTGAAAACGGCTCCTGTCATGCGCCGGTCACATCTTTTAAGGAATTAGAGCTTTCGTAAAAATCGTCCCAGCATGGCATAAGTTATGCGTTTACTTTGAAAACTTATCATGTGAAGGAAAGGAACCGGACTGGATGAGACTTTTGCCATTCAGTCCCATCCCTTCATACATAGATCGCCGTGTCCGTGTCGCCCTGAAGCGCATCACCTGACGGAGAACAGAAGCATAAACTGAAAACAAAGGGAGGAGAGCAATATGTCCTGTCCACGGCAATTCAGCGAGGTAACGAAGCGGTATCTTTGCTGTTTTTATGAGATTTTGGATGAAATGATAGACGGCATGACCAAAGCGAAGCTTACAGACAGCATTT
>UQQY01000157.1 GCA_900543295.1 uncultured Oscillospiraceae bacterium | reverse complement strand
CGTGGTAATAAGCGCTGATGGCTCTCCAGATGTTGATCCATGACGCATCATGGTAGCGCAGCAATGCCGCGTATCGCTCCTCAAAGGTATTCCGCTGCTCCACATCTGCATGCAGAGAAAGCCGCCGCGCAAGGAAATCGCAGCAGAGCGTCATGTTTTCCTGTCCGTTTCCCTCGATCTGCGCATAGGCGTGTTCCAATGATATGTGTGCATCCGTAAAGCGGCCCTGCATAAAAGCAGCCTCCGCCCGCATGATGATTTCCGCGCCCTGTCCGTGGTTGCTCGTAATTTTATAGTAATGGGGCATACATTCGTCCATCTCGGCAAGCTCACTTTGCAGCTCCCCCGGCGCGCGGTAGAACATCATCAGAACGGACGGCGAGCCGAAGGCCCAGCCGCCGCTGTTCTGGATACTGATGGCAGGGCGGGACATCTGGCTGCTGGCACTGCGATGCAGACGGCTCATGGCGCTGATATCATTGTAACAGAGAAAGCTCATAATCAGGTCGCATTCGCCCAGAAGATTGCCCCGTTCCTCCGCCGACAGCTCCGGATGCTCCACAATGGCAGTCAGCAGGAGCGACTTCAGCTCCATCATCTTCGGAATCTGCCGCCATGTGAACATACGGCGCATCAGCACCAGAATCGCAAACGGATATGCTTTCAACGTCTCAGCCGGACACCTCTCCAACATTTCCAGCACTTCTGCGGGTTTCAGCGACGCCAGCAGAATACCCGCATCGTTCCGAACGACCCGCAGCAGCGCATCGTAGTTTTCACTTTTCCGGTAAGCGGCGATGGCATGAAGATACTGCCTATGTTCTTCATACCAGAAACCAAACCGCTCCCAGTAGAGTTTCTGCGTTTCTGCTTTCATGGTCAGGAAGCAGCGCTCCGAACACTCCTTCATCATGTGGTGGAAGCGATAGGTCACGCCGTCGGGCAGACATTTGACAAATGCGTTTTGCTCAGTCAATATGGCAAGCAGCTTTTCCGCATTGGCATCCCCTGTAATAAAGCGCGCCATTTCCGCGGTAAACTCATCGGCAAGCCCCATGACCGCCAGAAATTCCTGCTGCCTTTCAGGGAGCGGGTCGATCATAGCGGCAGTGAACGTGGCATAAATGTCGGAATTGTGACTTGGCAGCACACCGTGCTCGGAGAACGTCCGCAGATTCAGATAAACGGCGGAGAACCAGCCCTCGCTGAAATAAAGAAGGATTTCGACCTGTGTATCGGAAAGCTCCACGCCGCATCGGTGGGCATAGACGGCAAGCTCCGTATGGTTGAGGCGCAGCTGCTCTGTGCCAACCTGGTAAACCTTTCCTCCCAGCCGGACGGTTTCTGCGGCAGGCAGAAACCGGTCCCGGCTGGCAACGATCAGGTGTACGTTACCCGGCATCCGATTTGCAAGGGTGCAGAGAAAATCGGAAACGCGACTGTCCGTCAACAGGTGAAAATCGTCAATAAAGATATAGCAGGCAGTTTCTCCTGCCAGTTCATGGCAGAGATCGTCTGCCAGCAGTCCCCCTCCGACGGCATCCGTGGGGCAAGTATAGTCCCGCAGGAAGTCAAACCCTGCCCGAACAAAGGCATCCTGCACGCTTTTCCAGAAGATTATAATATTGTCAGAATACACGCTGATACGAACAATTCGCAGAGGCTGCACCTTTGCGCGCTGCTCCAAATACCAGTTCACTGCCGTTGTTTTTCCATAACCCATAGGTGCCACCACCGTGGTCAGGGCGCAGCGGGAGATTGGCCGCAGGCTTTCTTTCAACCGTTCCGATATGTAAATGGTATTCAAGTTCCATTTTGATTTTGGCATGGTGCGTACCTCCGGATTGTTTTGCTTATCTTTGCTTTGCGCGGGTCAGCGGGTTTCTCCGCGTTCTCGGGAATCGCCCATGAGCGCCCAAACCGGGACGTGCCGGGGATACGGCCTTCGGCGCAGTATTGGTTGACACGCCGCTCTGACACGCCCCAACGGTAGGACGCCTCCCGAATGGATATATAGCCCTTGATCCCGTTCATATCGCACCTCCGCATGGATAACATTCTACGCAATACATTATATACGAATATCCGAAGAAAAGCAAGCCGCATACGGAAGACTTCACACAATTTTGCTTATGAAACTGTCGCTTTCTCCTATGTGCTGCGTTTTCATTCAAAACGGCAAGAGATTTCTTCGTGGGCTTTCGCAGATTTAATCGCTCGGTTTCAAAAATCTGCTTGTGTCGGTTGCTTTGGAAAACCATAGGGCATCATCCTTTCGGTTATATATTTGAGACAGGCGCTTTTAGAATACTGTATTATTTGCGTCTTTGAAAACGGCTTTTACCGCATCGCTAATAGTGACAGCGCCGCAGGAAAGCCGAATATTCATTACGGGGCAATATTTCACTCGCCGTAGGCGAATTTCATTGAAAAAGCCCAATGCATGGCATTGAGCTTTTTTCTGGAAAGTCACTACGGAAAAGATATTTTTGCAGTTTCGGCAGAGAGATTCGAACTCTTGTAAATAATTATTTGGATCTTATACTGTTGCTAACATAGTTGCCGTTCTCATCTCTATTTATTGGTATTGCAGTAAGACAGAATTGCAAACAATAACGTGGACACGGGATTTCCATCACATATTTTTCTGTGGCTCCTCGATAGGTAAAATCTCCACCACAGCGCACGACCTCGCACCAAGTAAAAATTTCAGCTAAAGCGCATGGACAAAAGCCTTGCGGCGTTTCATATTCAAAACAGAATTTATCGTCTTTTTTCTAAACCAAGTCTGCAATGCTTTGACTCGCCATCGATAACTTCTACATCAAACCTCCAATCTTCAATCATCTATTTATTCATTAATTGTTCTCCTTTGCGGTGTTGATGGAAGCGATTAAAATTCTACGAATTGTACCGCATTGACTATATAATTCTTTTTCAATTTCTTTATCGATCAAATTTGATTTTACAAATAATTCAATCCAGTATTCTGCTTCATAACACTCTCTGAGCGAAATTTGCAATTTTGCAACAAAATCAGCTTTTCCGTGTGCGTAATTTGCTTCGTGAATATTAGCTCCTATACTTGTTGCTGAACGTTCCAATTAATTAACAAGTGAAAATGCCCTTTTATATCTTCGCAAAGTTTTAAAACTTTTCTATACACCATAGATTAGAAACATTCTCTTTATTGCTTCATTTGAAAATAGCGCTTGATTCTGTCAGCTTTTCTATCGTATCATAAATATCTTTTTCCGTTGTTTCTGGATTGATGGTACACATACGCAAAACTTTTTTCCCACAAAGCTCCGTAGTGAACACCTGTGCAAATCCGCTTTCCGTAATCTTTTTTGAAATGTTTTGATTTATCATATCTAACTCTTTTTCAGATAATGTGCCATTCGATATATAACGGAAATTTACGATTCCAAGCTGTGCAGGGGATATGATTTCCCACTCAGGGGTTTCACGGATGATCTTTTCTGCAAGTTCAGCCATAGAACAGCCATGCTCAATAATATGTCCTATTTCGTTTGTTCCCATTGCCTGTAAGGTAAGCCACAGCTTCAAGCTCCTTGCCGATCGTGTCAGCTCCGGCCCTAAATCCCAAAATTCAATACTTTCTTCTGAGGATTCGGCGTCTTTTAAATATTCCGGATGGGCAGCAAAACTATGGATCAGACATGACTGCTTCCGTATTAAAACAACGCTGCACCCATAAGTTTGAAGCAGCCATTTATGAGCATCCCAACTCAAACTATCTGAAAACTCAATTCCAGATAACTTTTTTCTGTATTTTTCAGACAATAACGCTGATGCACCAAACGCACCATCAACGTGCATCCACATTCCATATTCACGACAGAGAGCAGATATTTCAGTCAATGGATCAACGCTTCCCGTATTCGTCGTGCCGGCGGAAGCAATCACCGCGAAGGGTTTTTTATGATTTGCTATGTCTTTCTGAATAGCAAATTGCAAGGCAGAAATATCCATACGAAAAAGCGCATCGGTAGGAATCACTTGAATCTGTTCCTTACAAAATCCGATAATATGCAGACCTTTGGCTACTGAAGCATGTGTTTGCTCAGATATATAAATTGTTGCATGACGGCGTTCATCATAAGCCAGCCTTTCATCCCTTGCCGCCGTTAATGCAGTTAGATTTGCAATAGAACCACCGGAAACAAACAGCCCGCCGCTTTCCTTCGGATACCCAACCAACCCGCACATCCAGCGTATCAGCTTCTTTTCTACGAGGTCTGCGGCAGGGGCATTGATTTCACAACTTGCATGAGGATTATAGGCGTTTGTCATAACATCCCCCATCCATGAGAGCAAAGAGGCGGTGGAGGGAATGCAAGAAAAGCTGCGGGGATGCTGTGCCAGAAGCGTATTTGCGTAAATCTTTTGCAGCATTTCCGTGTATACCTCCTGAAGTGGGCGACCGTACACAGGAATCGTTTGATTTTTCAAAGCTTCAAGCGTTTCCTTACTGACAGAACGGGAAACAGAATATGTATCTAAATGGTTATAAAAATCAACTGCCAGTGAAATAAATTCTTTCATTAAAACTCTGATTTGATCATTTTGTTCTTTTGTTTTATGGTTCACAATTTTTCCTTCACTTTCCGTAAGAGAGATTTTCGGAAAAGCACTGTATCAATAACATTTCTGATTTTAATAGTTTTCTTGACTTTTCCCATCTGCAAGGGTATCATAAAAATATCTATTTGTAAAATTCATAATATTTATAATATCGTTCAATATTTTTGAATTTAGGAGCAATGAAAATGGAAATACGGAATCTCATAACTTTTGTACGAATTGCAGAAATTCAAAATTTTTCTAAAACAGCAGAGCAATTAGGTTATTCACAGTCTGCTGTTACCATGCAGATTAAACAATTAGAATCCGAACTGCATACGCAGTTATTTGAACGAATCGGAAAACAGATAAAATTGACACAAGCAGGGGAACGATTATTGCCCTATGCGTTAGAAATCATTGGT
>UQQY01000156.1 GCA_900543295.1 uncultured Oscillospiraceae bacterium | reverse complement strand
ACCGTGTATCGGAGCGGGAGCTTTTATCGCACAGCGGCGTATTACTCCCAAAAAGCCGGATTTTATACCGCAGCCGCATCGCTTTCGTCACATTGACCCGCAGCCCGCTTTCCACGCTTTTCGGTTTGTCTACGCTGACGGTGCACGCGGCGGGCGGCACGCTTTCTTATCATCTATTAAAACGGGAAGAAGCGGAAAAACTGGCTGCTGAGCTGACGGAGGCGCTTGTATGAACCGTTACCGGCACGCGCATCCCATCGACATCTTCTTATCCACCGCACGCTTTCTGGGGCTGTTGATCTTCCCATTGCTGCGTGCGGCATATTCTCTGCTGTTCACTATGGATCGGCTTTATGACTGGCTGGCCGGCGCATGGTTTGATATTTTAACTGTCCTGCTCATCATCGGGCTGGGTATGCTGCGCTGGTATCGCATGACCTACCGCCTGGAGCCGCACGGTATCCGAGTGCGGCAGGGAATATTCTTATCCAGGGAGCGTTACATTCCCTATAAACGATTATCTGTCACTTCCGCAGAAGCGCCCTGGTATCTGATACCGATTCATGCGGTGCACCTCTCCGCCGATACGGACGGTGGTTTTGCGAGAGAGGCCGATTTTTCGATGACAGTTCAGCGAAAAGAGTTTCTTCCTTTTTTAAAGCAATGCCGTACGCCGTTTTGGAGCAATGAGGAAATTCGGCGCGTCTATCTGCCGAGCAATCTAAACATTGCCGTGCTCTCCTTTATTGCGTCGAACTCTCTGACCGGCGTTTTATTCTCCGCAACGTTTCTATCCGGAATAGGAAAGGTGCTTGGCAAAAGCTTTGAACGGGAGCTGATGACGCAGATCACAACGATCATGCAGCTTCTTGCCTTCGGTATTCCGCCGGCCGCCGCAATTCTCGCCTTCACGATTCTCGGCGGATGGTTGATTTCTTTTTTGCGCAATCTGGTGCGTCATCTCCGCTTTTCCGCCGTAAGACAGGGCGGTTCGCTCGAAATCCGCAGCGGCCTCTTTACACGCCGCATTTTTGATATTACCGTAGAACGCATCAATCTGGTCGAAACACAGCAGAACCTGCTCACCAAAACGCTGGGACTGTATAGTGCGTTTATTCATGCGAATGGATACGGCAAGAAAAAGGATGAGCTTTCGGTTTTAATGCCCTCCTGCGACAAGGCGGAGCTACGAGGGAATCTTGCCCTTTTGCTTCCGGAATTTCCTTTGTGCAAACCGAAATTAAAGCCCAGACTTCGCTATCTTTCGCGATTTCTGATTCCGCCGCTGGTTCTGATTACGGCGGTTTCTATTCTGTGTATGGGAGCGTGGCGGCTGTTTCCCTCCATGCACAGCATTATTCTGTATCTTGGCATCATGGCGCTGATTCCCTGTGTCTGGTTTCTGCTTGTCAAAATCGTTTCATTTTTTCATACCGGTATTGGCGTAAAGGGACATGTTTTCACCCTGCGTTATTCTTATGGATACCGCTTTAAAACGGTTATCGTGCCGACGGAACGAATCGTGCGGATTGATGTGAGACAGAGCGTCTTTCAACTGGCCTCCGGCTGCTGCGATTTAGTATTTTACACCTTTTCGGAAGGGCATAAACGCCACATTGTGCCAAACATCTCCTGTAAGGAGGCGGCGCAGCTTCTTGGGGAGCAAAATCTTCCCCTGCCTGTGCTGCTCCGGATGAAAAAGAAAAGCAGATGATAATGCGCCATACAAGGAATGATATGTAGAATTTGTATTCAAGTAATTTCTCTGAAACGGCCTTCTCAAAATCGGTCAATGGATTTAAAATATATTTGACCGAATCGGTTAACGGAGGCTATGCTATGAACGAAAGATTCTTTTCCCTGCCCGCAGAAAGGCAGCAGGCCATCATAAACGCAGGATATCGGGTATTTTCCCAAAATTCTTATAAAAACAGCCCTATGAGTGAGATTGCGGATGCCGCCGGAATCAGCAAATCCTTATTATTTCACTATTTTCACAACAAAAAAGATCTGTATATGTTTTTGTGGGACAAATGTGCAGAGACAACTATCGAGTTTTTGACAGAATACGGCTGCTACGAACAAAAAGACCTGTTTGAAAGTATGGAAAAAGGGATGCGCGCTAAAATGGAAATCATTCGTCTCTATCCCGATATGGCAAACTTTACCATCAAGGCTTTTTATGAAAAAGATACAGATATTTCCGCCGCCGTTCAGGAAAGCTACCACAAATACTTTAATCTGAAAGCGGATAAAACACGAGTGAATATGGATCCAAAACAGTTTATCCCCGGATTGGATATTCCGATGATGTACCGTGAAATGTATTTGGCGTCGGAGGGCTATCTTTGGGAGATGGTTCAGCGAGGCAATGTGGATATGGAACAGATGGAAAAGGATTTTTCAAAGCTCCTGAATTTTTGGAAGAGTATTTATCTTCAGAAGAAGTGATGGAATATGGAAATCATTAAAACGACAAAGCTTACGAAATATTATGGTAAGGCAAGAGGTATCATTGACCTTGATCTGACGGTAGCACAAGGCGAATTCTTTGGCTTCATCGGACCAAACGGCGCAGGAAAGTCCACGACAATCCGAACATTGCTTGGGCTGATTGCCCCCACCTCAGGACGCGCAATGATATTTGGGAAAGACGTCACAAAAGAAAAGGAATCCATTTTGCAGAAGATCGGCTATCTTCCCTCAGAAGCTTTGTTTTACCAGGGAATGAAAGGGAAAGATGTATTGAAGCTGTCTGCCGATCTGCGCAGAAAGGATTGCACTGCTGAATCAAAATTACTCTGTGAGCGCTTGCAGCTTGATCCAGCTCGAAAGATCGATGATTTGTCCTTTGGTAACAGAAAGAAGGTCGCCATTGTCTGTGCTTTACAGCACAGACCGGACTTACTGGTACTGGACGAGCCCACCGGCGGGTTAGATCCGCTGATGCAAAAAGAATTTTTTGACATTCTGCGGGAAAGAAACAAGGAGGGCGCAACGATCCTCTTATCCAGCCATGTTCTCTCTGAAATTCAGCGCAACTGCACCCGTGCAGCGATTATCCGTGATGGTCGGATCATTGTATGCAATAGTGTGGATGACCTCTCAAAAACAAGTGCAAAGCGCATTACGGTTCAAGGTACCGTTAACTTAGAGCGTCTGAGTGGCGTTCGAGACAGGAAAGCTTCAGAAAACTCGCTCAGCTTTCTTTACAACGGCGACATGAACAGCCTGCTCCGCGCGCTATCATCCGGACAGGTAAATGACCTTACGGTTACGGAGCCGACCCTAGAAGAGGTATTCCTGCATTATTATGAAAAGGACGGCGAGACGGTATGACGCTTGTAAGGCACGAATTGAGACAGGGCAAAACTTCGCTTTTGATATGGACGGCGTCTATCGGATTTCTTCTTGCGATCTGCGTTTTTCTGTTTCCGGAAATGAAGGGGCAGATAGACAATGTTAACAATATATTTTCTTCCATGGGTTCTTTTACTGAGGCGTTCGGTATGGATCGTTTGAACTTTGGAACGCTTATCGGTTTTTATGCCGTTGAGTGCGGCAATATTTTGGGACTCGGCGGTGCATTTTATGCGGCTCTTTGTGCGGTAGGTATTCTCAGCAAAGAAGAAAAAGACAAAACTGCGGAATTTCTGCTGACCCATCCTGTCGGCCGCAAAAGGATTATTACGGAAAAGCTGATTGCTGTACTGATCCAGATTACAGTCTTGAATATTATTATCTATGCTCTTTCTGTCGGTTCTATAGCTGCTGTTGGTGAGACAGTTCCCCTAAAAGAAATCAGTTTATTGCATCTCGCTTATTACCTGCTCCAGCTCGAACTTAGTGGAATCTGCTTTGGTATTTCGGCATTCCTTCGCAAAGGCAGTGCGGGTTTAGGACTTGGCATTGCCACAGTGATGTATTTTCTGAACCTGATTGCAAACATTGCTGATGTCGCTGCGTTTTTGAAATACATAACGCCGTTTGGATATTGTGAGGGCGCCGACATTGTGTCGAATGGCAGACTGAACGGCGTAATGGTTTCCGTTGGCGCGGTCATAGGAATTGCCGGAATCATAATTGCTTATCTGAAGTACACGAAAAAGGATATTCATTAAAATGCAGCGCATGATCGCTGGTAAAAAAACCTTGTCTTCCTTTCCGTTTTGCTATCTTAGAGCATATGGATGCCTTTAAAAAGCAGGGACGAAAACGGCATTTAAACAAAACGGCGAAATATATAAGATAAAGATACCGTAACAGTATAAAGCAGGGAAAACTGTATTGACAGCTTTCACAAAATATTTTTTCTCAGACAAGCGCCCCGAAAACTGGTTTTCGGGGCGCTTGCTTTTTACTGATTCGCTGTTCTGAGCCTGTTCCGATACAATCTGTTTTCGAGATTTATCGATTCTTTTGCGCCAGCCAGCCGTTCACCTGCTGCTGCAGGATTGTCTGCATTTTATCCATTCCCGCAGCCTTTAGCTGCCGGTTAAAAATCGGAAGATACACTTCCGGATCGACTGTTCCTGTCATGATACCGGCAAGATACTGCTGGCAAATGGCGGAAACCGCCTCATATTCCGCAGAAATCGGGGTAAGGTCAGGCGAAAAGCCAAGCAGAACCGAGCGGGTGCAGGAATCGTTGAACTTGCGGTAAATATCCCATTTATCAAGCGGTTCTCCTGCAATCGTGTTGAGGATAAACCAATTCCCCTGTGTGTACTGCACGCCGGCATAATCAGCGGAAAGCGTCACCACCTGCCTATCTCCGTTCAGCTCATAATGCGTACCTTCTATCCCATAATTCAAAAGATTGCGCACGTCTGCATCTGTATTCAGCAGGGTGAGAAACGCAATACACTCGTCGGGATGCTGCGTTTTTGAATTGACCACCATCATACCGCCCCGCGCTGAATCAGTGGTGACAACCGTATCCGATACGCGGTTTGAGACAACAGGCACGCCAAAATGCGAGCTCCAGACCTCATCGGAATACGGTCCGCCGGAGCCCATCGTGCAAAACAAGCTGTTGCTGC